>DATCRM010000041.1:0-8319 GCA_036568985.1 Lacunisphaera sp. | reverse complement strand
ACCAACAACAGCCCGGGAACGTATCCGCCGCTCAAACTCTACCTGCAAGGCGTGAACAGCTACAGTGGCGGTACCACGGCGACGGGCGGATTCATCATCTTTGACGGCATCGTCGCCCTGCCGGCGACCGGCGCGCTGGTCACCAGCGGCTCCAGCACGTCCGTCGGCAACGGCTACATTGGGACGACTTTCGTTGAACTGTCCGCGACTTTCCTCTCGCGATTCACCGCTGCCAGCAATTGGGGTATCATCGGTTTCGACACCCATGAAGGCAGCGGGACTACCACCGCCAACGGGGTCGACCTGACCGGCTTCAATGACGGCGTGTTCCTCGGCACAGCCACATCTGCAATCCTTTCCGGTACACTGACTCCGTCGACGCTCACCAACGCTAACAACGCCGCGAATACGCTGCGCCTGACCGCTGGCAACGGCGGAGCCCTGACGGTAAACAGCACTCTGGCCGACGGCAGCTCCGCGCTGGCGCTCATGCTCGGCACGCCGATTACCGCCAACACTTCGTTCAGCAACGGCATCGTGACACTCAACGGGATCAGTACTTACACCGGCGGCACCACACTCAATGCCAACAGTCAGGGCCTCACGGTCGTGCTGGGTAATAATGCCGCTTTGGGATCCGGCACGCTGACGGTCACCGCTCCCAACGGTGGACTCGCCGGGCTGGCAGCCGCAACTCCCGGCCTCAATATCCCCAACGCCATCGCGCTGACCGGCACCAGCGGCCAACTCCATCTGATGGGCGACAACAGTTTCACCCTTTCGGGCACCATTTCCGGCACGGGAACGCTCCAATTCCAACGGGCCACGACCGGCAGCCCGTTCGCCGTGACGCTCGCGGGCGACAATGCCGCCCTGGACGGATTCCTCAATCTTCAACATGGCACCCTGACCTTGGCCCACGACCGCGCAGCCGGATTGGCCACCCTCAACTTTTTCGATGCCACCTCAGTGGTGGCGATGACGACGACGGCCCCGGTGATTCACGGTATCGACACGGACTCCGATTTCGGAACCATCACCCTCACGGCTGGGGCCAATCTCACCATCGATGTCTCTGACGACACAAAAAACCATAATTTTGGTGGTTCCATCCTGAGTGCGGCCGGCGGGGCGATAAACGCCTCGGTTACCATCGACGGCGTCAACAGTGCCTCCGCCGACTTCGTTTATCTGGCAGGCAGCAACCAATACACCGGCGGCACCACGCTTATCAACCGCGGCAATCTCGCGCTCGGCAGCAACCAGTCAGCCGGCACCGGGACGATCACCCTCAATTCCGTCGGGAGCGAACTTGCTTTGAACAGCGGAGTAACACTGACAAATCCGATTGTGCTGACCCAAGGGGGACTCTCCGGGTTCGGCGTGTACGCGCCGTCGAGCTTCAACGGTGTCCCAGGCGGGCCAATCACGATCGGTGCCAATCAGTTTCTCAGTCCCGGATTCACCCGAATCAGCGATGTGCCGGTTGGTACGCTGACGTTGACGCCCAACACCGTCTTTCAGGACGGCGGCCTCATGGAATGGGGACTCCAGGATGCGTCCCGGACGGATGGCTCTAGCGTGCTCGCCATCAGCGGTAGCTTGGATCTTTCCAGTTTGTCGGCGGGCGGCTTCATCCTCTACCTGACAAGTTTTGATGCGACCGGCGCCACTGGACTGGCGCCCCTGACGTTTGGCAACACCTATAGCTTTTCCATTCTCACGGCCGCCGGCGGCATCACCGGTTTCAACGCCGCGAACTTCACGATCGACGCCTCCTCTTTCCAGAATGGAACCATGCCGGATTCGGCGTTCAGCCTTCTCCAGAGCGGCAACTCGCTCGTGCTGAATTTCACCGCCGTGCCTGAACCTTCGACCTGGGCCTTGCTGACCATCGGCGCTTTCGTTTTGGGCGTCACGGCTTGGCGGAGGCGCGCAGTGCGGCCCTGAGTGCGAACCAAGTAGCGCGTTGAAGCTGTGCATCCGCCTGCGGCTCAAGCGGGGCGATGGGCGTCCAGTGTCTTTCCCCGCGCGCGGACATCCTTGCTTAGCGCCCCCATGTGCGCCACATCTCGCGATCCATGCCTTGGATCGCCGCCAGCCTCGTTTCCGCCTTCTTTCTCGGGTTCTATGACCTGAGCAAGAAGCACGCGCTGCGCGACAATGCCGTGCTGCCCGTGTTGTTCCTAGGCACGCTTTGCGGCGCGGCGGTCTGGCTGGTCCTGTTGCTCGCCGGGCTCGCGGCTCCCGCCGTGGTGCCCGCCGCCTTCGTGCCTGAAGCGTTGACGCCTGCGCAGCACGGGCTGGTCTTCCTGAAATCCATGATCGTCGCCGCATCGTGGGCGTTCACGTATTTTGGCATCAAACACCTGCCGCTGTCGCTGGGTTCGCCCATCCGGGCCACCGGCCCGCTCTGGACCCTTTTGGGCGCGCTGGTCGTGCTGGGCGAACGTCCCTCGTGGCTGGAGAACGCCGGCATTTTGCTCACGCTCGCCTCGTTTTACGGCCTATCGGTCGCCGGCCGGAGCGAAGGGATTCATTTTCATCGCAACAAATGGGTCGGCTGCATGATCGCCGGTACGCTCTGTGGCGCGGTCAGCGGCCTCTATGACAAATATCTTTTGGGCACGGTCCACCTGAGCGCGGCGGCCGTTCAGGCCTGGTTTACCCTCTACCTGCCGGTTGTGCTGCTGCCGCTTTTCATCGGCTGGTGGCGCCGCTGGTGGCCGCGCAACGAGTTCCACTGGCGCTGGAGCATCCCGTTGATCGCCTTGAGCCTGCTCGTCGCCGACTACGTGTATTTCGACGCGTTGCGGAATCCGGCGGCACTGGTCTCGGTCGTCTCCAGCCTGCGTCGCGGCAGCACGCTCGTGGCCTTTGCCGGCAGCATCTGGATTTTCCGCGAGACCCGGGGCGGGGCCAAGCTCCCTGCCGTGCTCGGCATCGTCATCGGCATCGTGCTCACCGTGCTGGGTTGACGCCCGGACTTTCCTTTTTGACCGTGCGGATTAACGTCTGCCCTGGATGTTCGCCAACCTCCTCCAGTTTTTCTCGCCGCGCGACCCGGCCGATTTCGACCGCGCCTTCATCGAATCGGTGGAGGTGAAGCGGCCGGTGCCGCCGAATCCACAGGTGGAGAAGATCATCCTGGTCTGCTGGACCCTGATCGCCGTGAAACATGTGGCGGTGATCTGGGCGGTGCAGCATTATGCCGTGCCTTTCCACCAACTGTGGATCAATTTCCCCACCTTCCTCCTCGGACTCGTCGCCACGTGGGCCTACTACGCCCGCGATTGAGTCCAAGTCCTGCTTCCGTCCACCAAAAATAGAGAATCCAAAATCAAAATGCCTGCCGTTCCCGGTCTCCGCAGCCCCTACGCCAAAATCGGCCGCCTCGTTTATTTCGGCCGCATGCTCGACAAGATCCGCCTCCACGCCGCGGGCAAGCTTCCCCCCGAGTACGTCGCCAACCTCGGTGATCAGGCCGCACCCAACTTCTTCGACGCCCGCTGTTGCCGGTTCCTCGGCGTCACCCATGCCGCCCTGACAGCCCGGACCCTTGCCGGCGGCTCTGACGAGGAAATCCTCGCATGGGCGCACGAGCACGGCACAAAACGCACCGACGAGGAATGCGAAATCTGGAACACGTTCATGACGAAACGCGGCTGGCGCGATGCCGGGTCCGAACTGGTGAAACAACGCAGCGTCCAGTTCGGCCTGACCGGCAAGTCACCGCAAACCATGTTCGAGGTGCTCGACTACGACGAGGGCCGCGATCCCGCCGCCGAACGTCCGTGGGAGAAGATTTGATCCCGCCGCCGTGAGTTCAGCCCTCTGGAAACGCCTGCAGTTGCTCGCCTCGGTGCTGAGCGTGTTGTTCGTGCTGGCGTTGCTTGCGGCCGGCTGGCTGTGGTGGCGCATGCGGGCCAGCCTGCCGCAGCTCGACGGCACACTCCCGCTCGCCAGTCTCTCCGCGCCGGTGAAAGTCGAACGCGATGCCCTCGGTGTGCCCACGATCACGGGCGCTTCGCGCGCGGACGTCGCCCGCGCCACGGGTTTTGTCCACGCCCAGGACCGCTTTTTCCAGATGGATCTGCTCCGCCGGAGTGGCGCGGGCGAACTCTCCGAGTTGTTCGGTCCGGCCGCCGTACCGCTCGATCAGGCGCACCGACTGCATGGTTTCCGGCGGACCGCGCAACACGCCCTCGCCCGGCTCGACCCGGAGAAGCGCGCCCTCCTCGAGGCCTACACCGCCGGCGTCAATGCCGGTCTCGCGTCCCTCCGCCACACGCCGTGGGAATACCTGGTGCTGCGCACCGTTCCCCAAGCCTGGCGCGCCGAGGACAGTCTCTTGGTGATCTATGCGATGTGGTTCGACCTGCAGGATGCCACCGGCCGGCTGGAACTGAGCCTGAACCAAGTTCGCTGGAGCCTGGGGCAGAGCGCGGTCAATTTCTTTGCGCCGCAAGGCACCTCGTGGGATGCCGCGCTCGATGGCAGCACGTTCCCGCCCGCCTCGCTGCCCTCCCTACGCCTTCGAACCCGCGAGGAAAATCAGCCGGCTGACGGCGCTTCCGCGCCAGCCCCTCTGCCCTCGGGCTCAAATGCCTTTGCCCTAGCGGGCGCCCATACCGCCAACGGCGGCGCCCTCCTCGCCAGCGACATGCATCTCAACCTCAACGTGCCCCACATCTGGTACCGCGCCGTTCTGGCCTGGACCGACTCGACCGGCTCAAGCCATCGCGTCGTCGGCGTCACGCTGCCGGGCGTGCCCGCTCTCGTGGCGGGCAGCAACGGGCATATCGCCTGGGGTTATACGGTCTCCTATGCCGACACCTCCGACGTCGTCATCATCGAAACCGAAAACACCGCGCAGGCCTATTACCGCACGCCTCAGGGTTACAAGGAAATCGAGGATCGCGCCGAGACGATTGCCGTCCGGGGCGCCGAACCGGTGAAGTTCACCGCCCGCTGGACCCAGTGGGGGCCGATTTTCTCCCAAGACGAGGATGGCCGTCTGCTCGCGCTCCGTTGGAACGCCCACGATCCGGAATCCACCAACCTCAATGTGCTCGCGCTCGAGACCGCGACCACCACCGCCGAGGCCCTCGCCATCGGCCGCCGTTCGGGAACGCCCAACTTGAATCTCGTCGTCGCCGATGCCGCGGGTTCGATCGGCTGGACGGTAACGGGGCAGTTTCCGCGCCGCGTCGGTTACGATGGACGCTTCCCGGTGTCCTGGGCCTTCGGCGACCGGCGGTGGGACGGCTGGCTCGCGCCCGACGAGGTGCCCGCGATCGCCAATCCTCCCGAAGGATTGCTCTGGAGCGCCAACCAGCGCCCCGTCGGAGGCGAAGCCCTCGCGAAACTCGGCGACGGCGGCTACTATAGCGGCGCCCGTGCCTCGCAGGTGCGCGACGATCTCCGGCAGCTCGTCGCCTCGGGAAAAAAGGCCGCACCGGCCGATTTGCTCGCCGTGCAACTGGACGACCGGGCGCGGTTTCTCGACCGCTGGCAGAAATTCATGCTGACGGTTTTGAGTGATGAAGCCGTGGCCAAAAAATCCGTGCGCCGCGACCTGCGCGATGCCGTGGCCGGCTGGGACGGCCACGCTAGTGCGGATTCGGCGGCCTATCGGCTGGTACGCTTGTGGCGACTCAAGGTTGCGGCGCGTGTGCTCAGTCCGTTCTTCGAGCGCGCTGCGGCCCACTATCCCGATTTTTCCTACGGCAATTTCCAGTACGAGGACGCGCTGTGGCAACTCGTCCACGAACAACCGGCCCGCTTGCTCAATCCGGCCCACGCCTCGTGGGAGGCATTGCTCCTGGCGGCGGCCGACGACGTGCTGGCCGAGACCGACCGCGCGGGCTTGGCTCCCACCCGTTTCACGAACGGCCTGGAGAACACGCTGCGCATGCGACATCCCTTCAGCCGCATCCTGCCCGGCCCGCTGGGCAGCCTGCTCGACATGCCCGCCCAGCCGCTACCCGGCGGCAGCGACATGCCGCGCATGCAAGCCGCAGGCTATGGCGCCAGCGAACGCATGGTGGTCGCGCCCGGACATGAATCCGAGGGTCTGTTCCACATGCCCGGCGGTCAAAGCGGTCATCCCCTTTCGCCCTATTATCGCGCCGGCCATGATGCCTGGGCGAAAGGCGAACCTACGCCGCTGCTCCCGGGTCCGGCTGAGCATACGCTGACATTGCAGCCGTAGGCTGCAGAAAGGCCAAACGCCAAGGGCCAAATCCCCAACGAAAGGATTAAGCCGATTCAACCGTGACGGCTGAGATTCCCCTCTCGCCTTTTTGGATTCCGGCGAATTTCTTCTGCCTGCCTTGTTTTGTCCTTTGGCTCTTTGGCGTTTGAGATTTTTCCTCCCATGTCTCTTCACGTTCTGCAACACCCGCTCGGCACGCACGTGCTGACCCACCTGCGCGATAAAACCACCAAGCCCGCGCTGTTCCGCACGCTCAGCTACCAGATTTCCCTCCTGCTTGCACTGGAGGCGACCCGCAGTATCGCCACCGAGGAAAAACCGATCGACACGCCGATGGAGCCGATGACCGGCCGCGTGCTCGCCCGGCCGCTCGCCGTCGTGCCCATCCTGCGCGCCGGCCTCGGCATGGTGCAGCCCTTCCAGGATATTTTTCCCGATGTCTCCATCGGTTACGTCGGCTTAGAGCGCGACCACACGACCGCCATCGCACGGAGTTATTATTGCAAGCTTCCCCCGCTAGAGGGCAAACGCGTGATCGTGGTGGACCCGATGCTCGCCACCGGCGGCTCCGCCGCGCAGGCGCTCGACGTGGTGAAGTCCGCCGGCGCGAAGGAGATTGTTTTCGTGTGCATTGTCGCCTCCCCCGAAGGCGTGGCCACCGTGCAAAAAGCGCACCCGGAGATTTCCATCCACACCGCCGCGCTCGATCGCGAGCTCAACGCTCGCAAATACATCCTGCCCGGATTGGGCGATTTCGGCGACCGGCTGTACGGCACGTGACTCGCGCCAGCTCCGGCACGGTATAAGGAGCGCGGTCGACGGAGCGAAACAAAGCGGTGGCCGCGGCGGCGTGGTCGTCCGTGCACGGATTCGATCTCGAGAAGGAATTCTTGAAAACCATGGCTGAGCTCGCACAGGGCATGGCGAAGGATGAGAATTGTTAGAAATCCCAAAGGCCAGACACAGACCGAAAATCCCAAGGCATTTCCCGCCACCGTCATCCTGAGCCATGCGAAGGATCCAAGCGCGGAACGCAACTTACGCCGTCCTCTTGGATGCTTCGCACGCCTTAGGATGACGGACGCGAGCAACGGGTTGCTGCGCCCGCCTCGGCTGGCGACCAACTCCCGGAATGCCCAGCCCGCGATTTGGCATTTGGCGTTTGGGATTTTCCTTCTCTACTCGGCCCATGACCATCGAACGCCCAGGCCTCATTGTTGCCGACCGCTGGCAGGACTACCGCCTGCTCGATTGCGGCGGTGGCATGAAGCAGGAGCAATGGGGTCCCTACAATCTCGTGCGGCCCGACCCGCAGATCATCTGGCCCAAGACCGGCGGCCAGAACTGGACCGGCTGGGACGGCTTCTACCACCGCAGCGAGACTGGCGGCGGCAAATGGGAATACCGCCAGAAGCTGCCCGAGCACTGGACCGTTAGCTACGGCGCTCTGAAGTTTAAGATCCATCCCACAAGCTTCAAACACACCGGCCTGTTTCCTGAGCAAGCCGTCAACTGGGACTGGTTTTCCAAGAAGATCAAAGATGCCCGCGCCAGCGGCCGCGAAGTCAGCGTGCTGAATCTGTTCGGCTACACGGGCGCGGCTTCGGTCGCCGCCGCTCACGCCGGCGCCAGCGTCTGCCATGTCGATGCCGCCGAGGGCATGGTCAAGTGGTGCCGCGAAAACGCCGCGCTCTCCGGCCTCGCCGAGGCGCCCGTGCGCTACATCACCGACGACTGCATGAAATTCGTGCGCCGCGAGATCAAGCGCGGCCGGAAATACGACGCCATCATCATGGATCCGCCGACCTACGGGCGCGGCAGCACCGGCGAAATGTGGAAGCTCGAGGACCACCTCTGGGACCTGCTCAACGAATGCAAGCAGGTGCTGAGCGACCGGCCGCTGTTCTTCCTGATCAACGCCTACACCGCACGCCTCTCGCCCTCCGTCGTCATTAATCTCCTTGATGGCCTGATGCACCAGGCGGGTGGCCGCATCCACGGCGGCGAGGTCGGCCTCCCGATCCAGAAGGACGGCAAGATCCTCCCCTGCGGTATTTATGGACGCTGGGAATCCGCCTGACCGGGCATGCCCTCCCCTTCCC
>DATCRM010000040.1:0-6999 GCA_036568985.1 Lacunisphaera sp. | reverse complement strand
GGATCGTATTAGTGCCCGCGGCGAGGTTAACGGTTTCGGTTGGCGGAGGGGTGTAGCCTCCGAGAATGTTGTATTCAACCGTGTGCGAGCCGGGAACGAGGCTTGTGGCGGTGCTACCGCTACTGCGCCAGGAGCCGCCATCGATGCGCCACTTGGCGGTGGTCGGGGAGAGGGTGACTTTCAGCGCGGCGAACTGAGCATAGCTGCGCTGGAGCGCGTTGGCACCGGCGACGAGCGTGGCCGTCTCGGTCGGAGGACTCGCCCAGCCCGAAACGGCATAATACTCGATGCTGTGAGGACCGGAGAGCAGGCCCGTGACGGTGTAACCGCTGCTACGCCAAGAGCCCCCATCGATCCGCCACTTGCCAGTAGTGGGCGCAGGCGCGAGCGTGATGACGAGCTGGGCGGGCAACCCGGTCGTCACCGTGTAGCTGCGTGCGAGCGAGAGTTCTTCGTCGGCCGCCAGGCTGACGGTTTCGGCTGTCGGGCCGGTGTACCCGGCGACCGTGTTGTAGTCGACCGTGTGGCTGCCGGCGGCTAGGCCGGTGACGGTGGCCCCGCTGGCTTGCCATGCGCCGCTGTCGACGCGCCATTGGGCTCCAGTCGAGACAGCCTCCGCAGGGGAGAGATTCACTTGCAAGCTACCGGCGAGCAGCGACGAGCAACGGGTGATGAATAGTGCGAGGGCGAGGGCGCGAAATGGCGGGCGCATTTATGGGCGTGAGCAGGGTTGATTAATGTAACCGCATGGCAATGCGGTCACTTCATTACCGAGCTGGCCCAACTCGATTGGGAGATTCAATGACGAGCGATGGTGTCCAAGGCAAGTGTAGGCTACCGCTTGTTCATAGTCATAGCATAAACCGAAATTCCTCAGGAGGGATGGCCACAAAAAGCACAAAAAGGATGGAGGGATTCGAACCCTGATAATTGCGGGACTCACCTGCCGCGTGGACGGCCAAAGGTGTTTCTTCAGCGGCAGTCTAAAGAGAGGCGTGCCCTGGCGTTTGCAAACGGGAGGGAGGCGACTTGTATGGCGACACCCCCTACCATGTGTGTGTGTGTTCGGTTAGTACCCGCCTTGTTGCTGCCTGCTTTGCTGCTGCCCGTGGTATCGTCGGCCCAGCCGGCGCTGGATGCCTTTCATAAAGACATTCAGCCGATGCTTCAGAACTACTGTTATACCTGCCACGGCGACGGCGAGAGCAAGGGCGGCGTAAAACTCGACGGGTTCACTGACGAAGCCGCTTTGAAGGACCACAAGCTCTGGCTGCGGGTGCTCAAAAATACCCGCGCGCACGTCATGCCGCCCGCGGATGAGGATTCACTGGAGCAGGCGGACATCGACAAGCTCGCCGCCTTCATCAAGCGCGACATCTTTGAACTGGACCCGGCGAAGCCGGATCCAGGCCGGGTCACGGTCCGCCGCTTGAACCGGGTGGAGTACCGCAACACGATCCGCGATCTGCTCGGCGTCGATTACGACACGCAGAAGGAATTTCCCGCCGATGATACCGGTCACGGGTTCGACAACAACGGCGACGTGCTGACGGTTTCGCCGATGTTGCTGGAGAAGTACCTCGATGCCGCGCAGTCGATCGTGACCGGAGTGGTGCCCATGCGGTCGCGCGTCGTCGCCGAACACGTCATCGAGGGCCGGCGCTTCGCCACGATCAAAATGGAAACGCCCGCCAGCTTGGTCGTCGACACCGTCGCACCACCGCCCATCGAATCATCCAAGCCCGCCGAAGCGGGGCAGGAAGCTGCGCCCGCCGCCGCGGCGTTTCTTCGGCCGGCCCCGGCGCCGGCCGGCAAGGCGCTCGATCTCTCCTACTACACTCCGGCCACCGTGGCCGCGACCCACCACGTGGACGCGCCCGGGAAATACGAGATCGAGCTCAATCTCCGCGCCGTCGAACATTACGTGGACGATCAATTCGACTACAACCGCTGTCGGGTGCTGGTCACCGCGGACGGCGAGAAGCTCCTCGATCAGGAATTCGTCCGTGAAGGCGACAAGATGTTCAAGTTCACCTTCGAACGCACGTGGTCGCCCGGCGATCACCAGCTGGCCTTCGAGGTCCGGCCGATGGGGCCGGATCGCGATCAGAAACGTCTGCTACGCCTGCGGGTGAACAACGTAATCGTGCGAGGACCGGCTGATGAGAAGCATTGGGTGCAGCCTCGGAACTACGCGCGTTTCTTTCCGAAACCCGTGCCGAAGTCCGCCAAAGCCCGCAGCGCTTATGCGCGGGATCTGCTGACCGACTTTGCCAACCGTGCCTATCGCCGTCCGGTCGATCCGGGGGCCATCGACTCGCTGACCGCTTTGGTGGCGGACGTCGCGGCGCGTCCGGGCGGTAGTTTTGAGGCTGGCGTTGCGCAGGCCATGGTCGCCGTGCTGGCCTCTCCCCGCTTCATCTTTCGCGAGGAACAGACGCTGCCGCTCGCGCCCGGCCAGGCCTACCCGCTCGTGGATGAGTGGGCGCTTGCCTCGCGGCTTTCGTATTTCCTCTGGTCGACGATGCCCGACGCCGAGCTGTTTCGCCTGGCGCGGGAGGGCCGGTTGCGCGCGAACCTGACGCAGCAGGTGGATCGCATGCTGGCCGACCCGCGATCGGAGGAATTCGTCCGCAACTTCACCGGCCAGTGGCTTCAGGCCCGCGACATTACCACGGTCGTGATCAACCCGCTGGACGTTTTTCTGCGCGAAAACCCCAATCCCGAGTTCATCCGGGCGCTGGAATCGTTCCGGAAACTCAACCGCGTCCCGGTGGAGCAGCGCACGCCGGAGGAGGCCGCCGAAGCCAATCGCATCCGCAACATCGTGGTCCCCGTCCTCCGTTCCCCCAAGCCGCAGCTCACCACCAGCCTGCGCGAGGCGATGCAGCAGGAGACGCAACTGACCTTCGCGCACGTGCTCCGGGAGAATCGCAGCCTCGTGGAGCTCATCGAGGCCGACTACACCTTTCTCAACGAGGAGCTCGCGCGGCACTACGGTGTCGAGGGCGTGACCGGTGGGGAAATGCGCAACGTGCAACTGCCGTCCGACAGTCCCCGCGGGGGAGTGCTCACGCAAGGCACCGTGTTGGCGGTGACCTCCAATCCCACGCGCACCTCGCCCGTGAAACGCGGGGTGTTCATCCTCGAAAAAATCCTCGGCACGCCGCCCGCGCCGCCGCCCCCCAACATCCCTCCGCTTGAAAACGTCGCGACCAAAGAGGAGCTGAGCAAGATGACCCTCCGCGAGACCCTCGACCTGCATGCGAAGAACGCCATGTGCCGTTCCTGCCACAACCGCATGGATCCGCTCGGTCTCGCCCTCGAGAATTTCAACGCCATGGGCCGCTGGCGCGACATCGACAGCAGCATGCCGGTCCAGCCCGCCGGCAAGCTCATCACGGGCGAGAAATTCACCAACATCCGCGAATTGAAACATATCCTCGCGACCGAACATCGCGAAGATTACCTGCGCAACATGGCCGAGAAGCTCCTCACGTACGCGCTGGGGCGGGGGCTGGATTACACCGACGTCGGAACGCTCGACGAGCTCGTCGCCCAGCTGGAAGGTGCGGATGGCCGCCTTCCGACGCTGATTCGCGGCATCATCGACTCGGCGCCCTTTCAACAGCGGCGGAACGAGCCGGCTACTCACACCGCGGGGCAACCGGCTATGGTGCCGACTGACACTTGATCTGTTTTGTGACGCCGAACTACACACCCCGTCGCTTCGCGCCACCCCTCTCCAGAGGGGACCCAATCCCCCAAAAGAGCATCCACCTTGAATCCCCTCTTGAGAGGGGTGCCCGACAGGGCGGGGTGTGTGAACCGCGCCCACTGAACGAAAAGACTTTCGCACTGCATCTCCCTCCAACCCCCGACCGCCATGAATACCCCCCAGGATTCCACCCTTGAGAAATATTTTCAGCGTATGGACCGCCGTCGTTTCCTGAAGGGCCTTGGGGCCTGTCTCGCGTTGCCGGCCATGCACTCGTTGCTGCCGGCGCGGCTCGCGGCGACCGCCACCGCCGCCCAACTTGCCACGACCGCCACCGGCGCGCCGCTTCGCACGGCTTTCGTCTTTTTTCCCAACGGCGCCATTCCCGATCGCTGGTGGCCGGCGGGCGGGCTGACCGACTTTGCCTTGAAGAGCACCTTGTCGCCCCTCGAAGGCATGCGGTCGCATATCCAGGTGCTGGGCGGTCTCGAACACGCCAACGCCAACCCGGGCAACGACGGCGGAGGTGATCACGCGCGCGGCAACAGTGTTTTCCTCACCGGCGTGCGCATCAACAAAAGCGCCACCGACGTGCGCGCTGGCGTTTCGATCGACCAAGCCATCGCCAACCAGGTCGGCCACCTCACGCGTTTTCCTTCGCTTGAGCTCACCTGCGACGCCAACCGCAAGTCCGCCGATTGCGATTCCGGTTATTCCTGCGCGTACCAGTATAACATCTCCTGGCAGTCGCCGACGACGCCGATGACGCCCGAGAACAACCCGCGCCTGGTCTTCGAGCGCCTTTTCGGCGCCGGCGCCCACGGCGAGCGCGCCGCGAACGCCCAGCGTCGCATGCAGGAGCGCCGCTCGGTGCTCGACTTTGTGCGGGACGACGCGAAGCGCATGCAGGGCCGGCTCGATTTCCATGACCGCGAGAAGCTCGACCAGTACCTCACCGGCGTCCGCGACGTCGAGGCCCGCATCCAGAAGGCCGAGCGCTTCGGTCCCGGCATCGATCCGGTGTTGCCAACCCCGGCTGGCATCCCGGCCACGCATGCGGAGTATGTCCAGTTGATGTACGACATGCTACTGCTGGCCTTCCAGACCGACTCCACCCGCGTGGCCACCTTCGTGCTGGGCCACGACGGCGACAACCGGTCGTTCAGCGAAATCGGCATCACCGAGGGTCACCACGATCTTTCGCATCACCAGAACAACGCCGAACGCGTCGAGAAGGTGGCTCAAATCGACCGCTGGTATGTCGAGCAGTTCAACAAGTTCCTGGTCAAATTGGACCAGACGCGCGACGTGGACGGCAATTCGATCCTGCACAACTCCCGCATCCTTTATGGCAGCGGCAACGCCGACGGCAACCGGCACACCCACGAAAATCTGCCGCTCGTTCTCGCCGGTGGCGGCGGCGGCTTGCTCCGCGGCGGCCGCTTCGTCAATCACGGCTCAAGGCCGCTTTCCAATCTCTTCCTCGATCTGGCTGACCAAGCCGGCGTCACCGGCCTCGAGCGCTTCGGCGACTCGACGGGGCGGCTGGGGAACGTGTAAGGTTGGGATGGCGGGGCACGACCGCTGGGCGCATCCTGGAGGGCCCAGCTCCAGCTGGGCCGCGGCCGACCTGGAGGTCGGCCCTCCACCTAAACAAAAACCAAGAGCTGGGATCAGCGAGCCTGCCTTGCAGTTTGACGCAGAAGGCGTCGGCTCACTCCGTCTTCTTCTCTTCTTCCTTGGCCGCGGTGACGTCCTTCAGCCAGGCGAGCAGGATTTCCTTCTGGCCTTCCTTGTCGTAGTTGGCGCGGATCGCGGCGAGACGCTGCTGCAGGGCCTCGTCATTGCGCAGGCGTTTGGAAAGGCGCATCTTGTGCGGCATCTTGCCGTTTTGGATCACCAGCTTGAGCTTGCCGGCGTTGGGCACGGTGTCGCGGATCGACTCGTCGGAGGTCAAGTCCACATCGTCGCGCATTTCCTTTTCGCCGTTGATCACTGCGCCGTGACAAATGATGCAACTCTCGTCGATGACCTTGCGGACTTCCGGCTTGAGCGGCAAGAGGGTGGCAACCACAGGATCGTTGGCGGAAAGGACGGCGGGCAAGGCGAGCAGAAGGAAGACGGGCAGGCAGGGACGGATCATGACGAAGAGGATGAAGCGAGGAGGTGGACGAGTCGTTCGATTTCCTGAGCAGAAAGCGGGCCGGTTTTATTGAGGAGCAAAAGATAGTCCGCAAGCAGCTCTTTCTCGGCGGTGGTGAGTTGCTCGCGGTAGCCCGGCATCGGGATGGCCTGCCGATCAAGGTACCTTTTGGCGAGCCGGCCAAGGAGGCCGGTTTCCACGGCCTGACCCCGACCATGATCGATCCAATGCAGGATCTCCGCGCGGTCGCCGTTCGCGGTCAGCTTGAGAAAATCCTTACCTTGGAACCCCGGGATGTAGCCCTTGAAAGATTGGGGATTCGCGACGCCCCCTTGGCCGAGTTCACCGTGGCATTGGTAACAGCCGTTCCGGCGCGAAAGCAGGTCTCCCGCAATGAGCAATTGGTCGGAGGTGAGAGGCTGTCCGTCGGTCGCTGCCGGGGCTATCGTCGCAGCGTCCACCTGGCTCTTCAACCCCTCGGCCAGGATCCACGCGGCGATGTCGTCGATTTCGCGCGGGGTGAGCCGGTCCTGATAGGCGGGCATCCGGATGAAGAGTTGTTTGTGTTTCTCGATCTCGTCGGCGGTCACGCCATGGGCGATCCAGTCCACCAATTCGGCCGCCTTGGTAATTTCACCTTCGCCGAGGGAAGGATTGTTTTTGGCCCGCCATTTGCCGGGAGCCGCTTGGCGGAGATTGAATCGAGGCTCTTCCTCCCCGCGACCGTGGCAGGCAAAGCACCCGGCTTGGTCGGCCAGTTTCGCGCCCCGTGATACGGGCGATGTTTCGGGCAGTTTTTCGATTTGAAGGAAAACTGTTCCCCCGAGGCCAAGCGCAAGCAGTCCCACAAGGAGGGGCGCGAGAATTTTTCCGGATTGCGATGAAATCGTCTGCAGGGAGGAGGACTTCATCGCGCGGGTCCGCTCGGTGTGGCCACCCGGGTTCAGGCGTTGGCCAGAGTCGGCCGCACGTTCAGGTGTTCTTCGCCGACATATTTGGCGGATTGCTCGTCGGCGTGATAGCTGGAACGGACGAGCGGGCCGCTCTCGATTACGCCGATGCCGAGTTCGAGGCCGAGCTTTTTCCAATGGGCGAATTCCTCGGGTGGGGCCCAGCGGTCGATCGGCCAGTGCTGCGG
>DATCRM010000039.1:0-4845 GCA_036568985.1 Lacunisphaera sp. | reverse complement strand
CCCTCACCCCGCTCGATATCGGCTGATGCGGGGTGAGGGCACCCCGCCCACAGATCAGTCAATCCCGCCAGCGGATGATCCATGGCGTCGCCTTCGAGCAGATGCAGCTTGGGATGGGCGGGGACGAGCGTTTCCTCCAGGTAGGCGTGGAGTTGGCGGTCTTTTTCAACCGCCCATACTTCGGCGCCGGCCTCCAGCAGCGCCGAGGTCAGCGTGCCCAGTCCCGGTCCCACCTCGACAATTGTGTCGCCCGCTTTGACGCCCGCCAGCTCGAGCGATTTGCGGACGATGTTGCCGTCGACCAGAAAGTTTTGCCCGAGGAAATGCTTGGGCTGGTGGCCGAGCTTGGCCAGGAGGTCGCGCGTGGCGGAGGGGGAAAGAGGCATGGGTGCCTTTATTTGTGCGTCATTCTGAGCGGAGCGAGGAATCCAAGGCGTCTTCCGCAGGCATCAGTCATGCTTGGATCCTTCGCGGGGCTCAGGATGACGCGCTTCACGCACCTTGAAATTCACGGATCAGGGCGGCGGGATCGGCAGCCTTCATGAGAGATTCGCCCACGAGCAGGGCGTGAGCCCCGCAGGCGCGCGCGCGCGCGGCGTCGGCCGCGGTGGAGAAGCCGCTCTCGCTGACCGCAACGACATCCTTGGGAAACTGCGGAATGAGGCGCTCGGACAGGCCGATGTCGGTCTTGAAGATGGCGAGGTCGCGGTTGTTCACGCCGATGATCTTCGCCTTATGCGAGACGGCGCGCCGGAGTTCGTCTTCGTTGTGGATCTCGAAGAGTGCGTCGAGCCCGGCCGCGGTGGCGGCTTCATGCAAGGCGGTGATCTCGTCGTCATTGAGGGCGCGAACGATGATGAGGATGGCGCTGGCGCCGGCCTCGCGGGCTTGGAGCACCTGGATCGGGTGCACCATGAAATCCTTGCGCAGACAGGGGACGGGATTCGACAGGCTCACCCCAGGAGCCGGCGGTGTCCGGGCGAAATCGGCCGTGACCTCGACGAGGTCGGCGAGGTGGCCGCCGAAGAATTCGGTATCGGTGAGGATGGAAAGACACGCGGCCCCGGCAGCGCGGTATTTGCGGGCCTGTTCGACGGCGGAGGCGTTGGCCTTGATGGCTCCGGCGGACGGGGAACGGCGCTTGATCTCGGAAATGATGGCGAGCTTGCCGTCGGGCCGGCGCAGGGCGGACAGGAACGAAGGCGGACGTGGCAGCTTGCGGTTGATTTCCGCCAGCTCGCTGGCGAATACGGGACGTAGCAGCGGAGCGACCTCTCGGCGCTTGTGGGCCATGATCTCGGTGAGTTTGTCCATGGAATGCGCCACCACGAAACACACGAAATCCGCGAAAGGAACAGGAAAATGCCGGGCTTTTTTGGTGTATTTCGCGGGTTTCGTGGTTACCCCAATGCCATGACGCCGATAGACGAACTCCGCCAGACCATGGCCCGGCTCCGGGCGCCCGACGGCTGTCCGTGGGATCAGGAACAGACGCACCAGACGCTCGCCCGCTGTCTGATCGACGAGTGCAGCGAATTGCTCGACACGATCGACCGCAACGACATCCCGCACATGCGCGAGGAGTTGGGCGATGTGTTGATCCAGGTGGTGTTTCATGCCCAGCTCGCGTCCGAGCGGGGCGACTTCAACTTCGACGACGTGGCCCGCGAGATCAACGAGAAGCTCATTCGCCGCCATCCCCATGTCTTCGGCGACCATGGCAAATTGGGTACGGCCAGTGAGGTCATCACCAAATGGGAGCAAATCAAGGCGACCGAGAAGAAGAACGGTCCGGTCCAGAGCGGCGTGTTCAAAGAGCTGCCCCCGCGCCTGCCCGCCCTGATGTTTGCAGAAGCGGTAATGAAACAGATCGAAAAGAAGACACTGCGGGTCGCCGGGGTCGTGAATGAAGGCGGAATCAGCGAGCTCGGAAATGGGCTCACGGAGGCTGAGGCCGGACGGCGTCTGTTCGAGCTGGCGGCGGCGTGCCGCAAGGCCGGCATCGACCCCGAGATGGCGTTGCGTCAGGAGTGCAATCGGGTGATGCGGGAAGTGGAAACAAAGGTCGGGGCGGTTGCCCTGGAAAAGGGCCATTGAGGGCAATGGCCCCTACCAGCAAAACGCAGCAAGCGGACGAGCCGCTGCCCGCGGCGGTCGCTGCCGAGTGGCTGCAGCCGTTCCTCGATTATCTGGCGAAAGAGCGACGGTATTCCGCCTACACGGTGCGCAACTACCGGCAGGCGGTGGAAGACTATGCCCGCTGGCTGAAGCAATCCGGCCGGCCGCCGGACGCTTTTGCCCGCCTGAGTGCGCGGGACGTGCGCGACTTTGTGATCGAGGCACAACGGCGTTTTGGCCGGCGCACCTTGCACAACCACGTGTCGGGGCTGCGAACCTTTTATCGCTACTGGATGCGCGAGGGAAAGCTGACGAAGAATCCGTTTACGGGGGTGCCGCTGCCCAAGCTCGAGAAGGCATTGCCCAAGTTTCTCACCGAGGCCCAGATGTTGCAGCTGCTGGCTGGTCCGGAAAAACTGCTGGCGAACGAAGCGATCAGCCCGTTCGCCGCGCTGCGTGACCGGCTTGTGATGGAGATACTCTATGGAGGTGGCCTGCGCGTCAGTGAGGCGGTGGCGCTCAATTATGGCGATGTGGACGTCGGCACCGGCAGCGCCCGGGTGTTGGGCAAAGGCCGGAAGGAACGCATCTGTCCTCTGGGCGATGCGGCGATGGCCGTGTTGAGGAAATTCCGCGATACCCAAGCAAAGGACAATGCGCGCGAAGCGCCGGTGCTCGTCACCGAGCGACATGGGCGCATGACGCCCGGCGAAGTGCAAAAGCTGGTGAAGCGTTACCTCGCGCTCGCCGACCTGCCGATGGACATCACGCCGCACAAGCTGCGTCACTCCTATGCCACGCACCTGCTCAACGCGGGAGCGGATTTACGCTCGGTGCAGGAGCTGCTCGGCCACGCGAGCCTTACGACGACGCAAATCTACACGCACACCAGCGTGGCGCGTTTGAAGGAGATCCACGCCAAGGCCCATCCGCGGGCGTGAAAAATCCCGAGACGAGGGGAGAACACCAAGCAGCGAAGCAGCTAAGTCAGATTGGGATTAAAGACTCGATGTATCCCATCTTTAATCAATGGAACGTTGAAGTTGATCAGCAAACCCAAGGGCAACTTGGTTAGCTTCAGATAGGTAATCACCTGCGCCCGGTGCACTGGCAGCACGCTTTCTGTCGCTTTGAGCTCCAGCAATAGCTTGCCCTCAACCATACAGTCTACGCGAAAGCCCATATCCAACCGGCGATTCCGGTAGCTCAGGGGAACTGGCATTTCACAGATACTGCTGATGCCACGATAGGTCAGTTCCTCGGTCAGGCAGGTGGCATAAACGCTCTCCAACAGACCGGGCCCCATTTCATTGTGCAAGTGGAAGACGGCATTGACCGTTTTATGGGCAAGCTCCTCCACGTCGTCGGGTATATTCAGTTTTCGATTCATGGTAGTAGTGGCCCATGTTGAAAATTGGTCGCTACTGAAGCCGGTTCGACTTCGCTTCTTCGCTACTTGGTGTTCTCTCCTGCCTCGAGGCTTTTACTTCACGGCCACGCGCGTGGAGGATGCGTTGCCGGATTGGTCGTAGAGGATGATTTCGACGGAGGTAGCGCCGGCGGCGCGGGCCTCGGGGAGCTCCAGGCGGAAACTTTCCTCGCGGCCATCGAGCAGGCCGTCGAGGGGGTGCAATACGATTTCGCGGACACCATTGTTCAACACAAACTCCGCGCCTTCCAGCAACGAAAGTGCATCCCGTCCTGCGACGGTGATGATCACCTGGCCGTTGGCCCGGCTGAGCTTGGTATCGGAAATGGCCGGCGCGGTGCGGTCGACAAGCAGGCTGTCGGTCTCGAAGGTATAGGAGAGGCGCTGGTCGGCAGGGCGGGGCGCTTGCTCGGCGACCGTAAGGCGCGTGAGGTACAAACCTTCGCGCAGACTGCCCGTGTCGAATTGCACGTAGGCGTCAGGAGATTGCACGGAGAGATCCGTCCAATCGCCGGCGCCATCGGGGCGGATCGAGAACGTGTAGGCGAGGCTGTCGCCATCGGCGTCATTGATGTTCCAATAGACGAGTTGCACGCCGGGCTGGGGGACCACCTGACTGTTCAGAAACGCTCCACGGCCTTTCTCAGGGGCGTCGCCCTTCAGATCGCGCTGGTTGGGAAACAGAAGCTGGCCCAGCGTGGAGACGGCGTTCATCGGAGTTTCGCCGGCAGGGATGATGCCCTGGTTCGGCGGAAACACGCGGAAATCGCCCAGCGTGGGACGGCGATTTTGCGGACGGAAATACTGCACACCCCTGTCGATCTGGAAGTCGGCCGGGGCGCCGGGCAGGGTCAGACGGTAGCGGACATAGCGTCCGCGCAGGCCGTCGGCTTGGAATGCGTCGTCTCGCAGTTTGAGTGCAGCCCACGGTGACCAACCCTCGAGTTCGTCGCTTCCGTGGTTGGTGCTGACCTCTAGTTTCAGGGCGTCCAAAGCGATGCCGCGCAGACGAGGGAAGCGGATCGCGCCGAGTTCGGACGGCTGTCCGAGGTCGATGCGTTTGGTTTCCAAATCGCGAGTCTTGGCATCCGTGAAAGTCATCAGAGCCAGGCCGGATGCGTTGTTGCGGAGGAGCAGAAAACGTCCCCCGCCGAGCGGGGCGATGTCGTTGAGCTGGGCCGATGCACTCCCCGCAAAAGTGAGCGAACGACGGGCGGCAGGATCGTAGCCGAAGGCGTCGCCCTGTTCGCCGGCGGTGAGCAGCAGCCAGTCGCCGTGTCGTGCGAGCCGGTAAAGGG
>DATCRM010000038.1:0-5111 GCA_036568985.1 Lacunisphaera sp. | reverse complement strand
GTGATCGTGACCTTCGCTCCGTGACGCTGTGTCGCCGGTGAATGGGAAATCGACCGGCGAATGATCGGTGCAGTCAAAGCTGAGCGAATTGTTTCGGCTGGCACCTGGGCCGGTTGTTCCCACAGTATCCCGGCCAAGTTCGTCGCAGGGCCGTGCGGCAGGTTTCCCTCCATGGCTCCGACCGACAATCACGTGCAGGAAATGCAGGGCCTCTACGGCCCGTTCACCATCGCCGAGCGGGTGGTGCAGAAAATCTGGCTGCGCCGGGACTTTGACCAGAGTGCGCTGCAGCTGCACGACGGCCGCGTCCTCACGATTCGGACACCGGGCACCTGGAATCTTCTCGGCGGGCCGGATTTTCGCGAGGCCCGGCTGGTGATCGATGGGTTGCCGGTGATCGGCGACATCGAGGTTCATTTCCATGTGTCTGACTGGTGGGCACACGGACACGCCGATGACCGGGCCTACGACAACGTGGTTCTCCACGTGGTGCTTTTCCCTTCCGCAGCGGGAGAATCCGCGGCCCGGCGTGGCGATGGTCGCGAGATTCCCACGCTGGTGTTGTTGCCATGGTTGCACCGCAGCTTGGAGGAGCACGCCTCGGACGACGCCCTCGAAGGCATCACGGCGCGCGATGCTGCGGAACGCATCGCCGAACTGGCCGCATTGCCGCGGACTGAATTGAACGCGTTGTTGCTGCGTCAGGCTGAGGCACGATGGAAATTGAAACAGCATTTCGCGGCGTTGCGGATCCGGAAGCTGGGCTGGACCGGCGCTGCGCATCACACCGCGCTTGAGATACTCGGTTACCGGCACAATCGCGCGGCGATGCTCACCGTTGCGACGATGTATCCTTTGCCGGAGTGGGGGAAGGGCGTGGACCCGGACGAGCTTTATGCCAAGCTGGACGAACGATGGCAGCTGCAGGGCGTCCGCCCGGCCAATTATCCGCGACTGCGATTGCGGCAATATCACCGCTGGGTGACCGCGAAACCGGATTGGCCGGAAACCTTGCGACGCGTGGTTACGGATCTCGCAATGAGTACACTCAGCCCTGGATCAACGGCCCTTGTTCGAAAAGAGACCGGATTGCCGGAAGCGAGGGAGAGAATCGCCGAAGCGGTGTTGGTCGGGGCGGTGGCGGGAAGCCGGTTTGATACGTTGGTATGCGATGGATTTTTACCGTTAGTAGCCGCCGAAACAGGCCGGGATTTCCAGCCGCTGTGGTTTCATTGGTTCATGGGCGACGTACCCGTCGAGGTGCGTGGCGCGCTCGGAACCTTAGGTATTGCCGGACGCGGGGCGCCGCCTTTTTGCCATGGCTGGGCGCAGGGTTTGCTCGGTTGGATGGCCGAACGCGACTTGCGTGCAAGTGGCTGATTTCCACGAGCCTTGCCGGGGCTTGACAAATCTTCCGACGGTTTAATACCTTCACCTCCCTACAACTAGTTCACTTTCTAAAGGGTGGGCCCACGGGTCCGCCTTTTTTTTCCCATTAATCCAAACACATCATGAGCAGCGAAATCCTGTCGGTCCTCGAATACATGGAGAAGGAGAAGGGCATTCCCCGTGCCGATATGATCTCCACGATCGTCAATGCGATCAAGACTGCCGCGTTGAAGGGCGTTAACTCCGGTCAGGAGCTCAAGATCGAGATCAGCCCGAAGAACGGCCAGCTCAAGGCGTGGTCGATCCTCAAGGTCGTGGATTCCGTCGCGGACCCGAAACTCCAGATTCATATCGAAAAGGCCCAGGTTTTCAAAGCCGGTGCCATCATCGGCGACGTGATCGAGAAGGAAATCGATCCGTCTTATCTCGGCCGCATTGCCGCGCAGACCGCCCGCCAAGCCATCATGCAGCGCCTCCGGGCTTTCGAGAAGGAGCGCATCTACGACGATTTCAAGGATTCCGTGGGCGATATCGTGAGCGGCACCGTCCGCCGTCGCGAGCGCAACGACCTTTTTGTCGATCTTGGCAAAGCCGAGGCCGTCATGCCTGGCAAAGAGCAGGTTCCGGGTGAAGAATATGCCCCGGGCGAGCGCATCCGTTGCATCCTCCTGGAGATCGAAAACAGCAGCCGCGGCCCGGAAATCATCCTCTCCCGCGCCAGCCCCAAGTTTGTCCGCCGCCTTTTCGAACTGGAGGTCACCGAAATCGCCGACGGCACCGTCAAGATCGAGGCCTTTGCCCGCGAGCCCGGTTATCGCACCAAGATCGCCGTCACCAGCACCGATCCCAAGGTTGATCCGGTTGGCGCTTGCGTCGGCGCTCGTGGCGCTCGGGTAAAGAGCATCGTGCGCGAACTCGGTGGCGAGAAGATCGACATCATCCCGTATCACGCGGACACCAAGGAAATGCTGATCGAGGCGCTCAAACCGGCCGTGCCGCGCGAGATCCTCCTCGATGAAAAGAACAAGCGCATCCTCGTCCGGGTGGTGAACGACGACCTCGCGGTCGCCATCGGCCGCAAGGGCCAGAACGCCCGCCTGACCTCCCGTCTCGTGGGTTGGCGCCTTGATATCGAGGAGTTCAAGGTCGTGACCGCCGATCCGCGTGCCCAAGCCATCAGCCTGTTGACCGGCACCTACGGTTTCGAAGGCTCCATCGCCGAGCGCCTCGTGGCCAACGGCATCAATTCGCCCGCCGCCTTCGAGGGCGTCGAGGCCAAGGATTTGGTGGACGCCGGCTTTAATGAAGAGGAAGCTGCCGGCATCATTGCCAAGGTTTCCGGTTCCTGATTAGATCACCCATTCTGACAACCATCATTCATCCCTCGCGTATCACCGCATGAGCATCCGCATTCACGAACTGGCGAAGAAGCTCAGCATGGACAACAAGGACCTCATGGCCTTGTTGAAGGAACGCGGCTACCCGGCCAAGAGCGTCTCCAGCACCGTCGACAACATCACGGCCGAGGCGCTCGAGCAGGAAATGGCGGCCAAGAATCCGGCCCCGGTTGCGACATCCGTGGTGGAGGCACCCGTGCCTGAGCCTGAGGTGGTGGAACCTGCCAAGATCAAACTGCCGGCGGGCGTTTTCGTGAAGTCCGCCCAGGACATCCAGCGCGAAAAGGACGAGGCCGCCAAGGCAGCCGCCGCGGCCCGTGCGGCGTTGAATCCACCGCCCGCCGTGGCACCTGTCGCCGCTCCGCGTCCGCCGATGCCGGCGCCGACCTTCAAGGCCCCGCCCGCGCCGCCCCAGATTCCCGCCCGGATGGCCGTGCCACCTGTGCCAGTGGCCAAACCTGCTCCTGCACCCGTCATACCTGTTTCCCGCCCCGCGCCGGTTCCGGTCCCAGCCCCGGTGGCGAAAGCCCCGTTGGCTCCGCCGCCGATGCCCCCGCCCCGCGCTCCGTCGGCGCCTGCACCATCTGCCCCGGCCAAGTCGCCTCCGCTGGCTCCGCCGACCCCGGCTGCGCCCAGTGTTACCGCGGTGACCATAACCGAAGAGGGCGGGGTGAAGATCATCCATCTCAAGCCGCCGATCATCGTGCGCGACTTCGCCGTCGCGCTCGGGCTCAAGCCTTTCAAGCTGATCTCCGAGCTCATGGAGATGAGCATCTTTGCGTCGATGAACCAGTCCATCGACGAATCCGTGGCCACCAAGCTGGCGGAAAAGCACGGCTTCCTGCTCGACATCAAGCATCGCGGCGAGACCCAGGCTCCGGTCGTCACGCCCGAGAAGGCCAAGATTTCCAAGGAGGAGAAGGCCCGCGAGGAGGATATCAAAAATCTCGCGCCGCGTCCGCCCGTTGTCTGCATCCTGGGTCACGTCGACCACGGCAAGACCTCCCTCCTCGACGCCATCCGCAAGGCCAACGTGGCGGCTGGCGAGGCCGGCGGCATCACGCAGCACATCGGTGCCTACCAAGTGGAGCACAACGGCCGCAAGATCACCTTCCTGGACACGCCCGGTCACGCGGCCTTTACCAAAATGCGTGCACGCGGTGCTTCCGTCACCGATATTGCCGTCCTCGTGGTCGCGGCGGACGACGGCTTCATGCCGCAGACTGACGAGGCGCTCAAACACGCGCTCGATGCCAAGGTCGCCCTCATGGTTGCCGTCAACAAGATGGACGTGAAGGGTGCCAACCTCGACCGCGTGAAGCAGCAGATGCAGGAACGGCAGATCACCCCGGAAGATTGGGGTGGCGAAACCGTCACGGTGCCCGTGGCTGCGATCAAGGGACAAGGAATCACCGAGTTGCTCGAGATGATCCTGCTGCAGGCCGACGTGCTCGAACTGAAAGCGAACCCCAAGACCGACGCCAGCGGCGTCATCGTCGAGTCCCAGGTCGATGTGGGCCGCGGTCCGCTCGCCACGGTCATTGTCCAGCGTGGCACGCTCCGCGTGGGCGACGCGCTCGTGTGCGGTCCGCACTTCGCAAAGGTTCGCGCGATGTTCGACGATCAGGGCAACAATCTCAAGGAGGCTCCGCCAGCCACTCCCGTGCGCGTGATCGGCTGGTCGGGTTCGCCCGACTCCGGCGCCAAGTTCATTTCCGCCAAGAATGCCCGGGAGGCCGAGAAGCTCGCCGAGGAGGCCGAGGACCAGCTCAAGAAGAGCACGGTCAGCGAGGACGCGGTGCCGAAGGACGTATCCATTGACGCCCTCTTTGCCAACATCGCCGCGGTCCAGGCCAAGTCCCTCCGCGTCGTCATCAAGTCCGATGTCTACGGTTCCCTCGAAGCGGTCAAAAACGTGCTCGAAGGCATCAAAAGCACCAAGGTTTCCCTCGACATCGTCGCTTCGGATGTGGGCGTCATTAGCAAGAACGACGTGCTCATGGCCAGTGCATCCAAGGCCGTCATCATCGGGTTCAACACCAAACAGGAGAACGGCGTTACCGCCCTGGCCAAGCACCACGGCGTTACGATCGAGAGCTTCGAAATCATCTATGAGCTGGGTGACCGGGTGAAGGAGATGATGGCCGACCTGCTCGATCCCGATCTCAAAGAGAACAAGCTCGGTGGCGCTGAGGTGCGCCAGGTTTTCCCTGTCGCCAAGGGTTTTGTCGCCGGCTGTCTTGTCACCGAAGGCAAGGTCAACCGCGGCGCGACCGCGCGGGTGCGTCGCGGCAAGGAATCCTTGTTCGAAGGCAAGGTCGGCAC
>DATCRM010000037.1:0-40527 GCA_036568985.1 Lacunisphaera sp. | reverse complement strand
TTGTCCGGATCCAGCATTGCGCCGTTGCTCCAGTCGAAGAAGCCGCCGGGCGTGTCCCAATAAAAGGGCTTGAGGCCGGCGCTGTTCGCCATGTCGGACGCGGTCTTGTGAAAATACGTCCGGGAAGCCAGGTGTCGGTTGTATTCCGTGCCGGCCGGCAAATCCGCGTATCCGACGCGCTTGGTCGCGTGATATTCACCGAGGATCACGGGAATTCCCTTGCTGGTGAACTTGCTCTGCATCTTCTGGAATTCCGCCAGCATGTAATCCTCCTCGCCCCAGGTCGAATTGCGGCTGGGCAGGCTCGCGGAATGATACCCCTGGCCCCAGAAGTAGGCCATGAGGCCCCAGTCCGCGTCGGAGGTCATCAGGCAGAACTGATACGGCGAGTAGTAGTGCACCTCGACCATCAGGCGGCCCGGCGTTGGATCGCTCGGGAGGGTGTTGAACCAGTCGTAGGCGTAGTCGATGTTGGTGCTGGGGCCCGAGAGCACGAGCCAGCGCGTCGTGTTCTGGCCGCCCGTGGCCCGCACCGTGTTCACGAAGACCTGATAGTACTGCAGCAGGACATTGGTCTCCGCCTGCGTGTTGACGTCCGGTTCATTGGCGCAGGCGAACAGCAGCTTCGAGTCGTAGTTCTTGAAGGTGTTGGCGATCTGGGTCCAGTAGGACTGCACCTTGGCCTTCACGTTTTTGTCGACGCGAGCGAAGCCGCTGCTGTCGAACCAGCCGCCGTCCCAGTGGCAGTTGATTTCGACGCACAGGTTCTTGGCGTAGCACCAGTCGACCACCTGTTTGACCCGCGCCATGTAGGCGGGATCGATCTGATGCGTGCGCTGATTGACGACATGGCTGTCCCACGCGCACGGGATGCGGACGGCGTTGAATCCGGCGGCGGCCACCGAGTTGATCAGCGACTGGGTGGCCGGTCCGCCCCAGGCGCCTTCATTGGGCAGGGCCTCGAGCGTATTGCCAAGATTCCATCCGTAGGTTGGCGTAGGCAACTGGGCGTGCGCGGCTGCGGGGAACAGCAGCACACACGCAAGGGAAACCCAGGTGAGGATTGACTGGGTGCGCGAACTGACTCCTTCGGCGGGGAAGGAAGTGTAGGTTGGTTTTTTCATGGGGTTTTTGGGGTTGTATCTGACGGAGTCCGCCTGCGGCGCGGGCCCGGGGAGGGCGAGGGAGCAACACGGAAAATGTTGGGCCAAGGGGCTCACCGGATCGGATCACGCGAACTCGCAACACGCGCAGGGTCCGGATAAGAAACGCGGGGATATCGTCTGGACGAGATGGCATCGTGGAAGAGCGCCGGCTGGCCTTGGGGTAACAGAGTGCACCCTAGCAAGGTCCGTCGCGGGCGTCTGTAGCAGGAACATGCGGTCCGCTCCGAAGGCAGAACGGGAACTGCTGGCGCGGTGGGATGTCCGCTGGCGTGCGCCGGCTCGGACGAGCTCCGTCGCGAAATCCGATTTCATCGCCCCTTCGTTTTAGACTTTAGAACTGCCGGAGCTGTAGGGCGGGATCGCTGACCCCGCCTCGAACTCAAGCGGGGTTGCTTCGCCATCTCCGCCAAGTCTCCGTCGGCGACCGCGCCCTACCGCCGACGGCGCAAGCGTCAGTCTATTTCGCGAGCCTCAATAAGAACACGTGGTATCAGCGGCGAGATGCGCGGAGACCCGGCGCCAGGGTGGCACGGATTGAACGGTGCGCCGCGGGGGATATGGCCGCGCGTTTGCTTGCCTCTCGCGGCGAAGCGATGGCGGTTCGCCGCCTTACGGTCCGTGGCGTCTGTCGGGATTGGACACCGGCAGGTTCGTGATCAGGGCAACCGCTTGCGCACGGGAGTGCACGTGCAGCTTTTCATAGATCCGCCGGACGTAAGAGTTGACGGTGTCCATCCTGATGCCGAGCGCTTCGGCAATTTCCTTGTAGAGGTAGCCCTGGGCCAGCAGTTGCAACACGTCGTTTTCGCGCTTCGAGAGTTCTTCCGACGGCTGCACCCTGGGCTTCGATTCCTGAAGGATCTGCACCACCTTGCGGGCAATGTTGCTGCTCATCGGCGAACCGCCGGCATGTACCTCGCGCAACGCGGCGATCAGGGAATCCCGCGGGGTCGATTTGACCAGATAGCCGGTGGCCCCGGACGACAGCGCATCGAAAATATTGGTGGAGTCCTTGTAGACCGTGAGCATGACGAACTGGGTCTGGGGGAGCCGGGGTTTCAATTTGCGCACGCACTCGATCCCGCTGAGCCCGGGAAGGTTGATGTCGACGATCATCACGTCCGGCTTGATCTCCGGAATCCGCGGCAGGGCGCTTTCGACGTCCGAAAACACTCCGGCACAGGTGAAGCCATCCGCTTCTTCCAGCCAGGTTTTGAGCATGCTGCGGATTGACGTGTCGTCCTCCACCACCCCCACACGGATGGCGGTGGACTGGGCGGAGCTGGAAATGAGTGTTTCGGTTTTCACGGGATTCAGATGACGGATGGCGGAAAGGGGGGACGGACGGAGGTCGGGCCGGGAAAGCCGACGATGAACGACACGCTCGTGCCCTTGCCGGGCGCGCTTCGAAGCTCGCAACGGCCACCGACGCGGGCCAGGCGCAGCTGCATGTTCGTGAGGCCGTTCCCGGGGCCCGGGCGGCCGGTCTCATTTGCGCCGGGCGGCGGAGGATCGAAGCCGAGGCCGTTGTCCTGGACCATCAGTTCGAATTGATCGGGTTTGAGCTTCAGCGAAATGAGTACCTGGCTGGCTCCGGCGTGCTTGACCGCGTTGTGCAGAGCCTCCTTGAACGCGAGGAAAAGATTGTGGCGAACCTCCGCGGTCAGGGGCCACGCCGGGACCTTCACGGGCAGGTCAAGGCGGCAGCGCAGGGCGGCCGCGGCCAGATATTCCTGGGCAAACGTGCCCATGTAATCGGCGAGGCTGTCGAGTGTGTCGTGCCGCGGGTCGACCGCCCACACGATTTCATCGAGTGTGCCGGTGATGTCGCGGGCCGTGGTGTAGATGCGTGAGAGCACGGTGGCGGCATGTTCCGGCTCGGCAAGCTGTCCGCTCGAGGCCTGGGTGAGCATCGTGATCCGCGAGAGGCTGGCGCCGATGTCGTCGTGGATGTCCTGCGCAATGCGCGCCCGTTCGCGTTCGACGGCATTTTGGCGTTCCATTTCCTCGATCTGCCGCTGCATCCGTCGCCGGGTGAGATGCCGGGCGAGCAGGGCGACGGTTATGATGGCGGCCAAAATGCACGAACTGACGAACCACCATGTTTCCCAGAAAAAGGGCGCGATCGTGAACGCTACGGATGCCCCCTCGGTATTCCACAGACCGTCGTTGTTGCAGGCAATGACGCGGAAGCGGTAGGATCCGGCGGGAAGGCGGCTGTACGAAACCGTCCGCTTTGATCCGGCATCGATCCAGGTTTTGTCGAATCCTTCGAGGCGGTATTTGAAGAGAACTTTGCTCGGGGCCACGTAGCTCAGGCCGCTGGCGCGAAATTCCAGGCGCTGGTGTTCCGGCGTCAGGTGGCCTGGCACCGAGCCGTGGACCACCGGCAGGCTTTTGCCGTCGAGGACGAGCGAGTCGATCACGACCGGCGGCACAATCGGGTTGGGTTGGATCAGCGTGGGGTTGATCGAGATCAGGCCCTTGCTGCTGGGGAACCACAGGCGGCCATCGGGCGTCTTGCATCCGGCGGCTTGCCGCCCGCTAACAAACTCGATGACGGGCAGACCATCGCTGCGGTCATAGATCTGGCTTGAGATGGTCGGGATCAGCCCGTCGGCCCAGCGGTTCAACTCGGCCTTTGCCACCCGTTGGATTCCATGGCGGGTGCTCATCCAGAAATAGCCCGAGCCATCGTCCAGGATATGGCAGACAATGTTGTCGGCGAGGCCGTGAGCCATGCCGAGGTTCGCAAATCGTCCGTTCTTGAAGCGGGTCAGGCCGTTATTGGCGGTTCCAATCCAGAGCGATCCATCAACATCGGAAAACAGGCACTGCACCGAATCGCTGCCAAGTCCGTCCTCGCGCCGGAAGAACGATAATTTTCCATCGTGGAGACGGGCCAGTCCACCTTGGGAAAAACCACACCAAATCGCGCCGTCCCGCTCCAGCGCGACGGCGCAGACATCGTCCGTGGTGCCTTTCGGCGATTTGATCAGCCAGCGGGAACGTTCCTCATTCAGCTGCAGCAAGCCATCGCGGTTTCCGACCAGCAGTTCGCCGGTACCGGGAACGGGGAGGAGGGCGAGAACGGGACTCGACGTTTCATCCACGCTTTTGGGCCGGATAAAGCGTCCCTTCTCCAGGCGGTACGGGCCGCCCCACCAATAGTTGCCGGCCCAGACGGTGCCTTCGGGCGTTTCGGTGACGGCCGGGATATACCAGTTGGCCAAGCCTTCGGCATCGCCATAATGTTCCCATTCGCCGGCCGTATAATGATACAGCCCGGCGCCATCGGTGCCAACCCAGAGCGCATCATTCCGGCCCGGAGCGACGGAAACGACGGAACAGCCCTGCCACTGATCGGGCGAATTCAAAACCGAGAACGCCGACGTGTGAATGGACACAAGTCCAGCATTGCCCGCCCCCGCCCAGATATTCCCCTCCCGGTCCTCATAGAGGAATCGCACCCAGTTTTGCGGCAGACCATTGGTGCGATCAAAATGGACGGGGCGACGGCCGTCTTTGAAAACCAGATATAACCCGGAATAAATCGTGCCCACCGCCACGGTACCGTCACGGAGCTCAAGGCTGCAAGAGAGGGCACCGCCACGCCACGGAAATTCGCCCCGATCTTCGGTCCAACGACCCTCCTTCCATTTACGGATCCGGCTGTCGCAGAAGATCCACGCTCCGTTGTCAGCCGACGCGGCGATGCTGAGGACATAGAGGTCGTGCTGGATCATCGGCGCCAGGTCAATGGATGTGATTGTCCCCTCCGCCAGACGGGCCGCGTGGCCATTCTTGGCGAACCAGATGTTTCCGCTGGCATTGCGCGTCCAGGTCGGGTTTTCGGGTTTATACGGCGTAATCAGAGAGGAAAGGCGTTGGCCGCCGTCCAGCGAATCAAGGGCGCCATTGTCGCGCATGGCCCAGAGCCGTCCTTTCTCGTCGCTTCCGATCCCGGTGATCCTTTCGTTTTCGGTTCCGGGCGCGAGGGCGAATGACCGGAATTGGCCGTCGCGATATTGGGTGATCCCGCCGGCCTCGTGGCCGATCCAGAGCATGCCTTGGGCATCCTCGAACAGGCGGGCCACGCGTTCGTCCCGAAATTCCGGAGTGTTGACGGAATTGAACACCCGAAACTGTTCGCCATCGAATCGGACCAAGCCGCTGTACGTGCCAAACCACATGTAACCATCCCGGGTCTGCATGGCGGAAGTCACCAGATTTTCCGGCAAGCCATCCTCAGTCCGCCAGACCCGCAGCGAGTAGCCCTCGGCCAGGCTCGTGGCGGCGGGATAGGCGGTACCCACTGCGAGGAGAGCCAGCGTCCAGGTGACGAGCGTTCGGGGATAAGGAGACATGAGACGGGTGCCGTTGATCTCGCCGCGGGCACGGGAAGGGGTGCGCGAAGAGAGGGTAACTTTTGCCGTGGCCGCAGCAAGCGTGGAGACGGGGCAAAGGGGGACGCGACGGGCGTGACGCCCGAGCCTTCCCGCCGATTTAAGCCCGGGTCAATGGGCCTGTCGGGCGACCTTGCACAACGGAAAAATTGGGGTTCGGGCGACATGGGGCTTTCCAAGGAGTAATGGTTTCAAAACCTTCAAGGCTCCCGAAGGCATCGGGCATCATAGACCGAATCGAGGATCGGCACATGTGACCAGTTCCTGCTACACGCACTTTCGGCTCCGCCATTGACGCACGTCGTTTTCCGCGAATGGGCAATCTTCCGGCGCCGTTCGAACGACGCTCCCCTTCGGGACAGACCGACCGCGGACCTGGGGGATCGCCGAAGCGGCGGTCAGTCCCGAACCGGATCCGCGCCGAGGGTCATGAGGTAGGTCGTGATCGATTGCGCGGGGGCGACGGCGGAGAACTGGCCATGGGTGACGGTTCCCCCTGTCACTTTGACGAGGTCCTCGGTACCGGATGTGCGATAGGCGTCGACGTGCATCGAGCCTGGCCCGAACGGGGCGAGATCGTACGCGACCGCTTCATCGGTGGCTTGGGCGTTGCGCGTCACGATCACCAGCATCTTGCGGCTGTGGTCATACGCTGCCACGATGTCCGGCGAATCGCATGGCACAAGCACGGCGCCCGGCCGGATGAATCGGGAGAAATTGGCCAGCGCATGGTATTTCTTGGTGAAGGCCCACGCATGCGTATCTCCCGAAAGATCCGCGTGAATCAGGCCCCAGTTGTGATTGGACTTCGCCGCGCTGGCTTCGTCCTCGACCGCCTGCCAGAAGACCCACTGCAGCGGTTGCATGTCCCGGAGATCATCGATGATGCGCCCGGCCAGAACGAGGGCCGGCCCGATGGCGGCGTGGTCGTGCGCGCCGTCACCCCCGTCAACCTCTGACATGACGAGGGGTTTGTTGGCATCGCGGGCCATGGTTCGGAGTTCCGTGCGACGTTCCGTGGCGTAGGCGTGGGCATTGATCCGGGCGACACAGTTGCGGGTTTCCGCATCGTAGGATTCCCAGGTGCCGATCGCCCGGTCGTAATTGGTTTCGTCGGCCGCGCTGATCTTGACCGCCTCGAGGCCGTGCTGGTCGAGGGTGGCGCGAAGCCGCCGGATCAAGCGGGCCTGTGACGGGCGTTCGAAATGGCATCCCTCCTGGTTCCCGTCGGAGTGCCAGTAGTCGGTGTACGGTTCGTTCATCGGATCGAGGGTATCGAACTGAATGCCCCACGCCGTGCGGAAATGCTGCACGACCTCGGCCAGATAGTCGGCAAACGCGGCCTCGTGTCGGGGGTCGAGGTTGTCGGACTTCGGGTCGGCACCGCCTGAGGCGCATTGGCTCAGCGTCATCCAGTAGGGTGGCGAGTTCGAAAACGCTTCGAGCCAGTTTGCGCCCCGTTTGATCGCCGCCTCGAGCATCCAACGCTGGCCGGCATCGGCCTGCCAGTTCCACACGCCGGGGGATGGTTGGAAGCCTTCCATCTGGCGGAACCACGGCATGTGCTGGTGCCCCGGCTTCTCGCCTCCGCCAATGTTGTAGCGTACCACCGTCAAATTCAGGCCACGGTCGGAAAACAGGGCATCGGCGATTTCGCTCCGTTGCGGCTCGGGCCAGCGGCCGATCGCGTTCGCGAACCAGCAAAGCGAGGTTCCCCAGCCATCGAAGGCCGGTCCGGGAGCGGGCCGTTGCAGATGCACGGTCCGGGGTTCAGCCGCGTGCACTGCAAGGACACTCAGCATGAACAGGACGCCACGGCCCCACGCCTTGATGGGGGCGGAGGCAGGGAAATCGGTACGGTCGGTCGCTTTCATGGGGGTAAGGAAAGGCGCAAGGGGGGCGATTTGCCGCCGTGAGCAATTCGGACCCGTTTCCTAATGGGATCTGGCCCGGGGATTGAAAAGGCCAAACGGCTTTTCCCTCAAACGGGTGAGAGTCATCACCCCGTGGGCATGCTAGATTTAACCGAGCCGGGGTTCCCCTTCCCGAACATTCACCATTTCCATGAGTTCTGAAAGTGACTTTACTGACCCCATGAGGAGAGATCCCGTTGCGGCCAAGAAGATACGCGTGTTGGTGGTCGATGACCATCCGCCCATGCGCATCGGCTTGGTGGCCTTGATCAAAAGTCAGCCGGGAATGGATGTGGTGGCGGAAGCATGCGATGGCGAGGAGGCGATTGAGGTCTACGATGACGTTTTGCCGGACATTGTCCTGATGGATCTGCGCATGCCCGGCATCGGTGGCGTGGAGGCGATTATGGCCATCCGGAAGAAACATCCCGAGGCGCGCGTGATTGTCGTTTCGACGTACGATCTGGACGAGGACATCCACCGGGCCATGCAGTCCGGCGCCAAATCTTATTTGCTCAAGGACATGCCCGTGGAGGAGATCGCCAGCACCATCCGCGGGGTCTACGAAGGGGACGCGCCGCTGCCGCGGTCGGTGGCCGAGCGGCTCATGGAACGGGCGCAGCGGCAGCAGCTCACCGAGCGGGAACGGGACGTCCTGGAAGCCCTGATCAAGGGACGAAGCAACAAGGAGATCGCGTCGGCGCTCTGCATTTCGGAGGACACGGTCAAATCGCACCTCAAGACACTTTTCAGCAAATTGCACGTTCGGGACCGGACGGGGGCCGCGGTCGAGGCGATTCGCCACGGTATCATCCATCTGAAGTGAGCCGGTCGGTTGGTCACTGGCCGGGCGCTGTAGCGGCGCTCTATGAGCGCCGTCTTACGGAGCCGACGGTCATAGGCCGCCGCTACAGTTAGGGCAAATCAACCACGGCCGGTCGGTCCGGCAGTTTCACCCGATTGGGCGATGGGAAAGGAGGTCTGGCCCTGCTAAATTGAACCGAACCCCTCAATTCTGGTCCCCACCTGTACAATAATGCCCAGCCATGGGCTTGTTGACCGCCGTCGGAGCCCATTGGGCCAATGCAACCCCTGGAAAATCTTTTCGTGAAACGATCCGTCGCCCCTTCGCTGTCCTTGAATGTTGCTGCATCCGTGTTGTCGCTCGCGCTGCTGTTCGCGATGGGGTCAGCAGCCCCGGCGGCTGAAACCGCGGCGCCGCATCGCTTTGAGATCGGCGCGAAGGACTTCCTGCTCGACGGGCAGCCGTTCCAAATTCGCTGCGGCGAACTGCATGCCCCGCGCGTGCCGCGGGAATATTGGCGGCACCGGCTGCGCATGGTGAAGGCGATGGGCTTGAATACGGTGTGCGCCTACCTCTTCTGGAACCTGCACGAGCCGCGGCCGGGCGAATTCGATTGGTCGGGTCAGGCGGACGCGGCCGAGTTCTGCCGGGTGGCGCAGGAGGAGGGACTGTGGGTCATTCTCCGGCCCGGCCCCTATGCATGCGCCGAGTGGGAGATGGGCGGACTGCCTTGGTGGCTGCTGAAGCACGATGATATCCAACTGCGCACGCGCGACCCCCGTTTTGTGGAGGCGGCGAAACGTTATCTCGGCGAAGTCGGGCGGGTGCTGGGTCCGCTGCAGGTAACCCGGGGCGGCCCGATCCTGATGGTGCAGGTGGAAAACGAATACGGATTTTTCGGCAAGGATGCGGAATATATGGGCGAACTCCGGCAGGCGCTGCTCGGCGCCGGCTTCGACGTGCCCCTGTTTGCGTGCAACCCCAAGGAGCACCTCAAGGACGGTTACCGCGCCGATCTGTTTCCCGTGGTCAACTTCGGCGCCGACCCGCAAGGCGGCTTCCAGGCCCTGCGGGAAATCCTGCCGCAGGGTCCGCTCATGTGCGGCGAGTTCTATTCCGGATGGTTCGATACCTGGGGAGCGCCGCACCACACCGGCACGACCACCCGTTATCTGTCGGATCTGGGCTACATGCTCGATGCGCGCGCGTCGTTCAGCATCTACATGGTGCACGGCGGAACCACCTTTGGGTTCTACACCGGGGCGGACCGCCCGTTCAAGCCGGACACCTCCAGCTATGACTACGACGCGCCGATCAGTGAGGCCGGATGGATCACGCCGAAGTTTGAGGAGACACGCGCGCTGCTCGCCAAGCACCTGATGCCTGGGGAGACGCTGCCTGCGGCTCCCGCTCGAAACCCGGTCATCTCCATCGCGCCGGTGTCCGCCACGAAAGTGGCGCCCATGTTGGCCAATCTGCCCGCGCCGGTCGCCGACGACCGCCCGCGCACGATGGAGGCTTACGACCAGGCCTACGGTTGCATCCTTTATCGGACCCGGCTGCCCGCCGGTCCGGCCGCCAGCATCGAAGCGCAGTCGATCCGCGACGTCGGCCAGGTTTTCCTCGACGGCAAACGGATCGGCTTCACGGATCGCCGCTCCAGCAATTTCCGGGTGGAACTGCCCGAGCGTTCACAGCCCGCGGTGCTCGACATACTGGTCGAGGCGATGGGCCGGGTGAACTTCGGCATCGAAGTGCACGACCGCAAGGGCATCCACGGGCCCGTGACGCTCACGGTGGCCGGCGCTCAACCGGCGGAGCTGCGGGATTGGCAGGTCTTCAACCTGCCGCTCGATGCGCAGATGCTGGCAAAGCTGAAATTTGAGGAGACGGGGGACTCCAACACCCCGACCAACGCGCCCGCGTTCTGGCGGGCCACGGTCAAAGTCGGGCAGCCCGGCGATTGCTTCCTGGACATGAGCCCGTGGGGTAAGGGCTTCGTCTGGGTCAACGGCCACAATCTCGGACGCTACTGGAACATCGGTCCCCAGCAGACGATGTATGTGCCGGCGCCTTGGCTGAAGGCCGGCGACAACGAGGTGATCATCCTCGATCTGCTCGGACCCGAAAAGCCGGTGGTCGCGGCGCTGGAGCAGCCGATCATGGCTGAATTGCGGCCGAAGCTGGATTTTGCCCGCGGCAGTCGCCGCGCGGTGAAACTGCCTTCCGATTTTGGGGCGCCGGCTCTCGCGGGCAGCTTTGCTCCGGGCACGGCGTTGCAGGAAGTTCGTCTGCCCGCGCCGGCGCGCGGCCGGTACTTCTGCCTCGAAGCGCTCAACGCCCAGGACGGAAAACCCTTCGCGGGCGCGGCGGAGATCACGCTGCTCGATACCGAGGGCAATCCCTTGAGCGCGGAAGGGTGGACGATCGCCTATGTGGACAGCGAGGAACGCGAGCAAGCGGACGGCACAGCGGAAAACGCGATTGATGGCCAAACGGCGAATTTCTGGCATACCCAGTGGGGTGCGACGCAGCCGGGTTATCCGCATCGCTTGATCATCGATCTCGCCCAAACCCGCACGGTTGGCGGATTCCGCTACGTCCCGCGCCAAGGCACGGCCGACGTCACCGGTCGGATCAAGGATTACCGCATCTTCGTCGCCGACCACCTGGTCAAATAGCAGCCGTTGCCAGGCGGGCTGTCGTTCTGTTGCCAGCCTGGCGGAATTCTGCAAAAGAGCTTCCATGATCCGCGCCAATCCCTTGATTTGTCTTTTCACCCTGCTGCTCACCATGGCCGCCACCCTTTCCGCTGCTGCTACTGCTCCCGCCGTAACCGTCGCGCCCTTTGGCAAGATGCCCGATGGCCGCGCGGTCTCGCTCTTCACGCTGGTCAATTCCAGTGGCATGAAAGCCGAGATCACCAATTACGGCGGCATCATCGTGCGGCTCTACGCGCCCGATCGCCACGGCAAGATCGAGGATGTTGTGCTCGGCTTCGACTCGCTCGACGATTATCTCAAGTCCTCACCATTTTTCGGCGCGCTGATCGGTCGCGTCGGCAACCGCATTGCGCACGGCCGGTTCACGCTCGACGGCAAGACCTACACTCTCGCCACCAACAACACCCCGGGCAACATTCCCTGCCACCTCCACGGGGGCAATGTTGGCTTTGATAAGGTGCTCTGGCAGGCTGAGCCGCTCACCCGCGATGACACCGCCGGACTTCGGTTGACTTACCGCAGCCCGGACGGCGAGGAGGGTTATCCGGGCAATCTGGCGGTGACAGTCACCTACTGGCTCGGCAACGACAACTCCCTGAAGATCGAATATGCCGCCACCACCGACAAGCCAACGCCGGTCAACCTGACGCAACATACCTATTTCAATCTCAAGGGTGAGGGCTCGGGCGACATTCTCGGCCACGTGCTCATGCTCAAGGCCTCTCGTCTCACCCCGGTTAATGCCGGCCTGATCCCGACGGGCGCGATCACTCCGGTCAAAGGCACGCCTTTTGATTTCACCAGCCCGCACGCCATCGGCGAGCGTGTGAACGCGGCGGACGAGCAGATCAAGTTTGGCGGCGGCTACGACCACAACTGGGTCATCGACCGGACCTCCGCCGGCCTGGAGCTGGTCGCCACGGTGTCCGAGCCGGTGAGCGGCCGTACGATGGAGGTCTGGACCAAGGAACCCGGAATCCAATTCTACTGCGGCAATTTCCTCAACGACTCCAACGTAGGCAAGCGGGGCCACGCCTACCCATTTCGCAGCGGATTCTGTCTGGAGACCCAGCACTATCCCGACTCGCCGAACCAGCCGGGTTTCCCTTCGATCATTCTTAAGCCCGGCCAGACCTACAGCACCGAGACGGTCTACCGCTTCGGCGCGAAGTAATCCGATGGTGTAGCGATTTCCGATTGTAGGGCCGGCGCTCGTCGCCGGGTCGAGGCCTGCCGACAAGCGGCAGCCCTACAAAGAACCCACAGGAGAAGCGATGGTGCGGGGTTCAACCCTCACGCCGCCCGCAACGGCACGTGGAAGGTTTCGCCGACGCTGACGGCCAGCAGGCGGTGGGGTTCGGCGGCGAAGGCTTCACGCACGCGCGCGGCGGGTTCGTGCATGGCCTCGGCGCTCAGCTTGAAGGTCTCGTGATGGATTGGCACGAAGGTGCGCGCCCCAGCCTGAAGCGCCATGCGAACGGCCTGTTCGGGGTTGCAATGGGCGCGGATCCACGGGTCGTAGGCCCCGATCGGCATCAGCATGAGGTCAATCGGCCGCGCAGGGTTCTTGAGCCGCGCGAATGCGGGAGTGTCCGCGGTGTCGCCGGCGAAGCCGACGATGTGCCCGCGGCGTTCCAGCAGATAGCCATTATAACCGCGGTGATCGTCGCGCATCATGCGCGCACCCCAGTGGGCGACCTCGAACGCGGTGACTTGGAGCGGGCCCCGGTGGGTGCCTATGGTGGCAGTCTCGCCCCAGTCCAGTTCGTGGATCTGGCGGAAGCGCAGGCAGCGCAGCAAGTCGGCCGTTGCGCGGGCGGTGACGATTGGAATGTCCCGGTTGAATTTCCGCAGGCTCCAAACGTCGAAGTGGTCGAAATGGGCGTGGCTGAGGACGATCACGTCCGGCGCCGGAAGTTCGTGCGGACGCAACGCCGGAGCATGATAGCGTTTCGGCCCCAACACGAACGGCGGAATGCCGGGGCCGACGCGGGTGGAAAACACCGGATCGGTTAGCACATGAACCCCGAAAAAATTGAGGAATACTGTCGAGTGTCCGAGGACGCTGCCGGTGATGGCGTCGTCATGCCATTGCGCCGGAGCGGGCCGGTTGCGCGGGGGCAGGGGATCACCCCGTCCGTCAAAAATCATTTTCCGCAGCATCCGGAGCCGTGTCATCGACCGCAAGGGAACTCATATCGGCAAAAAGTCCAACCTGATGCCGCATAATCCCGGGAAAGGCTCCGCGCCGACGTCAGTGGTGGTGGGTTGAAGATGGCCCCGGTGGCGCCTGGTCCTCTCTGTGGGCGGGCTGATGTCCGGCTTTCTGGTTGGGCGCCGCGGCCGGTGCGTTCATCGTCTGATACTGTTCAGGCGTAATCGCCCCCAGTTGCCGGATCAGCGCCGTCAGAGCCCAAAGATCGTCATCGCTGTGCGATCCACCGAAGGCCGACATGCCGCTGTCTTTAATTCCATTCTTGATGATCCAAAATATTTCCGCGTCGTTCCAGCCGGCGGCATGCTGCCCGTCGGTAAGGTCGGGCGCGGGCGGGTAGAGTTGCCACGGATCGGGCTTGCGGCCGGGAGCACCGTGGCAGGTGCGGCACATGAGCTCGTAATGACCGGCTGCGTGCTCCGCCAGCGCGCGATCCTGTGGCTTGAAATCGCCCGGAGGCGTGACTTGCCGAGCGTGTGCTTTTACCGAGCGGACCGCAGCGGTACGAAGAATTGCCTCCACGGGCTTGAGATGCGGACGGGTGGCGGCGACATCGTAGGTTCCGAGATAGGTGAATGCCAACGCCGCGATCGCCAGTGCAGCGATCGTGGCGAATACGGCGATGACGACCGGTCCTATTGATTTCATGACAACTCCGCGGCGGACGCAGGGGCGCATTGCGCCCCTGTCAGGGACCGTGCTGCGAGGCGACGCCGATCAATGGTGGGCACTGATGCCGGCCATTTCCCGGCAGGCTTCGGCGCACTTCTGGCAGGCCTTGGCGCAGCGCTGGCAATGGTCCATCTCGTGTTTTCCGCATTCGTCGCCGCAGGCGTCGCAGATCTCCGCACAGAGCTGACAGACGCGCTCGGCAAATTCCGAGCCTCGGGCCATTTCGTTTGCGGCAAAGGCGCAGATGTAGGCGCAACTCCGGTCGAGTTCGATGCAGCGGGCCAGCAGCTTCACGTCGTCTTCCTGCAAACAAGCCGTGGAACAGTGTTCGCACTCGGTGATGCACGCCTGACACGCGGCGATACAATCTTTGTATTTTTCGTGGGACATGGGATCTCTCCTTAGGTTGTGGCGGATGGTAATCCGCCGGGTTTAGTGCTCCATCGCCGCGGGGCGGAGACGGAGAAAAATCCAAAACCCGATCGGGTTCCGGCCGTAGGCCGCATCCAGGTCGTCGGGTTTGAACGTGTAGGTGACCGAGGCGCCGAGCGCGAGTTGGTGGGCACGGTCGCCGGTCAATTCGCGAGTCGCACCGAGGGTGACTTGCCTGACCGCGATCATGCGGTCGGCCGGCGTCAGGCCCAGTTCCTCACCCGTTTTCTCAACGTATTCCGCGCGGCCGAAGAGGGTGTATTTTTTCGTGATATAGCTGGGCTCGATCAGAAAGGCGTTCGCTGCCTCGCCATGATCGTTGCGGCCCCAACCCAAGGTGGTCGCAAGGCAGTTCCCGTCGGGCAATTTGCTGAGATGGATGACCGAGGCGGTGGTGCGGCGGAGATGTTCGCCGGGATGAAGTTCCTCCGGACTGTCGAGATAACCGTGGGAAACCTGTGCGCTCCATTCATCGGTCGGGTTCCACGTGAAGCGGCCGGAGTACGAATCAAGTTCCGGTCGTTCAATATTCCAGCGGTTCTCGTCGGGCTCGCGGCCGTTGAACCACGAGCCTTCCAGTTGCCACTTGGCTTGCGCCACCCCGAGCGTGACTACGCCGAAGGAAATGTGCGTGGAGTCCAGCCAGTGATGGCTGATGGGAGCGGCCGGATTGTCCATGGCGGACATGCGGTGCATGAACGCGGGCGGCCCCAGCGCGGGTTCACCCGATGGCGCCACGTAGAGGGACATTACGGTATCGGGATTCAGGAGCCGGCGGTAGCGGGCTGCCAGTTCCATGAAGAAGTCATGCGGATGTTGTCGGTCGATGAGCGGCTGACCGTGATAGGCTTCGCCCGACTGAAAGAGCAGAGGGTAGCCCCGCTTGCTGGCGGTCATGGGTTCCAGGCTGAACATACCACGCAGCGTCAGCTCGTTCTCCGACACCCGCCACGTCGTCATCGCCATCAGCCAGTTGATCGAATTGATCTGGTCGTCGCCTCGCGGGCCGGACTGGTCGTCGTAGCCCAGGAAAGCGTTGTAATGCACCATGGTCGTCCAGTCGCCCGTCATGAAATGAAACGCATGCATCGGCGTGCTGGCCGGCTGCCACGAGGTCCCCGAGGCTTCCTGGCTGTCCGGAAGCGGACCGAAGGCCATCTCCATGGCGTGATCCATCCCGGCGTCGGTTGGCATGGGCCTGCCATCGTGCCCGACCATTTCAGGCTGGGCGGAGCCGCTTGAAGACGGCGATGCCGGGTGCTGGTGCGCCGGGCTCTGTTCCTGGCCCGCGGCCCCGGCCGGGGCGGCGAACCCTGCGAGGGAGACGAAAAGTAGAAGCGCACACCTTCTCATTCACGGACTGACCCGGGGGCCGGATCGCCGGTTGCCAGACAATTTACGGAAAAGGCCATCGGGGATCGGCCTGACCCAGGCTGGGCTTCGAAGCCGCGAGCGAGGATGGCGGAAAAACTCAGCCCTCCGTGATGGTGCCGATCAAGCGATGAAGTTCGGGCCCGAGCTGGCGAAGTTCCTGCAGGTGGATCGAGGAAAGTCGCTCGATCATCTTTTCGCCTTGCGCGGTCAGGCGCAGCTCGACCCGCCGCCGGTCCGAGGCGGAAGGGGTGCGGCGCAGAAGGCGGGCGCGGGTCAGTCGGTCGACCAAACCCACGGCGCTGTGATGGCGCAGCTGCAGGCGCTCGGCCAGTTCCGTGATCGAAACGTAGTCGCGGCCCGGGAAGCCCTTGATCGCGAGCAAAGCTTGGTGCTGCTGCGGCGTGAGACCGGCCTCGCGGGCGGCTTCCTGGCTGAAGTTGAGAAATCGCCGCAAGGCGTGCCGCAGTGAGGCCAGGGATTCGTAGTGTGACTGGGTGATACGGGGGCCGGGCATGGGAGGGAGAAATAGTTGTTGAAACATATCGCAATACGATGCAAGCACCAACTTCCCTTTCATGACAAGCGCCGCCACCCAAAACACCACCGGCTCCGTCCCGGGCCCCGGGGCCCACGGACAGCTATCTGATTTCACGACCGACCGGCGCGTGCTCTGGCTGTGCGCGCTCGCCGTGCCGATCGGGTTGATGGCCACCTTGGTGGCCAAGGCGTTGCTCTGGCTGATCGCGGTGTTTACGAATGCGGCGTTTTTTCTGCGCTGGTCAGCGGAACCGGTCACATTGACCGGACATCATTTCGGCTGGTGGGGCGTGATGGTGCCGGTCCTCGGCGGCCTCGTCATCGGCCTGATGGCGCGTTACGGATCCGAAAAAATCCGGGGCCATGGGATCCCCGAGGCGCTGGAGGCGATTTTGCTCGGGCGGAGCCTGATCCAGCCGAAGGTGGCGATTCTGAAGCCGGTCTCCTCGGCTATCTCCATCGGCACCGGCGGTCCTTTTGGCGCGGAAGGGCCGATCATCATGACGGGCGGCGCCTGCGGTTCGATCTTTGCCCAACTGTTTCACCTCACCTCAGCGGAAAGAAAAACGCTCTTGGTGGCGGGGGCCGCGGCCGGCATGTCGGCCGTCTTTGCCACGCCGGTCGCGGCAGTGCTGCTGGCGGTCGAGCTGCTGCTCTTCGAATGGAAGCCACGCAGCTTCATCCCGGTGGCCGTGGCCGCGACCATCGCCTCGGTGATGCGGGTGCCGCTCCTCGGGGCGTCCCCGATTTTTCCGGTGGCCGCCCATGGCATGCTGGAACCCGGGGCGCTGGGACTGGCGTTGCTCGTCGGGTTGTGCGCGGGGTTGGTGTCCGGCCTGCTCACGACCCTCGTATATGCCTGCGAGGACGCCTTCGCGAAACTGCCGGTGCACTGGATGTGGTGGCCGGCGCTGGGCGGATTATTCGTCGGCCTCGGCGGATTCGTCGACCCGCGCGTGCTTGGGGTCGGTTTTGAAACGCTCCACGGGCTGCTTCGCGGTGAGATTCTGGGCGTGGCCCTCGTGGGCCTGATTGTCGCCAAGGGCATTGTCTGGGCGGTGGCGCTCGGCTCAGGCACGTCCGGTGGCGTGCTGGCGCCCCTGCTTATGATCGGCGGTGGGGTGGGCGCACTTCTGGGTTCGCTGACCGGGGCCGAACATCCCGGGCTCTGGGCGATGGTCGGCATGGCGGCCATGATGGGCGGCACGATGCGCGCCCCCTTGACTGGCATGGTGTTTTTGTTGGAACTGACCCACGACCTGAACGCCTTGCCCGCCCTCATGATCGGGAGCGTCGCCGCGCTGGCGGTCACGGTGTTGTTGCTCCGGCGCTCGATCCTGACCGAGAAACTCGCCCGACGCGGGCAACACGTCACCCGCGAGTATGCCGTGGATGTCTTCGAGTTGATCCGGGTCGGCGAAGTGATGGACCGCCGGCCCCCGTTGGTGGCGGCCGACACGCCGATGACCGAGCTGGCGAAACAAATCGCCGAGGTCGGTTCGCCGCTTGCACGTCGTCAGGCCACCCTGATCACGGAGAACGGCGAGCTCGCGGGCATCGTGACGCGGGGCGATCTGTTGCGGGCGCAGCAGGCGCCCGGCGCCGGAACCTTAACCGTCTTGCAGGCCGGCACGGCGCAGCCCGTGACCGCTTTCGTCGACGAGACGCTCAGCTCCGCCATGAGCCGGATGCTGCAACGCGACATCGGCCGGCTGCCGGTGGTCGAACGCGGGTCGCCGCGCCGGGTCGTCGGCTATCTCGGTCGCTCTGAAATCCTCGCGGCGCGGCTGCGCCACCGGGACGAAGAGAGCCGGCGCGAGCGCTGGCCGTTTCCCGCCCGCGACCCGGCTTGAACCGGGCGTCATCCAAGCTGTCCTCACCATTTTCGCCACCCTCATTCCTTTTATCATGCTGCCTGCTCCTCCCTCCCCGGTCTATCTCGGTCCCGTCTTCAAGGTCCTGCTGGCCTTCGGCTGCGGCCTCGCGATTTGCGCACTGTTGTGAAGAAATACGGCTATGCCCGCGATCCGGTGTGTTTCACCGCTTGCAGCCTCTATGCGGCCAACCGCTGGGCGATGCCGGCCGCGTTGTCCGGTCCGTTTCTCCGCAATCATTTCAACGACCTGCTGCTGGTGCCGGCGGCGCTTCCGCTGATCCTCTGGGTGCAACGGCGGCTGCGGCTGCGCCCGGCGGACACGCCGCCCGACTGGCGCGAGGTCCTGCTGCACCTGATCGTGTGGTCCGTTGCGGCTGAGGTTGTCGGACCCCTGCTGTTCGCGCGCGCGACGGGTGACATCCGGGATGTGGCGGCCTATGCCGCGGGCGCCCTGGTTGCTGCGGTGTTCTGGAGCGCGACATGAAGTTTGACCGACTGGCGCCGCACTACGACTGGCTGGAGGCGTTCACGGCGGGGCAGAGGTTGCAGCGAGCCCGAACGCAGTGGTTGGATGAACTGGCGGGATGCCGGCATGTCCTGAGCGTGGGCGAGGGGCATGGTCGCTTTGCCGCCGCTTTTCTGGCGCGCTTTCCCGAAGCCAGATTGACGTGCCTCGAGGCCAGCCCGGGTATGATCGCGGTAGGGAAACAGCGAGTCCGCGCTTGGGCGGATCGAGTGCACTGGGAACAGGCGGACGCGCTGACGTGGTCGCCGACGCAGCCATACGATGCCGTCGTCACCTGCTTCTTCCTGGACTGCTTTCCTCCCGACGCGCTCGCCTCCGTCGTGAAGCGTCTGGCGGACTCAACCGCGCCCTCGGCGAAATGGCTGGTGACGGATTTTGCCGTGCCGGTGTCCGGGGCTGCGCGATGGCGGGCTCGGGCGGTGCACGCGCTCATGTATGCGTTTTTCCGCGTGGCGGTCGCACTCCCGGCCCGACGGCTGACGAACCCCGATGATTTGCTCGCCGCGCACGGCTTCCGGCTTACGCATCGCCGTGAATTTGAATGGGGTTTGGTCCGTTCCGAACTCTGGCGGCGTTGCGACCGGAATGCGGAGGGAAAGATGCCGTTTTCCTAATTCGTTTTCGTCACGGCCGGGCGGCGCTCTCCGGCACCAGCACCTCGACGGTGTCGGGGCTCATGCGAATTTGAACGCGGGCGGGATCGGTGATCGAGATCACCCGATCATCGAGCCTGAACTCGCACGGCGGCAGGATCAGCTCCGCGCTCTGGCAGCGGCGGGTCATCAGTCGCGACGGGGCGGGCGTCCCCACGGCTACATTGCGCAGGGAAGCCAGCAGGGTGTTGCGTTCCGCGAGTTGGGCTACGACCACGTCGAACCGTCCATCCGATACGTCCACTGCGGCGAGTTCGATCCCGGCTCCGACGCGGCCGGTGTTGAGGATTTCCAAGAGCAGGAATTGCCCCGACAGACGCTCCCCATCCAAGGTCGCTTCGACCAGCACCGGCGCCATCTCATGCGCGAGTACCGTGGTGGAACGGAGATCGCTGGCCACGCGATGCGGAGGTCCGGCCTGCGCATGCACCTCCGCTTCCTCCACCTGTCCCAGGATCTCGATGATGCGGGCAAACAAGCCGATCCCGACACCCTCGACAAAGCGTTCTTCGCCCCAAGGGCCATGTGCGGTGCCAATATCGAAACGCACCCGTCGTCCCGGATCCCAGCTGGCGATGATATCCGGGATCGAGCCGGTGATCCCGAGGGTTCGGGCAACATTGTTCGCCGTGCCCACGGGCAGCACGGCCAGCGGCAACTTGCGCCCGGCCAGCTTCAACGCGGCTTTGCGAAAGCTGCCGTCGCCGCCGGCGACGACGGCAAATTTCGCGTCCGGCAGCGCGGTGGGATCCTTCAAGGCATCGTGAAGATCGAAATAGCGCGGGTCATAACCTTCGCGACGGAGCAGCGCGAGCAGCCGCGCGGGCGAAGGTTCCTGGCCACCGGCCGTGCGATTGTGCAGCAATAAAACGTCCATCTGCTCAAGGACCGGGAACCCAAGGGTCGGTTACGCGCACAATAGAAGGAACTGCCTGCTGGCAGGGATTAGTAGGTGAAATCAGTTCCGAAAATCCGGCCAGTAGTTCGAACCGGACGCCCGCGTCCCTCGCTTCCATGAAAATCCTCATCTCCAACGACGACGGCATCTACAGTCCGGGGCTGTTGGCGCTGGCCGAAGTGGCGGCGCGGTTCGGCGAGGTGCGCATCGTGGCGCCGGATGTGGAGCAATCCTCCAAGAGCCACTCGATCACGGCGACGCGTCCTCTTTCCTATCGCCGGACGCCCAACGTAAAATACGAAGCCTATCGCGTGGACGGCACGCCGGCCGATTGCGTGTCTCTGGGCATTTATCACTGGACCGACGTCGATCTGGTTCTTTCGGGCATCAATCTCGGCGCCAACGTCGGCAATGGGGTGTGGCACTCCGGTACGCTCGCCGCCGCCAAGCAGGCCGCCCTGTTGGGCGTGCGCGGCATCGCCTTCAGCACTCCGGTGCCCGAGGACGAGCCCGATTTCGAGAGCGTCAAACCCTGGGTGGAAAAGACGCTCCGCCAGCTGCTGGCGATCAAGAACCTGCCCCTGGTCAACGTGAACATCCCGATCAACGCCCACGGCACCTGCTGGACCAAACAATCGCTGCGGCATTACGACGGTCGCATTGTGCCGCAAACCGATCCGATGGGACGCCAGCATTTCTGGGTCACCTTTGTGCCGGTGGAGCAGATCGAAAAAGGCACGGACCGCTGGGCGCTCCAGCAGGGCATGGTCTCGATCACACCTCTACGGCTCGATCTGACCGACGAGCAGCAACTCAGTCAGGCCCGAACCTCCCTCGGCTGCTCGGAGGAAGGCATGATTGGGTGAGGGCAGGGCGCAGTGCCAGGGCCCGGCTGTGACCGGAAATGTGTAATATAATACGTTACGCATTTCCGGGGCGGGAGTGGGGGTTGACGGGTTACAGTTCCCGCAGGGCGACGGCGATGGGCTGGCGGGCGGCGCGGATGGCGGGCAGGAGTCCGCCGATGAAACCGATGAGCATCGCCCAGATGATGCCCTGCACGACCAGCTGCGGGGTGACGGCGAAGGAGAATGCGACCTGGCTGAAGCTCTGCCAGTTCATCGTGGCCGCGTGGAAATTGTTGAAGGCGAGATAGGCCAGCGCGGCGCCGAGGATGCCGCCGGCCAGCGCCTGCAGCAGCGACTCGACCATCAGCGCGATGACCACCGCGCCGCGGCCGAATCCGAGCGCGCGCAAGGTCGCAATCTCCCGCGTGCGGGCCGCGACGGCGCTGTACATGGTATTGAGCGCGCCGAAAACCGCGCCGATGGCCATGAGAAACGCGATGAGGAAACCCAGGGTCGAGATCAGGCGGGTCATCGATTCCGATTGCGCCGCGAAATGCTCCGACTGGCGCAGCACCTTCACGCTAAGTTGCGGGTTCGAGGTCAGGGCGTCCTTGAACTGCTGAAAGGCCCCGGCGGAGTTCAGCCGCGCGTACACCGACTGGAACGAGTCGCCGCGGTTGTAGGCGGCCTGGAGGACCTTCGCATCGGTCCAGATCTCCGATTCCGCCACGCCGCCATTGGCCGTGAACACGCCGACCACGGGCCACGAGGCGCGGCCGACTTTGACGGTGCCACCGACTTCGAGCCCGCCGAATTCGCGGGCGGCCCCGGCGCCGACCATCACCTCGTTCTTGCCCCACTCGAACATCCGGCCCGAGACGATCTGGAGGTTGTCGCGCACCGCGGTCGCGGCCCCCTCGACGCCGCGCAGAGGCACGTTGGCGTCCGTACCGGTCGAGCGTTTGGGTACATTGACGATTACAAAAAGTTCGGCGGAAGCGAGCGGGCCTCCCGCATTGCGCGCGATGCCTGGGGTGTCGGCGATGACGCGGGTTTCGTTGCGCCCGAAGCCGCTGACCATCTCGCTGTCGGAACCGCTGCGCAGAACGATGGCGGCGTCAGGCGAGCCGGAATTCGCCATCGCGCGGCGAAAACCGGCTGCGATCGAGAGCACGCCCACGAACACCAGCACAACGCCCGCGATCCCGATGACTGTCGCGGCCACCGAGCCACGGCGCTGCGGAATGCTCATGAGCCCGAAGCGGGTGATCGAGCCGATCTGTGCGCACCAGTTGAGTAGGGAGGTCATAGAGGATCAGAAATTCCAAACGCCAACGGCCAAGAGCCAAAGAAGAACCAGAGACCAAAGACCACAGACCAGGGACTATAGTGTGTTTTCAAACTCGGTTCGTCATTCTGAGCACAGCGAAGAATCCAAGGAGAGGTTCGTTTTCCTGCAGTGTGGCGCATATTTGCTTGGATCCTTCGCTCGGCTCAGGACGAGTTTGCGGATTTAATGGGTTTGAAGATACGCCCTGAGGACCAGCGACGAGGGACCAAGGACGAAGGCACACCAGCTTGGCGGCAGGTTAGTCGGGGTTTGGCTGCTTTCTGTCATTGGGATGGAGGTCGTTTATTTGCGATTTGGCTTTTGGCGTCTGGGTTTTCCCGCGTCCGCGGGCGCTACATTCTCCGGAGGGCTTCGGCGACACGCAGGCGCATGGCCTGTTGGGCGGGCAGGATGCCCGTGATCACGCCGAGCACGATGCTGAGGCCGAGGCCGAGCAGCAGGTCGCGCACGGGGAAGAAGAACAGCGGCAGCATGCCGCCGGTGGGGTCGCCCCGGGAAGTCAGCAGCCAGGCGAATCCGAGCCCGAGCACCCCGCCCAACACGGTGAGCAGGCACGACTCGGCGAGCACGAGCGCCAGCACCTGGCCGTTGGTGAAGCCGATGGCCTTGAGCACGCCGAGTTCGCCGATGCGCTCGCGCACGGCTTGGGACATCGTGCTGCCCGTCACGAGCAGGATGGTGAAGAACACCGCGCCGAGAATGCCCGCGACGATGAGGGCGATGTTGCCGATCTGGTTGGCGAAACCCTGGGCGAAGGCGCCCTCGGGCTCGGTCTTGGTCTCGGCCGGGGAGTTCTCGAACTCCTGGTCCACCGCGCGGGCCACCGCCGCCGCCTGCGACGGATCCTTCACGCGGATCGTATACCAGCCGACCTGGCCCGTGCCCCAGTTCTGGGCTTTGCGGGCTTCGTCAAAATAGTCGTAGCGGAAGAACAGGGAGGTGGTGTCGGTGCCCTTCTTGGCGCCGTCGAAGATGCCGACGATATCGAACTCCCAGGTTTTGCGCATCCAGATCGGCGACATGATCGGGATCTTGTCGCCGATCTTCAGGTGAAACCGCTCCGCCGTGTTCCGGCCGACGATGCAGCCGGTTCGCGTGGCCAGCCAGGCTTTCATCTGGTCGGGCGGCAGCAGGAACTCGGGGAACATCGCCATGAACTGCTCGGGCACCACCGGGCACTGCATGAAGAAGTTTTTCGGGTCCTGATAGACGCCGCCGAACCAGGTCTGGTGCGCCGCGGCGGCGACGCCGGGGATGCGCTCCATGCGGGCTTGGTAGCTTTCCGGCAGCAGCTGGATGAGCGAAACCTTGTGCCGCACAATCAGGCGGTCCGCACCGGCCAGCTCCACGCCGCCGACGAGGGCCTGCTTGATCGCGCACAGAAAACCGAAGAGCACAAAGGCGACGAGGATCGACAGCAGCGTCAGCGAGGTGCGCAGCTTGCGGCGCTTCAGGTTGCCCCAGACGAGCGGGAAAAATTTCATGGGGAGAAGGAGGTGGTGCCGTTTTGCAGGCTCCTGCAGGTTGACGGGGGGATTTACTGCGGTCCGGTGTTCGTGAGCTGGCCTTTGTCGAGGTGCACGGTGCGGGCCGCGCGGGCGGAGGCATGCGGGTCGTGCGTCACCATGATGATGGTCTTGCCGTGCTCGCGGTTCAGCGCCTGGAGCAGGTTGAGGATCTCGTCGCCCGCCTTGCGATCGAGGTCGCCCGTGGGTTCGTCGCAAAGCAGCAGGGTGGGGTCGGTGACGATGCCGCGCGCGATGCCCACGCGCTGTTGTTCGCCGCCGGACATCGTGCGCGGGTAGTGTTGCGCGCGATGCGACAGCCCGACCATGGCCAGCGCCGTCGCGACATGTTTGCGGCGTTCCGCTTTCGAAAGCGAGGTGAGCAGAAGCGGCAGCTCCACGTTGCGCTCGGCGGTCAGCACCGGCATGAGGTTGTAGAGCTGGAAGACGAAGCCGATGTGCCGCGCGCGCCAGGCGGCGAGCTGTGTGTCGGACAGCGAGTCGATGCGTTCGCCCGCGACATGCACCGTTCCCTGCGTCGGCCGATCGAGGCCGCCGATCAGGTTCAGCAGGGTGCTCTTGCCCGAGCCGGATGGGCCCATCAGGGCGAGGAACTCGCCTGCCGGCACGCGGAGGCTGAGCTTTGAAAGCACCTGGATGTCTTCCGAGCCGCGGCGGAAGGTTTTTTCCACGCCATCCACGCGCACCAGCGCGTCGTTCTTTGGGGTCTGTTCGCTCATAAATTGCGTTCCTTGACGGCGGCGCCATCGGTCAGGCCCGGAGGGAAATCCAGGGCGACCTTTTCCCCGGGAGCCACGCCGGCGCTGAGCGTGGTCTCGGCGTCCACCGTGCCGGCGACCGTCACGGCCCGGCGTTCGGCCCGACCGCCTTGGACGACGAACACGAGGTCGCGGCCGTCCTGGTTTTGCACGGCGGACTTGGGCACGATCACGAGGCGGACCGCCTGGCCGGCGGGCGCCGTCCCGGTCTCGCGGAACGCCACTTTCACGGCCATTTGCGGCAGGATGCGCGGGTCAAGGTGGTCGAAGCCCACCCGCACGCGGACGGTGGATTTCTGCCGGTCGGCGGTGGGGATGATGGCGACGACCTTGCAGGGTATTTTCCAGTCGGAATAGGCATCGAGCGTCGCCTCGACCGCCTGGCCCGGCGCGACGCGGTTGATATAGCTCTCGTTGACGTCGATCTCGATCTCGCGCGAGTCCATGTCGACGATGGTGCAGATGCCTGTGCGGGTGAAGCCGCCCGACGACATCGGCGAGATCATCTCGCCGGGCTGGGCGTTCTTCGAGGTCACGATGCCCGCGAACGGGGCGCGGATCACCGTGTCTTCGAGCTGCTGCTGCCAGATGGCGACGGTGCGTTCGGCGACGGTCACGGTGGTGGCAAGCTGGGCCAGCCGGGCCCGCGCGGCCTGGGCCGCGGACTCGGCCCGGTCGTAGTCGGCCTGGCTGGCGACGGTCCCCTTAAACAACGCTGCCTGGCGCTGGAGATCGCGTTCGGCCTCCACGAGGCGCACGCGCGTTTCCTCGAGGGAGGAATGCGCCGAGTCCAGCTGGGCTTGCGCGAGCAGCAGGTTGGCCCGGACGTTGGTGTCGTCGAGGCGTGCGAGGATCTGGCCGCTTTCGACCTGGACGCCTTCCTCAATGAGAATTTCGATCACCTTGCCGGTGACCTTGGACGAAACTGTCGCTTCACGCCGGGCAGTCACATAGCCGGAGGCGTTCAGCACGGTGCGTTCGTTGCCCCCGCCCATCGCCTCGCGAGCCGAGGCGGTGCGCACCGCGAGAGGTTGGGGGCGCGTAAACCACCAAAAAGCAAAGACCGCCGCCAGGAGGCCGCCGCCCAGCACGAGCAACAGACGGCCGCGGTCGGGAGCCGCTTTCTGAACGTCACGCCTGATACGCAGGTCATCCAAATTGGCCGGGGGTGGGGTCATGACTCCGCAATACAAACGCTTCCGGCTGGTTCGGGTCAATGGCGATAGAGGCCTTTGGCCCGCAACATGACTTCTGTCCTAGGCCATGACTTCCGTCACAAACGGGGCGGTGGCGGCTTGAAGTGCCCGTCATTTTCCTTCATCGCTGACGGAACTGCATGCATACCGCCGCCTCCGCTCTTTCTCTTTCGGATCAATTCCAGCACGCCTTCGGTCGTACCCCGGCCGCGGTCGCCCGAGCGCCGGGCCGCGTGGAGTTCATCGGCAATCATACCGATTACAACGGCGGCGCCGTGCTCGGGGCGGCCATCGACCGCTACGTCACGGTGGCGGCGGCGCCCAATGCCGCCGGCCAGTTCCGCCTGCGCAGCACCAGCGGGGCCAAACCCATCGATCTGACCGCGGCGCCCTCGGCACGGCTGGAAGGTGCCGATGCGTGGGCCAACTATATTTTCGGAGTCTGGCACGGGCTCGGTGATTTCAAGCTGCCGCGTCCGGCCGGCTTCGACGTGCTGGTGGATTCCGACCTTCCGGCCGGCGCCGGCCTTAGCAGCAGCGCGGCGCTGGAGCTGGCGACGGCTCTGGCGCTGTTGAAACTCGCCGGTGCCCCGGCGATCGCGCCGGCGCAACTGGCCACCCTCGGCCGCCATGCGGAGAACAAATATGTCGGCGTGCCCTGCGGCATCCTCGACCAGGGCACCAGCGCGCACGGCCAGGCCGGGCACCTGGTGCACATCGACTGTCGCGGGCCGGTTTTCTCAGTCGTGCCGTTCCCGACGTCGGCCCATCTTTGGATTTTCAACACGAAGGAAAAGCACGCGTTGATCGACGGCCTTTACGCGACGAGGCACCGTGAATGCCTCGACGCGGCCAAGACGCTCGGCGTCGCCTTGCTGGCTGATCTCACGCCAGCGCAACTGGCGCAAAAGGTGGACGCGCCCAGCGGTCACGCCCTGCCTCCCGAACAGGCCAAACGCGCGAAGCACATCGTGGAGGAACACGCGCGGGTGCACGACACGGTGGCCGCTCTTGAAAAGGGCGACCTGGCCGCGGTCGGCCGGTTGCTCACGGCCTCGCACCGCAGCTCGCAGCATCTTTTCGAGAACAGCACGCCCTCCCTCGACCGGTTGGTCGACCTGCTGGAGAAACATCCCGCGGTGTTGGGCGCACGGCTGACCGGTGGGGGATTCGGCGGGGCGGTGATGGCTCTGACCAGGGACACCTTCACGCAGTCCGACGCCGAGGCGATCGCGGCCCAAACCGCCCATCGGCCCGAGATGATCCATCTCCAGGCCGCCGACGGGGCAAAGCTGCTGTAGACCGGAATGGCAAGGAGGCACGGGAGACCCGCGCCACTTCCGTACTCTCCTGCCCTTTTTTGCTTAACGGATCAGCCGTCCATGCCCTTGCGTCGCTGGTCTGGGTGGATTTGTTGAGCCGGATGAGCATTATTACCCCCGTCCGTAGGATTGTGTTGAGTGTGTTGGTCGCTGGCCTGTTCGCCGTCCGCCTTGCGGCCGGTTCGTGGGAGCCGCTTTTCAACGGGAAGGATCTGGCCGGGTGGAAGGAGATCAACGGCACCGCGCCCTACACCGTGAGGGACGGCACCATCGTCGGCACGACGGTGGCCGGCTCGCCCAACAGTTTCCTCGTGACGGAAAAAACCTACGGCGACTTCATTTTCGAATGCGAGGTGAAGCAGGATGGCGGGCCGAGCAACAGCGGCATCATGTTTCGTGCGCTGAGTACGCCCGACTACAAGGAGGGGCGTGTGCACGGCTACCAGTTCGAGATCGATCCCTCAGCCCGCGCCTGGACTGGCGGTATTTATGATGAGGCGCGCCGGGGTTGGTTTTATCCCGGCGATCTCAATCCCCGCGGCCAGACGGCGTACCATTACGGCGAATGGAACCACCTGCGGATCGAAGCCATCGGCCCGTCGTTGCGGACCTGGGTCAATGGCGTCGCGATCGCCCACGTGGTCGACGCGCTGACTCCATCGGGGTTTCTCGGCCTCCAGGTCCACAGCATTGGCAACAAGCCGGAGGAGGCGGGACGGACGATTTCCTGGCGGAACCCGCGCATCCAGACGACGGACCTGCAGCCGTCCAAGCCCGACACGCTCTTCATCCGCAACCTCGTGCCCAACACGTTGACCGACGCGGAGCGAGCCCAAGGGTGGCGGATGTTGTGGGACGGGCGGACCGGCCAGGGCTGGCACGGCGTGAAGTCGAAGGATTTTCCCATATCCGGCTGGAGCATGGAAAACGGCGAGCTCACCGTGCTCGGCACCAAAGGCGGCAGCATGGTGAGTGATGAGGAATTTTCCGCGTTCGAGTTGCAGCTGGATTTTCAAGTCAGCGAAGGCGGCAATAGCGGCATTAAGTATTTCGTCGCACCCGACGAAACGGGGGAGCCGGTTGGGTTGGAATTCCAGCTGCTCGATGACGAAAAGCATCCGGACGCCACGCAGGGCGTCGACGGCAACCGCACGACCGGCTCGCTCTACGATTTGATTCCGCGCAAGAAACTGCCGGGCGGCGCCGCGATCGCGCCGAAAGCGGGGGAGTGGCACCACGCCCGCATTGTCGTGACGCCCGCCGGCCACGTGGAGCACTGGCTCAACGGCATCCGGGTCGTGGAGTACGAGCGCGGCTCGGCCGATTTCCTGGCGCGGGTGGCGCGGAGCAAATACGCGAAGATGCCCGGCTTCGGCCTCGCGCCGAAAGGACCGATCCTGCTGCAGGACCATGGCGATGTCGTGCGCTTTCGGAGCATCAAGGTGCGCATGTTGCGCTGACCGGGATTGCCCTGGTAGGGCGGAGCGGTCCGCTTCGCCAGGGCCCGGACGGCGCACCGGGCCGGTGCGCCCTACCACTCTTTCTTACCGCAGTCTTCATGGTGCCTGATTTCGCGCTTGGAGGCGGGGGAATCGGGCTCTAGTTAGGCCGTCGCTTCCCCTTCCCGCATGAAACTTCCCCTCTGGCTTCGCTTTGTCATCTGGACTCTCGTCGTTGTCGGTGGGGTCGGCGCCATCGGCGTGCTGGCGTGGTCGCGGGGCGAGCCGGTGAGTGCGTTGTGGATCGTGGTCGCCGCGGTGTGCGTGTTCGCGGTTTCCTACCGATTCCATTCGGCGTGGCTGATGGCCAGGGTGCTGACGCTCGATGAACTCCGCGCGCCTCCTTCGGTCGTGCGCGAAGACGGGAAGGATTTCGTGCAGACGAACAAATGGATCGTCTTCGGGCACCACTTTGCGGCGATTGCGGGACCCGGGCCGCTGGTCGGGCCGGTGCTGGCGGCGCAATTCGGGTTTCTCCCCGGCATGTTGTGGATGTTGATCGGCGCGACACTCGGCGGGGCGGTGCACGACAGCGTGATCCTGTTCTGCTCGGTGCGCCGGGGCGGCAAGTCGCTCGGTCAGATGGTGCGCGACGAAGTCGGGCCCTTTGCGGGCGTGATCGCACTGGTGAGCATTGTGGCGATCATGATCATTTTGCTGGCGGTGCTCGGGCTGGTCGTGGTCAACGCCCTGGCCGAGAGCCCGTGGGGCCTGTTCACCATCGCGGCGACCATGCCCATCGCGGTCGTCATGGGGTGCGCCATGCGTTACCGCGGACACAACGGCCGATGGCTGGCTTGGATCAGCGTTTTCGGCGTCGTTGCGCTGCTGACGGCGGTCTGGGGCGGGCAATTTATCCACGGTTCGGTGCTGGAGAGCTGGCTGACGCTCCGCGGCACCACGTTGGCGTGGTGGATCATGGGCTACGGCATCGTCGCCTCGATCCTGCCGGTGTGGCTGTTGCTCGCCCCGCGCGATTACCTGAGCACGTTCATGAAAATCGGCACCGTGGGCGCGATGGGCGTGGCGATCGTCTTGCTGGCGCCGATGCTGAAGATGCCCGCGCTGACCCGTTTCATTGACGGCACGGGGCCGGTGGTGGCGGGGCCGTGGTTTCCGTTTGTCTTCATCACCATCGCCTGCGCGGCGGTGTCGGGCTTTCATGCGCTGATCGCCTCCGGCACGACGCCCAAGCTGCTGATGCGCGAGAGCCACATCCGTACCGTGGGTTACGGGGCGATGGTCACGGAGATGGTCGTAGGCCTGATGGCTCTCGTGGCCGCCGGTGCGATGGAGCCGGGCGAGTATTTTGCGATCAACATGAAGGGCGAGCCGGCGGCGGTGACCGCGAAGATCACTGCGTTGGGTTTTCCGGTGACAACCAGCCAGATGACCGACCTGGCCGCGAGCGTGGGCGAAAAGACCATGGTGGGCCGCACCGGTGGTGCGCCGACCTTCGCCGTGGGCATGGCGCAGATGTTCGCGGGCGTGCTGGGCTCCAAGACGGCCCTGGCCCTGTGGTATCACTTCGCGATCATGTTCGAGGCGATGTTCATCCTGACCACGCTCGATGCCGGTACGCGGGTGGGGCGGTTTATCGTGCAGGATTTGTTGGGGATTTTTTCGAAGCGGTTGGGTGATACGGGGTCCTTTGCCGGCAATACGTTCGCTACGCTGCTTTTCGTCGGCGCCTGGGGTTGGTTCCTCTACCAGGGCGTGGTCGATCCCCTCGGCGGCATCAATTCCCTCTGGCCGATTTTCGGCGTGGCCAACCAGCTGCTGGCGGTCATCGCCCTTTCGTTGGGAACGACCGTGCTCATCAAGATGGGCCGGATGCGCCAGGTGTGGGTGACGCTGGTCCCGCTGGCCTGGCTGCTGGCGGTGACGATGACGGCGGGTTGGATGAAAATTTTCAGCCCGGCCCCGGTTGGGTTCCTGGCCATCGCCCGCGGGCTCGAGGCGAAGATCGCCGCCGGCGGCACGCCGACCGAGCAGGCCGTCTGGCGCAGCCAGATTCTGAACAATCATATCGACGCCGTCGTAACCGGCACGTTTCTCGTGCTGGTCCTGCTGGTAGTGGCGGCCAATGCCCGGGTGTGGTGGCAGTTGGCGGGCGGACGGAGAAAGGCGGAATTACGTGAAGAGGCTTACGTGCCGCTGGCCGGGGCTTCCATTGCGAAGTGATCCGGATCGCCGTAGTCGCCGACACCCACGACCATGTGCCGCCCGGCCTGGTCCAGCGGTTGGCGGCGGCGGATGAAATCTGGCACCTCGGCGATGTCTGCGAGCCGATGACGCTAGCGGAATTTGAGCAGCTGGGAAAGCCGGTGCAGGTGGTGCTGGGGAACAACGAGTGGCACGCGCTCTGGCCGGTGGAATTGCACTTGGAACGCGACGGCTGGCGTTTTTTCCTGACGCATATCCCGCCCCGGCGCGCTCCGGCCGGCGTCGATTTTGTTTTGCACGGCCATACCCATGTGCCGCGCGACGAGACCGACATCACCGGCGTGCGCTGGCTGAATCCAGGTGCGCTCAGTCGGCCGCGAGGGGGCACTCAGGCCGGATTTGCCTGGCTGCTGTTCGCCAAGGGCCGGCCGCCGGAGTGGCGGCGGGAAACGCTTTGAGTTTCGAGTGCCGCTACAGCAAGCCACGCGGCTGGCTTACTGGACCGCCGACTTCCGATACTGGAAGCGGCCGACGTTGATCGCCTCCGGAGGCTCGGTGCCGGCAATGATGCCGAACGAGGTGATGACGCATGCTATGCTGCCGCGGCGACCGGCCTTGGCCTGTTCCTGGATGCGCGGCGTGGTGGGCTTGCCGTCCTTGCCGATGGACCCGAGGAGCACCCGGCCGTCGGGTTGGATGATCACGAGACTGTTCCCCGCCGTCTTGCCGGTCGCGTAGCTGCCGGCCACCGTGGAGAAAATGGAGGCGCGTTCTGCGGGTGAGGTGACGATTTGGACATCGTCCGGAACATCGCTGAGCCGTTTTTGCGGCAACCCGAAGCGCAGGCCGACGGCCACGAGCACCACGGCGACGGCGAACAGGCCGATGACTTCGGCAGCGGAGCGCAACGGGCTTGAGCTCTTCGCCGGGGTGCGTCCGCGCATCGGCGGGCGGGATCCGCTGGAGGGAGCCGTGGGATGGAAGGCGGGCAGGTTGGCGATGTCGGCGGGACTGTCCACCGTCCAGAAATCGTCGTACAGGGAGATGCTTTTGTGGACGCGGATGCGGCCTTGATGGACGGCGATCCGATAGCCTTTCTCGCCGCGATGAACGATGATGCCCGGCTCGGTCTCGGGACTGGATGACGTGTCCACCCGGAGAAGTTTACCGGCCAGGCGGATCACTTCCTCGAGGTCGTGATTGCCGTGTTCGAGCCGTTCCGACGTCGGAGCGAGCGCCGAGGCGTCGGCGGTCAGATGAACCAGACTGATGCGATAGACGGCGCTCATTTTTCGATGATGAACACGAGCGAATTGGTCGAACCCACCTGGATATTGCCGGTGTCGAGGACGCCATCGTCCATCTGCCGGTCGATCATGAGAAAAAGGGCCTCGTCATCGCTGACCGGATTGCCCTGGGCGGTCTGGACGATCAGAGCGGCCTTGGCGGTCACGCCGTCGGCCGGGACTTCAAAGTTCCATTTGTAGACGCCGCCGATGGGGGTGGGGCGGGCGAAATTTGTCGGGAGCGCATCGGCGAGCTCAGGGGGGGCTACTTGGGGGTCGCCGTTGGCCGGCCAGTGGCCGTTTTGGGTCGTGTAGGTCTGGATCGCCGTGGAAAACTGACGCAGGTCATTTTCCAAGGACGTGACCTTGGACCGCATCGTCAGATGCCGGTAGCTGGGCAGCCCCGCGGCCGCGAGAAAACCGATGATCACCACCACCACCATGATTTCCACCAAAGTATACGCCCGGTTGAGGCGGCGGAACGTGACGTGTCTGGGAAGACCGGGCATGAGGGGAGCGGGACGGAAGAATAGATGCGAGTCAGGCGCCGCCGCAAGCATTCAGCGATAAAACAATTCGAAAGAAACGGGTTTCAGTTGGGCCGTACACAGGCTGGCAGGAACGGAAACTTTTTCCGATTTGGAAATCTCCAACTGCCGGTCTGCGTAGGAATACGCAGTAATGCCGTTGGCTTGCAGCGCGCCGTTGGTTCGATCTGGAGTTGGCCGGGGTTTCCTCCTAACCAAGCGGCCCGTGATTACCGCGAATGCAGTTTCGAGCGACGCCAGCCAGGATTTGGTCTTCGTCCGCAGCGAACGGGCGCGTTCCTACCGGCTCACCTTGCGCAAGGACGGAGTGGCCGCGGTCACGATTCCGGCACGTGGTTCGGAGCACGCGGCCCGGGAGTTTGCGAGGCAGCACCATGATTGGCTGATTCGCGCGCGGGCCCGGCACGCGCGCCGACCGCGCCCGGCCGCCGTGTGGAATCTCGGCACGGAGGTGCTCTGGCGCGGTGAAATGGTGGAAATCCGCGTGGCGGATGCCGGCGTGCGGCCGCGGGTATGCCTGGCGGCCGACATTTTCGTCGTTCCGTCGCTCGACGGGGATTTGCGCGCGCCGCTCGAGGCGGGTTTCGCGCGGCGGGCGAAGATCGAGTTGCCGGCCCGCGCTTGGGAACTGGCGGCCGAAACCGGCATGGACATGAAGCAGGTGACCGTGCGCAACCAGCGGTCGCGCTGGGGCTCCTGTTCGGCGGGCGGCACCATTTCGCTCAACTGGCGGTTGGTGCAGGCGCCGGATAGCGTACGCGATTACATCATTTACCACGAACTGATGCACCTCCGGGAAATGAACCACTCCGACCGTTTCTGGGCACGGGTGAACGAAGTGTGCGCATGGTGGCGCGACGCCGAACAGTGGCTCAAGCGCAACGGCACGCTGCTGGGGTTGTAGGCAGGGCCTGGGGAGATCTCCGCCGGTATGGGCGGTGAGCTCGCTCACGCCACGAATACTCCACGGTTGCGGTGGCGCCAGCGAGCTGGTCGTCCGCGGAATTACCGGATCTCCAGCAGCTCGACCTCGAACCGGAGCGTGGCCTTTGGCGGAATCGGGCCTTTGCCCTCGGCGCCGTAGGCGAGCCACCAGGGGATGAGCAACGTGCGTTTCTCACCCTTTTTCATGGTGAGGAACGCTTCGTCCCATCCTTTGATCACGGCTCCGGTGCCGACCCGAAACACGAAGGGTTCCCCGCGGTCGCGGGAGCTGTCGAATTTCGTGCCGTCGAGGAGGAAGCCGTCGTAATGTGCGACCACTTGCGCGCCGAGCGAAGGCGGAGCGCCCGCGCCCGGCGCCCGCTCGATGTAGCGCAGTCCTGAGGGGTTGACGTGGGCGTTGCCGTATTGGGCCCGGAGCACGGCGGCGTCGGTTTCGCTCAGCTGGGGATTTTCCATCATCTGCCGCATGTATTTATTGGCAGGCTGATCCGTGGTGCTGTGACGCCGAAAGATTCCAGTGCGGGCCTGCCAGGCGATGAAGGCGAGGAACAGGCCGAGGATAGCAAGGATGCCGTAGGTACGCATAGAGAGGAGCGGGGGCGGCTAGCCCGGATATTTCATGGGGAGATGAACGTTCACTCCACACCCCGCCCTGCGGGCACCCCTCTCCAGAGTGGATTCCCCATAACGATGCCTCAAGTCCCCTCGATGAAGAGGGGTGGCGCGCAGCCCGTTCGACAAGCTCAGGGCCTTGAGCCGGTCGAAAGGCGACGGGGTGTGTGGGGCGGGCATCGAAGCGTGCAATATAAGCGGTTCAGCGTTTGGTCTCCAGGCGCAACAACAACGCGTCGAGCAGCGCGTCGGTCTGCAGTTTGAAGCGCTGGCCGGGCGGGGGCTGGCGGTCGGCGGGGGCGGTCTTTTGTTGGGCGGCGAAGGCTTCGTCGCCTTTTTTCTGCGCGGCGGTGATCAACGCCTCCTTGGCGTCGTGCAGCGGACCGCCCTCGCGGAGGTCTTCCGGAACGACCGTCCGGCCGAGGAAGGAGGGGACGACGTCGTCGCCAAACCACACGCGCCAGTCGTCGTCGGCGAAATACGCCACGAGGACGCCGGTGCGGGCGACCCCGAGCTTCGTGGCGAGCGCCTTCATATAGGCGCCGGGCACTTTGTCCTCCTCGGCGGGAGGCGCCTTGGCGGAGAGACGCGCCACGATTTTCAGGCCGGTGACGCGTTCGTAGTTGGCCAGTTTGAAATTGAAGGCCTTGGCGCGCGGCGGTTCGACCGGGAGGATCGCATCGGGATCGTCGAAGTGCGCGGTCGGACCGGGTTCAGGTGTGCCACTGTAGGGTTTGGCTTTGGCACGCAGGGCTTTGAAGGAAGCCTCGTCGGCCTTGAAGGCACGCCCCGCCTCGCCGACTCGGAGGATTTTGATGCTGAGGGGATCGTCGGGCTGAATTTTTTGAAGCACGTCGAGTCCGGTGAACACACGGCCGAAGACGGTGTGCAGGTAGTTCAACCGCGTTTGGTCGCCAAGCGTGATGAAGAATTCGCAGCTGTTGGTGTCGGGCCCGGCGTTGGCCATGGAAAGGACGCCGGCGGACGAGTGGCGCAAGCCTGGGACAAATTCGTCGGGGAAATCATCCTCCAGGCCGCTTTCGTCGGGAAATTTCGGATTGCCGCTCTGGATAACGAAGCCGGGCACAACGCGGTACCATTTCAGGCCGGTGTAGAAGGGTTTGTCATCGCGGGCCGCGCTGCCGGCCGGCAGAGTGCCTTCAGCGAGGCCCACGAAATGAGCGACGGTCATCGGTGCCTCGCGAAAGTTCAACTCGACGACGAAAGCGCCGTGAGGCGTGGTGAACTCGGCGTAGACGCCGTCGGCCATTTTCTCCTCGGCGCGAAGAAGGGCGGCGGACGCCAGCACGGTAAACCACAAGACGGGCTTGAAGAAACGCATGGACGGAGATTAGCCGAGGGCGGTCCGTCCGCCAGTCCGGATTGGATCGTTCTCGTTGTCGTAACCTCTCTCGTTCTCCCGGGTTCGGAGAGAAGAGAATGATTAGGAAAATGAGAACGAATCAGACAGCGCTTCCCGCTCAGAGGAACGAACAGATATATTCGCAGAGGCCGGACTTCACTTCGATGGTGAAACCGCTCTTGCCCGCGACATCGAAGAACGTTCCAGCGCTATAGTCTTTCACGGCGATCTGCCCGTCGAGCGTCACGCTGCAGGTGCCGGCGACAATCTCCATGCGCTCGGGTGCGCCGGTGCCAAAGTGGTAGCTGCCGGGATAGATGAGACCGAGGGTCTTCTTCGCGCCGTCGGGCATCAGCACGGTGTGGCTGACGACTTTGCCGTCGAAATAAATGTTGGCCTTGGTGTGAACGGTGACGCCGGTGAACTGGGTCGGGAGGGACATGGGACAAAAGTGAGAGTGAAGAAGCTGGATGGAGTCAATCCACGGATAAGGAGTGAAGATCTGTAGCGACGGTCCATGACCGCCGGGGACGGAGTCGGCGCTCATCGAGCGCCGCTACAGAATATCTGTTCTGTCTGCGGGAATGGTCGGTTTCGATCCCGGGAAACGATTACCGCCCCAACGTCCGAGCGCTGCGTCATTCGTCGCGTTGCGCCGTCGTCTGGCCGCAAGCCAGTGGGGTTCGGTCGAATAGTCGAAACTTCGGTGTCCGGGCTGCGCTTATGGGGTGTCATGAAGCTATTCCACCTCCGGTTCATCGCCTTGGCCTTGTTGCTGACGGTATCGCTTTCGGCAGGGTCGCGGGAAACCGCCTTTCAAGCGCGCGCAATGTTGGGTCCCGAGATCTGGTCGCGCGTTTTGCGCGTCGAAAATACGCGGGCCGGCGGTCGGAGCCGCTATCCCGCGGAATTCCACGCCCTGGTCGTGGCCTTCCAGGGAATCCTTTGGCTTTATACGGAGTTTGACGGTACGCAGAACCTGTCCCTCTACGCGGGTCGGTTGGAGCAGGACATTGCCGATCTTGGATCCTTGCTGCGCGCGGTGGAACCGGGCCTGACGCGGTTTGAAGATGTCACCGAGCAACGACGCGACCCGGTACTCGCCGGGTCGCGTCGTTGCGCGCCTGCTTTTTCGGATCCGTGGCGCGCTGGCAGCAATTGCAGCGCGAACCCATCCCGCCGTCCCGCGCGCGGTTGCTGGCCTATTATCTGCCCGCGGGACGGCAGGGGCACATGGTGCTCGAATACTGGCGCGAGGGCCGGCGCTACGTGTTCGATCCGGAGCGGCCGGGAAATGAACATGAATTATCCCTGCGGCTCGCGGAGGATCCGCTCAAGGTGGCGCAGGCGCTCTTTTCGCCTTGGGATTTGAAAATACCGGCGCGGGCCGTGCGTCTGGAGCTGGACGTTCCGGGCCCGATGCCTGCCGTGTGGGGGGCAGTGACGTCACACCCGGGCGCGACCACTGCTGCCGACGGTTCGGCCAAGCGTACTACGGGGCCGGACGAACCCAAATCAAGCTAGACGGTGCCTCCCGGCTGCGCAGACTCGCGGCCTGTGCTGATTCTTAACACCCTCGCCCCGGTTTTCCTGCTGATTGCGGCCGGGGCTGTCCTGCAGGCGAGCGGTTTTGTATCGGCGGGTTTTTTAAAGGAAGCGAACCGGGTCACTTACTGGCTGGGTCTGCCCGCGCTGCTGTTCTCGCAGCTGGCCGGTTCCGTGCACCAAGCCGGAGGGGCGGGAATGATGTTCGCGGCGATGCTCGCGGCCACCGGGATGGCGATTTTGGCCGGCTACGGGGTGGCCTTGTGGCTGAAAGTGCCGGGTCCGTCGCTGGGCACCTTTGTGCAAGGTGGCTTTCGGGGCAACCTGGCGTTCGTCGGTCTCCCGGTGATTTTTTCACTGCCTGACACACCGCTGCCGGGAGGCACCTCCGTGCGTACGGCGGCGGTGCTGACGGTGGCGCCGATGATGGTTTTCTATAACGTTGCCGGCGTGGTCGTCCTGCTGCTCAGCCAGCATCGATTCGGTTGGGGCATGCTGAGACCTTTTGTGAAACAGCTCGTCACTACACCGCCGCTGTTGGCCACGCTGGCCGGCATCGGCTGGGCGGCGGCGGGGTGGACGATGCCGCCCGCGGTGGACAAGGCCCTCGCGGCCCTCGGCGAGATGGCGTTGCCACTCGGCCTGCTCGGCGTGGGCGGATCGCTCCTGACCGTGAAGCTCGGAGCTGCATGGCGCACTCCCCTGGCCTCCGCACTGGTCAAGACCGCGCTTTCTCCGCTGATTGGCTGGATCGTCGGCCGCGCCTGGGGCCTCGGCGCGGCGGAACTGAAAATGGTACTGATCCTCCTGGCCTGCCCGACTGCGATCATTTCCTACACGATGGTGCTGGAACTGAAGGGCGACGAGGCCCTCGCCACCGGCGCGATTTCGCTGAGCGTGCTCACGTCGCTGCTTTCGCTCGCGGTCGTGGTCGGGGTGCTGTGAGCGCTGGCGGACACCAACACAAAGTAGCGAAGCAGCAAAGAACGATCCTGGCTTGAAAGCGGGCCGAACTCCCGCGAGGCCGGCCCGGTCCTCCGGCTTCGCAGGAGCTCAGTCCTCCAGGGAAAGCGCGAACGACGGCCTCGCGGGAGCTCGGCCCTCCGGGCAGATTATTCAGCCAAAGATGTTACGGGATGCGCAGCTCGGCGCCGACGCGGAGGATGCCCTTGGGGCCGATCTTGTCGGTGTTGGCGTTGTAGATTTCCTGCCAGCGGCTGGCCGTGCCATAGTAGCGCTGGCTGATGCGCGAGAGCGAATCGCCGCTGGCCACGATGTGCGTGCGGACGGCAGGCACCGGCGTCGGCGTGGCGCGCGGGTTGGCGGGAGCCGGCGTCCCGGTAACGCCCGCCAAGCGTGTCTTGAGCTGGTAATTTTCCTGCGCGAGCACCGCGTTGGTCCCTTGCAATTGCTGCAGGAGGGTGCGGGACGCGACGACTTCGCTGGAGCTCTGGCCGGCGGAGCGCTGCAGCGCTCCGAGAGATTCGTTAAGGCGCGCAATCTCAGCCTGGGCCTGCGCAGCACGGTCCTCGGCCTGGGCCAGGCGGGCGGATAGCGAATCCTTCTCGGTGGCAAGGGTTGCGCTGGCGGCGACCGCCTGGGTCTGGGCCGCGGCAGTGGATTTGGCCTGGTCGAGCTCGGCCGTGAGGGCCGCGACTTGCTCGGCGAGACGGGTCTTCTCGGCGGCGAGGGCCTCAGAGGTTTCGGTGGACTTGGCTTGAACGGCGTCGTGCTCCTTCTTCAGCAACGCGTAGCCGCGCAGGGCGGTGGAAAGCTTGTCCTCGGTTTCCGCGAGACGTTTTTCGAGCGCGGAGGTGTCTGCCGCCGGAGCGGTTTCGACCGGAGCCGCCACCGGCGCAGGCTGGCTGGAAGCTTGGGCCAAGCGGGCTTCGGCGTCACTCAACTGCTTTTTTGTCTCTGCAAGCATGCCCTCAAGTTCAGCGACCCGGCTGGCAAAGTTGGGATAAGCCGGCGCGCGGCGACGGGATTCGGATTCGGCGAGTTTCTCCTGCAGATCGCGCACGCGATCGGAAAGATCCGGGTAAGACGGGGCCGCCGGTTTCGCGGCAACGGCCGCCTGCAATTCCTCGATGCGAGCCTCGGCCGTCTGCTTCGCTTGGGCGAGCGCGGCGGCTTCCGCTTTGATGCGGTCAACTTCCGCGGTGAGTCCTGATACCTGGCTTTCAAGTTCTTTGGCGCGGTTCACACTGGCGGTGGTTTCGCGCATCTGACGGCCGCTGTCCGAGAGCATTTTCTGCATCCGCTCCCGGTCGGCCCGAAGCTGGGCGACCTCGCCATTCAGCTCGGCGACTTTTCCGGAAAGATCGGGATAGGCGGGGGCCTTGGTTTCGCCGGCCTCGGCCTTTGCTTTGGTCAGCTCTTGTTTGGCGCGGTTGGCTTCGGCGGAGAGGCTCGCAACCTGCGTCTGCAGTTCGGCCACCTTGCCCGTAAGATCGGGATACCCCGGGGCGGCGGGCTTCGCCGCCGCCTGTTCCTTCAGGCTGGCGATCTGGGTGCGCAGTTGTGCGGCTTCGCTGTCGGAAGTGTCAACCTGCCGGCGGAGGGCGGCCTTGTCGGACTCGAGCAGTTTCACGTTCGAAAGCAACGTGGCGCGTTCGCGCTGAGCGGCGGCGGTCGAACTTCTGTAGTCTTCGAATTCCTTCGCCAGGGAGGCCCGCGCCTGCTCGCCGGCGCCCGCTTTCTGCTGGGCAGCCGCCAGCGAAGTTTCCAGCTCCTTCACGCGATCGGACAAATCCGGATATGCGGGCGCGGTCGGGGCGGCGGCTTGTGCGAGCCGCTTCTCGAGGTCCGCCACCTTGCCCGACAGGTCGGGATAGGCCGGCGCCGCGGGCTTGGCGGCGAGAGCATCGTTGGATTTCGCCAGGGCGGCCTTGGTGGCGTCGAGTTCGCGTGTCAGCGTGTGTTGGGCGGCCTCCAGCTCAGCCACTTTGCCGGACAAATCGGGGTAAGCCGGTTTGGCGTTCCTGGCGGCGTCCACCGTCGTCGTGAGCGCGGCAATGCGCGATGAGGATTCCGCTTTCGCGGCATTGGCCGCGGCGAGTTCCTTCTCGAGCGACGCGACGCGATTGCTCAGGTCGGGATAAGCCGGTGGCGCGGCCTTGGCCGCAGCAAGCGCGGCTTCGAGTTCGGTTACTTTGCCCGAGAGATCCGGATAAGCCGGTTTGGCACGAAGCGCCTCATCTTTGGCCTTGGCCGCGGCGGCGAGCTGGGTTTCAAGCTCGGCGACCCGGCCCGATAGATTGGGATAGGCAGGGGCGGCGTCCTTTGCCTTGGCGAGCGCAGCCTCAGTTTGTTTCAAGCGGCCGGATTCCGAGGCCAGTTCTTTTTCGAGGCTGGCCACACGGT
>DATCRM010000036.1:0-8570 GCA_036568985.1 Lacunisphaera sp. | reverse complement strand
CAGCGACTGCCGAATGGAAACACGATTTTCTGCAATTATCTCGGACACGGACATCTCGGCCAGCAGCCGCACTTTTTCGAGGTCACCCGCGACAAGCGGGTGGTGTGGTCCTTCGCCGATCACGCCCATTTCAAGACGATCAACCAGATCCAGCTCCTGGATGTTCCCGGCGACGTGACGAAGGGAGAGATCCTGCGCTAACAACCCGTCTGGCTAAGCGGGAAATCGGCCGGGGGATTGGTGGAGCGTTGGAAATAGGCGGAAACGCATCGGCGGCTCGCCTGTCAGCTCGGTATGCACCAGAGACTCAAACGGCACTGGTCGGCCCTGTCCCGGGGGACGCCCGGGCGTCGTTTTCAAGACCGGTATGCGAAGGCAAAGAAAGCCCGCGCTGAGGGGAGTTGGAGAAAACGAGTTCAGCGGGTTCTCCTGCTGTTTGTGGCCTTGGGCGCGGCGGTCATCGGGGTGTTTCTCATGTTTCTGCCTGGTCCGGCGATCTTGTTCTATTTCATTGCCGGAACTCTGCTGGCGAGCGAATCGCTCACCTTGGCGCGGTTGATGGACTGGGGCGAAGTCCGGTTCCGCGCGCTCTGGAAATGGAGCAAACGCCATTGGGAAGAAACACCCGGATGGGGCCGCGCCGCGATTATTGCGCTGGTGGTGTGCGTGAGCGTCACCAGCACCTACCTGTCTTATCGTCTGTTCGTCCGCTAGAGCGGTTCAAATTAAGATGTAGCCTCTTCAGCTACCGAGCAGAAACCAAATCATGGCTACCGTCATCCTGAGCCGTGCGAAGGATCCAAGGGTAAGGACGGACTTGCGCCCACCTCGTGGATCCTTCGCACGGCTCAGGATGACGGTAGCAGTGGTCCGGCTACGAGTGTATTTAAAACGCTGTAGCGCCCGCAGGCGCGTTCGTTACTTCTGCGGTTTCGTGAGCAGCAGTTGCGCGTTCAGTCCCAGATGACGGTCGGAAAACTGATCGGTCTCGCCGGCCTGGCGGAGCAGGCGTTGCACCATGCCCATCTTGGCATCGAGGTCGTCCACTTTGGCGACGAAGACCGCCTCGGGTGTGGCCGCGATGACGGCGGCGCCCCACTCGAGTTCACCCTGATGGCTCAGCACGATGTGTTCGAGGCGTTCAAGCAGGTCGGCGCTGAGCTTCGATTTGATGCCGGCCTTGCGGACGAGTTGGTAGCCCAGCACAACGTGGCCTTGCAGGATGCCCTTCCGGCTGCGCGACGTGACGAGATCGCCCTGATATTCGATGACCTTGCCGATGTCATGGACGAGCACGCCGGCCATCGCGAGGTCCGCGTCGACCTCCGGGTAAAGGGGCAGCAATGCTTTGGCTGCGCGGGCCATGTGGGTGGTGTGTTCGAGGAGGCCATGCCGGTAGGCATGATGCATGGCGACTGCGGCGGGCGCGGTGCGGAATTGCTCCCCGATTTCATCGAACACCACCTGCACGGTGGCGCGGAGTTCGGCGTGGGCGATCGAGGCGAGGTGTTGCTGGAACTCGGCCCAGAGCGCCTCGGCATCCTCGGGGGCGGTTTCGACGAGGTTGGCCAGCAGCTCGGAGCCGGCGAGTTGGTCGGCGGAAAGCGCCTCGGCGCGCAGGAGCCGCGGAGACAGACGCTCCTGGAAAAACTCCACCTTGGCCTCGAGGCGCACGATGCCGCCTTCCTTAAGGCCGGTGAACAGTTCGTAGGCCGGGCTGTCGCCGAAAACGTTGATCGGGAAACTGCCGGTCTTGTCGCCAAGTTCGACGCTCAGGAAGGCGTTGCCGTTCTTAGCCGTCTTCCCCGTGACGCGGCGGACGAGAAGCACGCTGCTGAAGGTGTCGCCACCGGGGAGAGTCTTGAGATCGCGAACGGCAAGCGGAGTGGGGTGGTCGGACATGGGCGGCGGATGCCGCAAGTAACAAGGATCAAGTAACAGGTGGCAAGAGGGCAAATTCAGGCAGGCTCCCATCCGCTCCCTTCGTGCTGGCCATAAATTCCAAACGAGCGTCCCTTCGTCTGGCGCGTCAGCGCTTGAAATAGGTTTCCCGGGCCTTCACTTGGACGATTTTTTTCTCCGGAAGTACATAGGCCGTGAGTTGACCGCCAAGCACACAGCTCGTATCGATGCCGAGCGTCCACTTGGTGCGGGAGACTTCCTCGCGAGGAGTGTGCCCGTAGACGACAAAGGGCGGTCCCACCCATAAAGTAGACCAGTGGGGAGCATCGGGCATCTCGGTGCGCTTGTGCGGCTCGCCGTCCTTGCCGACCACCTGGATGCGGGTGACTATTCGGGCTGGTTGTTTCTGCCACGGACGATCAGGCAGGAATCCCCCGTGGACAAAAACCACGCCGAGCTCCTTGTCTTCATAGGTCAGCTGCATGGACTCGAGGTAATCCCAGTCCTTGCCCCGGAGCTGTTCCATGGTGGCGTAGTCGTATTTCTTGAGATGGCTGGGATCGTCGGTGCGCCGGTAATTCAAATGACGCAGCTCATGGTTGCCGAGAAGCGAGACGGTGGCGTGCTCGCGGGCCAGTTCGACCACTTTGCCGCTGTCGGGACCGCGGCTGATGAGGTCGCCCAGCAGGACCAGGCGGTCGTCCTTCTTCAGGTCGAGCTTGTCGAGGAGGTCGGAGAATTCCTTGTGGCAACCGTGGATGTCGCCGATTGCTATCAGTCTACCGGGCATATGCAGAAATTTGGACCGCGGATTTCGCGGATGGGCACGGATACACCACAAAGGCACCGAGGCACAAAGGGAAATCCACTGAAGAAGGAAGCGCGGACTTGCACGGAAAGGGCAAGCCCTGGTCGGTCGAACGGTTGTTTCCCGGTCTTGGTGTCTTCGTGCCTTGGTGGTTCAAAGTCAGTGGTCCCTGTCGTCCGGCCTTTTTGCTAGCTTTCACTCCGGTGGGAGGTAAACAAGAAACGCCCATGGAGCTGAATCTTCACCCGATTGCCACAAAGTGTTTCGTCAGCGGCCGCGACTTCGCGGAACACGACCGCGTGGTCAGTTACCTCGTGCGCGAGGCGACCGGCGAGGTCGCCCGGCGCGACCTGCTCGAGGTCGAAGACGGCAAGTTCATGCCGCCGGCTTTCGTCTATTGCCGCTGGGTGACGGCCTCCTACAAACCGCGCCGCGGCGACGAGAACACCGCGCTGGCCCTTAAGCTCACGGCCGAGAATCTTTTCCTCACTCTGGCCGCCCCCGAGGCCGATCGGAGCGAGGCGAACACGCCGCTGCTCCAGTTCCTCGCCCTCATGCTCGAGCGCAAGAAACTTATCAAGCCGCGGGGCAAGACCGAGGACGGCGCCCGCCAGATCTACGAGCACATGCCGTCGCACCAGCTCTACGAGGTGCCCGTCGGCGACCTGAACGTGGAATTTTTCCAGAAGATTCAGGAACACCTCGGGGTGCTGGTCGGTACGCCGAAGCCCAAGGTCGAGCCGGCTGCTTCCCCTGTGCCGGCGGCCACGACCTGATCGCCCTCTCTGCTCAGCCGGTACCTTCCACGTCGGGCGGTGGCGCATCCGGCACCTCTGGTTGCTCGAATTGCTCTTCGCGTTCCTCCAGATACCGAAGGAAACTGTGCAGGGCCCGTTCGTTGCGGCGATCTGAAGCTGGAATGACCAGCACGGCCGTGATCAGGGCCATCAGATGCTGGCGGCCCAGACGAATTTCCAGTTTGTTTCGTCGGACCGGGGCGCGATGCAGTAAGTGACCAAGATCCTTGGGCAGGCCTTTGGTCCCGAGTACGAGGTCGCGTTGTTCCGGACTGAGGGTAACACGAATTTTCCCGGTGGCGGGTACACGCGGGCGTTGACGCAGATAAGACACAGGGGATGCGACTTGCTCGGGAGGGAAATGTTCAATGGGTCGATATGGCTGCCGCCGTCGATCCGCCAGAGATTTCGGGCGAATCGAACGGAAGATTGGATACCAATTCCCATGCTGCGGGTCGTGTTTGGGAATGAAATGTCTCGTCATCGTCAACGAGGACGCGGGCTCGCCGAAAAAGGATGTTGCCGAAAATTCGCCCCATGCCTGGCGTGAGAGGTTTGCGAAGGCCGGCGTCGAGGCGGATCTCCGGACCGTTGCCTCGGGGCAAATGGAGACGGCGCTGCGAGCTGCTGTGGCGTCGCGTCCCCCTGCGCTCGTAATCGGCGGAGGTGACGGCACCGTGCGGGGTGCGGCAGCGTTGCTCGTCGGAACGAGCATACCGATGGGAATACTGCCGTTGGGCACCTTGAATCATTTTGCCCGCGATGTCGGGATTCCGACGGAGCTCAACGCAGCGATCGCCGCGTTGGCGGGAGGCAGGGAGCGTTTGGTCGACATGGGTGAAGTCAACGGGCAGTTGTTCATCAACAACTGTTCGTTAGGAGCCTATGCGGATGCCGTGCGCCGTCGCGATGCCCTGAGAACCATGAAGCCCCAGGGCAAATGGTGGGCGATGCTGCGCGCCTCCTGGAGCACTTTCCGGCGGCTGGAGCTGCTACGATTGCGCCTCAGGGTCGACGCGGAAGCTCCCCGGGTAGTGCGCACGCCTTTGGCGGTCGTGGGCAATAACCGTTACAACGGATATCTGCTTGGCCGGAGTCTTCGGCCACGGCTCGATGAGGAGCGACTCTGGCTTTATAGCGTCCGGACTCACCGGCACCTGCCGGTTCTTCGGTTATTGACGCGATCGCTGGTGGGACGTCTCGACGAAGCTGATGCGCTGTCCGCTATGGCCGCGACCGAAGTTGTGATAGAAAGCCTGAACGGGCCCATCCCGGTGGCGGCCGATGGCGAGGTTTTGAAACTGCAAACGCCAATGCATTTTCGGATACGGTCGCGGGCCCTGCGGGTGTTAGTGCCGGATGAACGCGAAGCCCCGAAATGACGACCATCGCCCATATTTCAGACCTGCACTTCGGCACGGAAAAACCTGAACTAGCGGAGGGATTGAAAGCGGATCTGGCGGCGATCCGGCCGACGCTGGTGGTGATCAGCGGTGATCTGACGCAGCGGGCCCGCATCGGGCAGTTCAAGGCCGCCCGAGCGTACCTGGCGACCTTGCCCAAGCCTCAGCTGGTGGTGCCGGGCAATCACGACGTGCCCTTGTTCGACGTTGCACGCCGCTTCTTCAGTCCCTTGGTCCGCTATCGCCGTTTCATCAGCGCGGATCTGAATCCGATTTACGACGACGGGACGCTCTGCGTCATTGGCGTCAACACGGCACGATCGCTGACGTGGCAAAGCGGACGGATTTCATCGGGGCAGATCAAATCGCTGCAAACCCGCCTCGCGGTCACGACCGCGCGTTTCAAGGTGGTGGTGACGCACCATCCGTTCATTCCGCCTCCGGCGGGAAATGCAAAACAGCATGGCATCGACCTCGTCGGACGTGCCGCGCGTGCCATGACGGTGCTCGATGCCGGTTCCGTCGATCTGTTGCTCGCCGGGCACCTGCATCATGGCTATTCCGGAGACACGCGCACGCAGTACCCGGCGGCCCGACGGGCCATTATTTCCGCGCAGGCAGGCACGGCGATTTCCGGGCGGGTGCGATCCGATCCCAACGGATACAATCGCATTACTTTGGACGGCGATTGCATCACGGTTGAAGTCCGGCGCTGGCAGGCTGGAGCGTTCGTTTCGTGGCGCGCGACGCCTTACGCACGTGGGGATAGCGGCTGGATCGAACAGCGGGCGCCCGGATGACAGCAGTCGGCGGTGGCGTCGTCTGGCTATGGGCGGTCCGGGTGGATGTAACGAAACCAGCGCCACGCGTGAGGATACGCCGGAGCATGAGGGCGTTCTTGATCGCATGTCCGTCGCGGTCGTTGTTGAAGTAGATCCAGACCTCCTTTGCGTCCGAAGCCATGATGCGTTCGGCCCATTGTGTCAGTTCCACAGGACTGTAGTCATGCCGATACCAGCGGGTCTTTCCACTGAGACGAACGTAGAGGACAGCCTGACCGGGCGGAAACTCCCCGGGTAGGCGCGGGGCGCTGACGGCACAAAAGGTGATTCGACGCTCAGCTAGCGCACGATATACCGCCGGGCGCCACCAGCTACGGTGCCGGAACTCGACGACGTTGCGATAAGCGGGGTCAAGCTGGGTAACAATGCTTTTCAAGCGGGCGGCGGTGTACTTGTGACTCGGTGGAAATTGAAACAGGAAGCATCCCATTTTCTCGCCCAGCACGGACGCGATTTCGTAGTAATCGCGCACCAGCGCCCGGGTCCGAACCAGCCGACGTTCGTGCGTGATCTGCTGGTTGACCTTGACGGAGTACAAAAACCCCGGCGGTGCCTCACGTTTCCAGCGTCGTACGGTTGCCGGCTTCGGCCAGCGGTAGAAGGGTGCGTTCAGCTCGACGGTCTGGAAGACATTCGCGTAGTAGGCGAACCAGAGCTTGGTAGTCGGCTCGAGCGGGGGATAAAAGATGCCCCGCCAGTGGGAATAGAACCAGCCAGAGCAGCCAATATGAATCTGCATGCCTGGTTTGGTAGGCTTCGCGCCAACGGAGTTCCCTGGGCAACCGGACTCCCGAATTGAAAGTCTCGGAGATCCAGTTGGGGCGTTGCCTCAGGTCATCTTGAAACCCAGTCCATCCAACTCGGTAAGATGAAAAGGGGCGCTCGCGAGTACTTCCTGCAGTTTCTCCAAGGCGCCGGGCAGTTTGGGCGTACTGAAGACGCAGGCTCCGTCCTCGCGGTCGTGGACGTGCACGACCCAGGATCCGGTGGCTTCGTCGCCGACGTGGAAGACGGAGCCGTGCAGATAATTGCCCGGCAAACCGGGATGGGGGCCGGCGCCGGGCACGAGGAAAAGCGTATGCAAGGGATCGTGGACGATGGGTTGGCCGGCCTTGGCGCGATGATGCACGGCCTTGCCGATCACGGTGAGCCGATATTCCTCGGCCTTGGCACGATGGGGCGCGGGCAAAGCGGCAACATAGCGATCGTAGATGCTGGCATTTGGCTCGATGGCCTCGTCGCTGATTTCGCCCGCGATGAAAGCATCGAGGTTATTGGCGTGGAAGAAGGGAAGCTGCGTGAGCGATCGGGCCGTCACATGACCGCCCTTGTGGTCGGCGCTCGGGTAAACCTGTTTGGCCGCGTAGAGGCGCTTCAGCGCATCCTGGTAGGCGGGGGTCAGCGGCGCGGCCCCGATGGGGCTCAGCTCAATTTTGTCCAGTACGGCGTGGTCGAATTCGGCGTTGGGGTCGATCATGGGGTAAAATGAGTAAACCACAGAAAACACGGAATACACAGAAGTTTCTCCGGGTGGCTTGGATGGGATGACTGTTTTTTTGGGGGGATTCCACGGAACAAAAAGCCAGCTCCGGCGCTCCATGCAAACGAAGGTGTCGCGGCTCGCGTCCACTCTGCGGTCTGGGATGCCGGCCGAGCCGTCCCGTTTATGAAGACACGCATTTTCAGCCTGATGCAGGCGACCACCCGAGCAATCCCGGGCTTGGCGATGGCTGTGATGGTGGCGGGATGCACGGATACCCCACGCTGGGGTGGGTGGTCCACGGCTCCTACCCGGGCCCAGATCGATGCGGGGCTCGAGCGATTGGACACCTACGTTTATTTCCCCCGCTATCAGATTTATTTCAATGCCGCGCGGGGCCGTTATACCTTTTGGGACGGACGCGTGTGGGTGACAGGACCAAATCCGCCCAAAGAGATTCCGGCGGAATTGCTGGAGGTGTCACCTTCCGTGACCATGCACTTCGAAGACGCGCCGGAGTGGCATCACGCTGCGGTCGCCCGGCTTTATCCGAAGACATGGGCCCCGGCGAAGACCGATCTGGCCTCGTTGGAGTAGCCGGCTCCAATGTATCGCAGCCGGACGAAGAGGGAAAATCGCTTATACCGATTCGCGAAACAGACCGTAGCTCGAGTTGCTCGAGGTAGGGCGGACCGGCCGGTGCGCCCTACCTTGGACGCTGCATGGAGCCGGGATCTTCGCCGGCTCGCAGGGAGATGGCGGCTCCTTCGCGACCAAGCTCGAGGCATTCGAATAAATTCCGCACCCCTTGACCGAGACGATCGTCGCCGAGGCCGCTCCGTTCGACTTGCGCGACGAACTGGCGCCCGAGGGCCGCGGCCTTTTCCCGGATGCTGGGTATTTGGGCGGCCGGCGGGTTGTCGTCGCTTTCGTAGTAGGGATCGAGCAACTCAACCAACTTGACGGCAACCGAGGCGGCGACGGTGTGTTCGTGTCCATCCCGATGAAGGTAGGTCACGAGCCGCCGGGCAATGCGTCCCGCATGCGGCAGGTTCAGGGGAACGTCGAAGAAGGGAGCCGGTTCCATGAGCCACGAGAAATGGCCGGCGGGCGGCTGGCGCAATCTAGAAAATACGTGCGCCTGGGCGTGGCGGTCTGTGGACTGATCGTTTTCGCCATGGCGCGCCCGGCGGTCGTGCCCTGCCTGGCGTCAGTTCACAACTTCCAACGGGGCGGCGGCGCGTTTCTCGGCTGCGGCCATGAAAGCTTTTTGCGCGGAAAAAGCGGCTTCGCCTTCCTTGCGGGCGGGCGGAAGGTAGGTGGCGTCCGTCTGCAACT
>DATCRM010000035.1:0-18185 GCA_036568985.1 Lacunisphaera sp. | reverse complement strand
CGTAAATCCCGTCAACCCCCTTATCGCCGGAGCCGTCGCATACCGCGTCAAAAACCTCCGTCTCGTCGAGACGCCAATAGTTCTCCAAAAACCAAGCGAGGAAGGCTCGCGATTCAGTGCCACCTTTCACGGCGTGTCCTCCGAAGGCCGTGGCGATGGCCGGGTAAGAAGTGTCGAGCGCCATAGTGTCCGGGACGGTAGCGCCGGACTAAATGGGCGGTCAAACCCCAAGCCTTTGGTGTGCTGGGACATCAAATTAGGGCACTGCCCTTTTCGTCCAATTTCCCCTACACACCCCACCCTTCGGGCACCCCTCTTCATAGAGGGGACTTCGGCTGCGTGGGTTTGATTCCCCTCTATCAAGAGGGGTGGCGCGCGGCGCCGGGGTGTGTTGATCGGGAAATGGCCGCATTAGTTCTTGCCCGCGCCTAACCCCCTGATTCCCATAACCGGACCTTGGCGTCGCCCGACTCAAATTTCGTTCATCTCCACGTTCACAGCGACTATTCCCTGCTGGACGGGGCCTGCCGGATCGACCGCCTGATGGACCGGGCGAACGCCCTCGGAATGAAGGCCTTGGCCCTCACCGACCACGGCAATCTCTACGGCACAATCGAGTTCTACAACCAAGCCAAAGCCAAGGGGATCAAGCCGCTCCTCGGTTGCGAACTCTACCTCGCGGCCGGTTCGCGCCTCGAACGCACCGGTCGCTCCGACGAGGGCAAGTCCATCTACCACCTCGGGCTGCTGGCCCGCGACGTCACCGGCTACCAGAACCTCCTCAAGCTCGTCTCCGACGCCCACCTCAAGGGCTTTTATTACAAGCCGCGCACCGACCTTGAGAAACTCGCGCAGCATTCGAAAGGCCTCATCGGCTTCACCGGCTGTCTCGCCTCGCTGGTCCCGCAGCATCTGCTGAACGACAATTTCGACGCCGCCCGCCAAGCGTGCGGCCGCTTCGTCGAAATCTTCGGGCGCGAGAATTACTTCGTCGAAATCCAGGACCACGGCATCGCCGAGCAGCGCAAGGTCATCCCCGGTCTCCTGAAGCTCGCCGAAGAGTTCAACCTGAAGGTCATTTGTTCGAACGACGTTCACTACGTCAACGCCACCGACGCCGGCCCGCACGACACGCTCCTCTGCATCCAGACCGGCTCGAAGGTCGCCGAGGAGAACCGGATGAAATTCACCGGCACGCAATTCTACCTCAAATCGCGCGACGAGATGGCCAGCATCTTCAGCGAGGTGCCGGAATCGATCACCAACACCCAGCTCGTCGCCGAGATGTGCGACGTTGCCATCCCCTTCCCAAAGGGATCCGAGCGCTACCCGAAATACCCGCTCCCACCCGAGGTGAAGTCCGACCGCGCCGGGTATCTCAAGGAACTTTGCATCGCCGGCCTCCAAACGCGCTACGGTGTGGATTATGATCCGAAAGCGGGTGAGGGCACCCGCCCCACAAAAAAGGCCACGGATGTGGGCGGGGTGCCCCCACCCCGCTCCGATGAAGCCACCGCCCAGGTCCTCCGCGACCGCCTCGACTACGAACTCTCCATCATCAACAAGACCGGTTTCGTCGACTATTTCCTCGTCGTCTGGGATTTCATCCATTGGGCACGCGAGCACGGCATTCCCGTCGGACCGGGCCGCGGCTCCGGCGCCGGCTGCCTCGTCGCCTATCTGCTCGGCATCACCAACCTCGACCCGCTTCGCTTCAAGCTGCTCTTCGAGCGCTTCCTGAATCCCGAGCGCGTCTCCCCGCCCGACTTCGACATCGACTTCTGCATGCGCCGCCGCGGCGAAGTCATCGACTACGTCCGGCAGAAATACGGCAACGACTGCGTCGCCAACATCATCACCTACGGCACGCTCGGCGCGAAGATGGTCCTGCGCGATGTCTCGCGCGTCCACGACCTCCCCTATGTCGAGGCTGACCGCCTGGCCAAGATGATTCCCGACGAGCTCAACATCGAGCTCAAGACCGCGATCGAAAAGTCCGCGGAGCTCCGCAACGAGTTCACCAAAAATCCCGTCGCCAAGAAGATCATCGATCAGGCCCTCGTGCTCGAGGGCATGGTGCGCAACACCGGCAAACACGCGGCCGGCATCATCATCACCGACAAGCCGCTCGAGGAGTTCGTGCCGCTCACCCTGCAGGAAGGCGACGTCACGGTGCAGTTCGACATGAACGCCGTGGGCAAGCTCGGCCTGCTGAAGATGGACTTCCTCGGCCTGAAGACGCTCACCGTCATCGCCGACGCCGTCGCCAACGTCCACCGCACGGTCAACCCGAAGTTCGACCTCGAGGCCGTCGGCTTCGACGACCCCAAGACCTACGCCCTGCTCAACTCCGGCCGCACCACCGGCGTGTTCCAGCTGGAATCCGGCGGCATGCAGGCTCTCTGCCGTCAGATCGGCCTGTCGTCCATCGACGAGATCGTCGCCCTGATCGCGCTCTACCGCCCGGGTCCGATGGACTGGATCCCCGACTACGTCCGCGGCAAAAAGGAGCCGAGCACCGTCACTTACCCGCACAAGCTGCTCGAGGATGTCTGCCGCGAGACCTACGGCATCATGGTCTATCAGGAGCAGGTCATGGAGGCCGCCAAGATCATCGCCGGCTACACCCTCGGCGGCGCCGACATGCTCCGCCGCGCCATGGGCAAGAAGGACGCGGACGCCATGGCCAAGGAACGCGTCAAGTTCGTCGAGGGCGCGGCCAAGGTGAACAAGATCGACGCCAAGACGGCCAATTCGATCTTCGACATCCTCAACAAGTTTGCCGGTTACGGCTTCAACAAGTCCCACTCCGCCGCCTACGCGGTGCTCAGCTACCAGACCGGCTACCTCAAGGCCAACTACCCGGTCCAGTTCATGGCCGCCATGCTCACCTCCGAGCTCGGCAACTCGGAAAAAGTCGCCCACTTCATCGCCGAATGTGAAGCCATGGGCCTAAAGGTTCTCGGTCCCGACGTGAACGAGTCGCGCGCGGATTTCACGCCGGTCGGCGACAAAATCCGGTTCGGAATGGCCGGCATCAAGGGCGTCGGTGAGCAGGCCGCCCAGAAAATTCTGGAGGAACGCGAGGCCAACGGCCCCTTCAAGGACTTCGCCGATTTCACCTCCCGGGTCGACGCGCGCGCCCTCAACAAACGTGTCCTCGAACACCTCGTGAAGACCGGCGCCTTCGACTTCAGCGGCGCGGCCCGCAAGCCCCTCTTCGACGGCATCGACGCCGCCATCGCCGGCGCCGCCGCCCACGCCCGCGACAAGGCCGCCGGCCAGAACACCTTCCTCGACATGCTCGCCGACGAGAAGCCGGCGAAATCCAAAAATGGAGCCGCGGCGACCTCGCCGCGGAACGGCAGCACCGCCCACACCACCACCGCGGCCGATTTCTCCGCGGCCGAACGCCTCCAATTCGAGAAGGAACTCCTCGGCTTCTACGTCTCCGGCCACCCGCTCAACGCCTACAGCGGCCTCGCCGAGGCGCTCTGCACCCACACCGAGGAGACCGTCCTGCTCGAAGGCGACCGCGTCGAGTTCCGCCTCGCCGGGGTCATGAGCGGCATCAACAAGAAGCTCTCGAAAAAGGACAACCGCCCCTGGGCCTTCTTCAACCTCGCCAGCAAGAAGGCCACGATCTCGGTCAACATGTACGCCGACGCCTACGAGGCCTACGGCAAGCTCCTCGCCGAGAATCTCCCGGTCGTCATCCTCGGCACCGTGATGAAAGGCAACGACGGCGCCCGCCTCAATGTGAAGGAGCTCTACCCGCTCGACGCCTACCTGCAGAACAACATCCGCAAGGTCACCTGGCTCCTTTCGCCTGAGCATCCTGAGCTCCCCGACTTTCTCCGCCAGCTCCGCGGTGCCCTCGATTCCGCCAGCGGCGACACCCGGGTCGAGATGGCCTTCCTCTTCGAGAATCGCGTCGCCCCGATCGCCGAAGTCGCCGGCGCGCTCAAATGGCGCGTCATGCCCGACGCCTTCCAGCGCTTGCGCGCCCACCCCGCCGTCGCCGGCCTCCTCGCCGAAGCCCGCACGCCCGAACTCAAGGAAGTGAAAAGACGCTGGGGCAAAAAGGATTGATTCTCTCCCTCGGAGGGCCGAGCTCCCGCGAGGCCTTTTGGCCCATCACTACCATGTCTTCCCCGGTCCTCAATCAAGCCGCCCGCATCCTGAAACTCGTCCAGGCCGGCACGCCGGCCGACCAAGCCCTGCGCGAATCGCTCACGCAGAACCGGCATTTCACCGACCCGGCTGGCCGCCGTGCCGTCAGCCGCGCGGTGTTCACGTATTTCCGCTGGCTGCGCTGGCTGGACCCGAAGGAATCACACCAGAAACAACTCGAAGCCGCGCTCGCCCTTCAGGAGCGATTCAACAAAAGCCCCGCCAGCATCAAACCCGAAGCCCTCGCCGCCCGTGCCGTGCCCGAGTGGCTGAAAGACGAAATGGATTTGATCCCGGTGGAATGGCTCCGGCAACTTCAACGCGAGCCCGCCCTCTGGATCCGCGCCCGCACCGGCTCCGGTGAATCCGTCGCCCAGCGCCTCGGCAACTGCACACCCGCCAGTCATGCGTCATTCGGCATTCTGAATTCGTCATTCTCCTACACCGGCCTCAAGGACCTCTACCGCACCCCCGAATTCCAGGGCGGCGAATTCGAGATTCAGGACCTCGCCTCCCAACTCGTCGGTCTCGCCTGCGCCCCGCAGCCCGGCGAAACGTGGTGGGACACCTGCGCCGGCGAGGGTGGCAAGACGATGCATCTCTCCGACCTCATGCAGAACAAGGGCCTGCTCTGGGCCACCGACCGCTCGGTCCGCCGCCTCGCCAAGCTCAAGGAACGTGCCGCCCGCGCGAAAGCCTTCAACTACCGCGCCGCCGAATGGGACGGCGGGGCAAAGCTCCCGACCAAAACCAAGTTCGACGGCGTGCTCATCGACGCCCCCTGCAGCGGCGTCGGCACCTGGCAGCGCAATCCGCACGCTCGCTGGACGACCTCCCCGAAGGACGTCCATGACCTCGCCGCCGTGCAGACGAATCTCCTGCATCACGCCGCCTCCGCGCTCAAGCCCGGGGGCCGCCTGGTCTATTCAGTCTGCACCCTCACCCGCAGCGAAACCAGCGCCGTGGCCGGTGCCTTCACCGCCGCCCACCCGGAATTCGCCCCTGCACCCGTATTCGATTCGCAACCGGCCGAGCTCTTCCTGCAACCGCACGAGCTCAACGCCAACGGCATGTTCATTGCCGCGTGGTGCCGGAAATGACGACGACCGCGCCGGTTTCCGCTCCCGCCCTGTCCGCGTGGTTGCGGAAGGCCTTCGGATTGGCCGTCATCGCCTTTACCTGGTGGCGCTTTTCTGAAAACACCGCCGACAACGACCTGTGGGGACACGTGCTCTATGGCCAGCGCATGCTCCACCTCGGCGGGCTCGAAACCACCGAAACGCTCTCGTGGACTGCGACCGGTCTGCCATGGATCAACCACGAGGTGCTCGCGGAAATAGCGCTCGGCCTCGCCCACCGTCTCGCGGGCGGTGCCGGCCTCTGGTCGCTCATGATGATCCTGGCGGCTGCGACCCTCGGCTGGGCCTGGCACTCCGGCGCCGGACCCGACCGCACCCGCCGACTCACCGCCCTCGCGTTGCTCGCGCTCTGCACCAATTTCATCGCGCTCGGTTACGCCGTGCGGCCGCAGCTGTTCACGTATTTGTTCTTTGTGGCGCTGCTGGTTTCGCTCCGACATTTCTTTGCCGGTCGTCTGATCTGGGGCTGCGCACCTCCCGTGCTCCTCGCTGTCTGGGTCAATACGCATGGCGGCTTCCTCGCCGGCTGGGTTATTACGCTGGTCGCGCTCACCAGCGAAACCTTTGCCGGACACTTCCCGACGCTCCTCCGGTGCGTTCGCTGCGAACCCATGCGCTCCGGACCGGGCCATGCTGCACTCGTCGCCTTGGGATGCACCGGCGTGCTTCTCCTCAATCCCTGGGGCTGGCGCCTGGTCACGTGGACTTTCGAAACCGTGCTGCTGCCGCGCCCGTATATCTCGGAATGGCAGCCGATGCCTTTCAACGCCGGCTCCCTGCCCTTTTATTTCACGATCGTCTTGGGCGTCCTGGCTTGGGGTGTGTCGCGCCAACCGCGCCGGCTTTGGGAAATTATCGTATGGGCGCTGCTCGCGGTGATTGCCATCCGTTCGCAGCGGCACGCGCCGCTCTTCGGCCTCGCTTCGCTGCTGTTTTTGCCGGCCCATCTGCCGGAACTGCTGCTGCGTCTCAGCCCGCACACGGCCAGCCTGCGCAATCTCGTCCGACGGCCCGCCGTCGCCATCTGCGCCGTCCTCGTGCTGTTGGGAGCAAGCGGACGCTGCATCCAGGCCAGCATGACACGCGCGCGCCCGTTCGGCATGGAAGTACCGCGCATGCTTTTTCCCGTCAGCGCCATCGCGTACATGAAGGCCCACCAGCTCACTGGCAACACCATCACCTTCTTCGACTGGGGTCAGATGGTGCTGTGGGAATTACCCGACAATCCCGTGTCCTTCGATGGCCGTCTCGATACGGTCTATCCGACTCGGGTGATGGATGCCCACTGGCGGCTCTACGCCGGTCAGGATCCGGGTCCCAGTCTCGACCTGGCACGTGCACGAGTCGCGCTGCTGCCGAGCAACGGCGGCGGTGTCCACTGGCTTCGCGGGCAGGGCTGGAAGATTGTCTGCGAAGACAACCTCGCCACGGTGCTCGTTCCTTCCATCGCACACGATGCGCCCACACTAGGCGGAGTGGCGGCAACCGCGGGTAGCGTGCCTTTTCCCGACGTCACACCCATGCTAGCCACGCGCGCCGCCAGAATTTCCGGCCATCCATAGCACCGGGGGCATTACCACTGGCGTGGGCACGCAGTGACCGGGTTCGGATACGAGGGCTAGCGAGATACGGGCGCCTCCGGCCGCTGCGATCACACTTCCACGATAGACACCGCACCCAAAACTGCTAATTCCCTCCGCGAGTGTCATGCAGGGCCGGCGTGGCGCGAAACCGCAATACATCATGTTAACGCCCCGTCTTCGCTCTCTTCTCCGTCTCATCGCGCCTGCTCTTGGCCTCTTCACCGCCGCGACCGCCACTCCTCCACCGGTCAGCGACTTCGTCAAATGGCCTGAGATTTCCCGGGCCGCCATTTCCGAAGATGGGCGCTACGTTACGTTCCTCACGCCGAGCAACCGCCGCTTTTTTGATCTCAATCTGTACGATCTGCAGACAAAGGAGTCCCGCAAGTTCAACCTCGGCGGCGACGACGTCCGGGACTACTGGTGGAAAGACGAAAAGCACCTTGTCATCGGCACGGAGAATCCGCCGGTCTATTTCCGGCGCTACCAACTGTTCGACGTGACCAAGAACAAGATGGTCGCAAACATCACCTACCAGCGCCAGTTCTTCCAGATCGTCAGCGGCCTGCGCCGCGACCCGAATTTCTTCATCGCCCGCTTCTACGATGAGCCCGGCAATGGCTCCGGTGGTCTCGCGGTCATCAACACCCGCCTGCAACCGCCCACACTCGGCGGCGGCTACAACTCCCGTTTCAACGTCAAGGAATGGCTCGAACTGCCCCGGGGTGAACACTACGACACCCGCACTGACAAAGACGGCGAAGTCCGCGTCGTAACGATCTACCGGAACAAACAGATGATATCTCACTACCGCTCCGGTCCGGGTGCGCCTTGGACGGCGTTACCGTTCGACTACGAAACGACCAGGATCATCGGTTTCGACGACGACCCCGACCTGATCTACATCGCGCACTATTCAAGCGAGGCACAGAGCAGCCGGTTGCACCGCTACCGTGTGAGCACCGCCGACTTCGGCCCGGCGCTCTTCGAAGATCCCGCCTACTCCCTCAGCGAAGCCACCCTCACGCAGGTCCGCCTGCCGAACGGCAAGTCGCGTGTGCTCGCCTTGAGCTATGAGCGCGACGTTTACGTGCAACGCGCCATTGATCCGGTCTTCGCCGAGGTCCAACAGGCCGTGAACGCGAAACTGCCCGGTCGCATGAACCTCGTTAACGATTGCGACTACACCCTCCGGCGATTCGTGATCAGCTCCCATTCTGGCCGCGAACCCGCACGCTTCGTGATCTACGACCGCGAAACCGGCAGTTTCCTTCCGCTGCCTGCGCCGACGCCTTGGTTCAAGCCGGCCGATATGAGCGTCATGCGGCCCATGAAATACACCGCTCGCGACGGCCTCGTGTTGGAAGGTTACCTCTCGCTCCCTCCCGGCCTGCCCGCGGGTACGAAGCCCCCACTGGTCGTCAACCCGCACGGCGGCCCCGGGGCGCGCGACGTTTGGGGCTACGACAACGACGTCCAGTTCCTGACCTCCCGCGGCTATGCCGTCTTCCAGCCCAACTACCGGGGATCGAGCGGCTATTCCAAGGCGGTTTCCAAGGACGAGGATGCGGCATTTCGGAAGATGCACGACGACGTAACCGACGGCGTGCGACACCTCATCAAACAGGGCCTCGTTGACGAGAAACGGATTGCCATCTACGGCGGCAGCTTTGGCGGCTATCTTGCGGTGGCCGGCGTCGCCTTCGAACCCGAGCTCTATCGTTGCGCGGTGACGTTCGCCGGCGTGTTCGATTGGAAGCGCCTGATCAAGGATGAGGGCACGAACCCAGATTATACCTATGCCCATGACTATTGGATGAAGAAACTCGGGGACCCTTCCACGCAGGAAGCCCGCTTTAACGAGATGTCGCCCATCGCCCATATCGCCGCGATCAAGGTCCCGGTATTCGTGGTGCATGGAAAACTCGATCTCACCGTCGACTATCGCCAGTCTACCAAATTACTCTCGGAACTCGACGAGCACAAGGTGCCGCACGAGAAGCTGTTTTTCGAAACCGAGTTTCATGGCTTTTCGGAGCAAAAGAACTACGAAAAATTCCTGACGGCCCTGGAGAAGTTTCTCGCCAAAAATCTGTGAGCGATACTCCCGCCAAGATCACCGGTGCCACGGTTCGCGATGACTTCAACGCCATCAACACGGTGCTCCACTACACCCGGGCGGCGCACTTCATCGGGTTGTGGAAATCCGAACTCGCATTGATCCGGGAATACTTCCCCGACAAGGCGGCCCGGCTGATCGAAGCCGGCACCGGCGCCGGGCGCGTAGCGGTCGGACTCTGGCACGAAGGCTACCGCCACATCACCGCCTTCGACTTCGCCTCCGAACTGGTCGAGCAGGCCGAAAACCTCGCCCAGGAACAGGGCATCACCGGCCTCACCTTCTTCCAAGCCGACGCGACCGACCTGAGCTCTTGTCATATAATGTATGACAAACGGTTTGAGGGCGCACTCTTCATGTTCAATGGCATGATGCAGATCCCCGGGCGGGAGAACCGGCGCCGGGCGATGCGGGAGCTGCATCGAGTCTGCGTGCCCGGCGCGCATTTTCTGTTCACCACCCACGACCGCGAGGACCCAAAAGATCTCGAGGAATGGGCCCAGGAGACCGAGCGTTGGGCGCGCGGCGAGCAGGATCCGCGGTTGGTGGAGTTTGGCGACCGTTACTTTTCTGACGAAACCGGCAACACCTTCATGCACCTGCCCGACCGCAAGGAGGTGCTCGAAGATCTCAGTGCCACCGGCTGGACCCATGTGCATGATCGCACCCGCAACGAGCTCGCCAGTGAGACGCCCAAGGTCCGTAATTTTTCCGACAACTGCCGGTTCTGGGTGGCGAGGAAGATCTGAGCATCGCCTTGGAACTGTAGGAGGGGATTTATTCCCCGATTCCGAAGGGAGGAGGCGTACTCGTGACAGCCCATTTTGACCAGCGAACCGTTACGCTATCGCAAGCCCGCCAGTCGAAAGCCGAGGGAATCGGGGCGTAAAGCCCTTCCTACAGCCAAGCCACTTCGCAGCCTTCTATTCAAACCCGGCTCCGCGGGAGCTTGGCCCTCCACCATGGGCTAACGGTGCCGCGGACGCAGAATCTCCAACTGACCGAAGTCGGCCAGGCTGATGTCCTCGATCCGGTTGTCCTGCACCAGCGAATCCTCCAACGTATTCGGATTGCAGGACGCATCGTTGATACGGATGCCTTGGGTCTTGTTGCCGGTGACGACCATCGAGCGGAAGCGATTGTAGCGGCAGGCAGTCCCGGGCAGCGTGCGGGTTTCCGCCATAAAAATCCCCTGCTCCCCGTTGTCAGTCAGGGTCACCCGCTCGAAGTGGTTGTCGATGGAATCGCGCATGAAGACGCCCTGGCTGCCGTTCTGCGTCGCAATAGTGTCGACCACCCGATTGTGGTTGAACCGCCAGTCGAAGGAAAATCCGGCGCTACGGTTGTGATGCAGGTTGAGCTGGATGAACTCGCTCTGCTCGGTCTCATAGGCAGCCACGCCGTCGAACTCATTTTCGTAAGCTTCGAGGCGGCTGATTCGCACCCGGCGGCAGCGTTTCTCGAGAACGACACCTCCCGAACGGGCACGGCACGTGACGACATCCTCGACGAGGATATCTTCGGCTCCGCGGATCGTGATGCCGTTGTTGCGCAGGGCGGTCAGGTTTTGCTCGTCGCAAGGCCCGCCATAGCATTCGAAATCCTGCTTCGTCCGATTCCCATCAATGACGAGACTCTTCACCGTAATCCGGCGCACCGTCGGTTGCGCCGGGCTGCGCAGGCTTCCGACCACGAGCACCGGGCAATTCGCCGCGGGCGCCAGCTCCAGCTTTGTCGCCGCGCCCTGTCCGCGCAATTCAATGCCATCCCGATCAATGACGATTGTCTTGGTGATGAGGAAGGTCCCCGCACTCAACTCCACCACGCCGCCGGCCTCCGGCAGGGCGGCGATGGCGGCAAGGATTGCCTGCTCGCCATCCGCGGCCGCAACTTTCACGATCGGCCGGTCTGCGGCTGGCTCGGCCCGCAGCCAAGCCGCGACGACGAAACAGCCGATGAGCCAGTGAAGAAAAAACCTGCGACTGCGATGGGGTGCGTGGAGCGCGCTCATGCCTGCCGCGCCAGCAAGACGCAGCCCGGACCGGAGGGCGACACTGAATTAGCGCGGCTATTTCACAGGTTGACGGACGTTAACTCCACACCCCGCCCTGCGGGCACCCCTCTTCAGCCGTCGCCAAGGCTATGGCTGACAGGCAAGAGGGGATCTCTGGCAGCCGTGGATTGGGTCCCCTCTATGAAGAGGGGTGGTGCGAAGCCCGTTCGACAAGCTCAGGGCCTTGAGCCGGTCGAAAGGCGACGGGGTGTGTAGGGCGGGCGTTGGAGCGTGTGAAATAAGCGACTTACCGCGTCAGTTTCGCCTCGAAACCGGCCTTCACTGCCGGCCACTCGGATTCGATGATGCTGAACATCGCCGTGTCCCGCTGATACCCGTCATGGGGACGCAGCAGCTGTTTACGGAGAACGCCCTCGTAGGCCGCTCCGAGACGCAAGATCGCCGCGCGGGACTTCGCGTTGTTCGCATCGGTTTTAAGCTGCACGCGCATGGCGCCCCAGCCATCAAACGCCTGACGAAGCATCAGGAATTTTGCCTCGGTGTTGATGGCCGTCCGCTGCGCCTCGGGGGCGAGCCAGGTCCAGCCGATCTCAAGCCCGCGGTGCGGCCGGCGGATATCGATGAAGCGGGTCGAGCCGACGACGCGGCCGTCGCTGCACCGCACGGTGGCATAGGCCACCTCGGATCCCGTCGCCTGCGCCCGCAAGGCCTCGTCGATCCAATCCTGGACTACGGCCAGCGATGCAAACGGCGGAATCAACAAATAGCGAAAAATGGCCGGATCGCTCGCCGCGGCGTACAACCCGTCCGCGTGTCTCGATTCCAACGGTTCCAGCCGCACGTGGCGGCCCTCAAGCAGGACGGGTTGAGGATCGAAGGTCATGAGACGAGCATTCACCATTCGCCAGCCCACCGCCAAGGCTCTTTCCACTGTAGTGGCGCGCTATGAGCGCGGTTGTCATAAGCGTCTCTGCCCAAACCCACACACCCCGTCGCTTCGCGACACCCCTCTTCATAGAGGGGAATTCAAGGCCACGCAGCCGAAGTCCCCTCTATGAAGAGGGGTGCCCGACAGGGCGGGGTGTGTTGGCTGGTGAGTGCAATCCCGAATTAGCGGTTCGGCCAGCAGATTCGCCCCACCCTAATTTATTCCGCCTCGCGCTTGCCGGACGGGACCCGCGCTGCCAAGTTGCCACCCATGTCCCTGCCGCCCACCGACCGCGCCTTCCTCTGGCTCGGCGCCTTGCTTTACCTCGCTGGATTCGTCACCGGCCTGCTGGCGCTCCTGCGGCGTTCCTCCGCCCCGCCGCCGCGGGGGCTCCTCAATTCCCTGCTCGTGGCCGGTTGGATCTGTCAGATGACCGGTCTCTACGTGCGCGGACTCGCCGCCGGCGGATGCCCGTTGGGCAACACTTTTGAGATCGTCCAGTTCGTCGCGTGGTCCGCCATGGTGCTGTATTTCTTCGTCGGCACCGCATTCCGGGTCAGTCTTCTCGGCCTGTTTACGGCGGGTTACGCCGCCGCCCTCGCCATCATTTCCCTGCTTCTCACCGCCTGGGATTCCACGCGCGGTCAGAAAATCTTTGGTTCCAACCCCTGGATCGAGCTTCATGCCGCGCTCGCGGTCTTCAGCTACGGTGTCTTCGGCCTGCTGGCCCTGACCTCGATCATGCAGCTCCTCCAAAACTGGAGCCTGAAACACAAGCGCCTCAACGGCCTTTTCTGGTTCCTGCCCTCGGTGGTCCAGCTCGACCAGATCAACACGCGCATGCTCGCGCTCGGCGAGCTCCTCCTCACCATTTCCCTCGGCGTGGGCGCCTCGTGGTGGATCCGTGACACGGCTTCCGTGGACATGGGCAAGCTCTTCGTGACGGTGGGCGTGTGGGCCGTCTACCTCGTGGTCCTCGTCATGCGTTGGCGCGCCTGGCTCGTGTCGGTCCGGTTCGCCTGGGTCTGCGTCGTGATGTTCCTCCTCGCCTTGATGTCGCTCGGACCGGTGAACTCCAGCCGGCACCACGAAGTTACCCTTACCCCGGCGGACCGCTGACCATGGAGTCAAAACAGCCCGTCCTCTTTCTCCTCGGCGCCAGCCACCATACCGTGCCCCTTGCGGTCCGGGAACGACTGGCCCTCGACACGACCCGCGCCGCCGCGCTCGCAACCCGGCTGAGCCAGACCCCGGGCATCAGCGAATTCGCGCTGCTCAACACCTGCAACCGCGTCGAACTGTATGGCGTGGCCCAGGCCGGCGCCTCCGTGGAAAGCCTCCGCACCGCTGTGGCGGAAACGACCGGTTGCACGCCCGCCGAGCTGGAGGATGTCCTTAAGCTCCGTCAGAACCACGAGGCGATCAGTCACCTTTTCGCCGTCGCCTCCGGGCTGGATTCGCAGATCGTGGGCGAGACCGAGATTCTCGGTCAGGTGAAGGGCGCCTACGACGCCGCGCTGGCCAGCCACTGGACCGGGCCGGTGCTCAACCGCGTTTTTCAGAAAACCTTTCAGGCGGCCAAGCATGTGCGCACGCACACGCGCATCGGCGAGGGCCAGATCAGCGTCGCGAGCGTCGCCGTGGACCTCGCGGGCAAGATCTTCGGCGACTTGTCGTCGGTGAACGTCCTCGTCGTCGGGGCCGGCGATATCGGACTGAAGACCGTGCAGGCCTTCCAGAGCCGCGGCGCCAAATCGATCACCGTCGCCAGCCGCACGCTTTCCAAGGCCGAGGAGGCCGCGGCCTCCGCCGGCGGCTGGGCGGCCAGTCTCGCGGAGCTGCCCGAGATCCTTGCCTCCGCCGACGTCGTGGCCAGTTCCACCTCGGCGCCGGGCTTCGTGCTGCCGCAGGCGATGATTGCCGCCGCGATGAAGCGCCGGGCGGCGCGACCCCTGTTCCTGATCGACCTCGCCCTCCCCCGCGACATCGACCCCGCCGCCACGAGCCTGGCCAACGTCTTCCTCTACAATCTCGACGACTTGGCGAAGATCGCCGAAGGCAACCTCGCCCAGCGCGAGGCCGAAGTAGCCCGCTGCCACGCCATCCTCGCCGAGCGCACCGCCGCGCTCTGGCAACAGGTCTCGCGCAACCTGAACCAGCCGGGCTGACGCGCACCGTCGACGGCTGCCACGTTCATGGATTGCTTGTAGGAGGGGCTTTACGCCCCGATTTCACGCTCAACGGCCTGCGCCATCGCCAAGAAGGCGCCCGGTTGGCCGGCCCTTCGCCTTTTGCGCTCTTGGTGTGGGAGCTCTGGATCATTGATATCGCTACTGGTGGCTGGCCTTTTCCCTCCGATCGATTTTGGTGAACGAAAACATACGCTTCTCTTCTTCGGTCTTCATGCGCTTCTCATCTTCTTCGGGTAAAAGTTCAAATCGGCCGTCGATCTTTCGGATATTCAGGATGCGTAGATGCCCTTTCATCATATCAATTTCCTCACTCGGATTCAGTTCCACCTTCCCGCTTTTCGCCTTCCAATAACCTTTGGCGGTCCCATAGCGACCGAGGCACCCGTCCCACCACGCGCGATATTCGCCATTTGTTTCGAGGACTAGCGAAACATTGTAGCCCAAGCCGTCACCCCGATAGTACGAGTCGGCTAGCGTATCGGGCTTATCTTTGGCGGAGACTGTGAGGCTCATGAAGCAGCCAAGGATGAGAAGCATGAATCTTTTCATAGCAGAAATACGATCGATCGCCGGGTTTCTTAGATCGCCGTTTCAGCTCAACCATGCCGCGTCGGCGACTTCGTCGTGACGATCGGACGGCTCTCTACCGTTATTGCTTCCGAAAGTCCTGAAGATCGAACGGCTTCCGTACTGGTTCGACATCCGAAGGCTCCGTCTTGTCGAGCAAAACGATAATCAATGTAGCGATTGGTCCGAGAAACAGGCTGACGAAAAACCACGCGAGTCCGCTACGATTCTTGGCCTGCGCGAGTCCTGCGTTGATCAAGGCAAGCGTGCCCAAGCCAACTGCGAATTCAGGAACTTGGCTCTGCATAGATTTGGACGTTCATCTCTTGGCCGAACAACAGTTTTATTCAGCACACGCGTAATGCCTACGCCTAGGTTGGCCCGTTGCCGGGAGAAAGGCGAAGAAGACGTCAGTCTTCAATATCGGAATGGGTTCACACCAAGGTTCGCAAAGAGCGCCAACCAGGCGATCCTCGATGCTGGCTTTGCGCTCTTGGCGTAATAACCGGGTCAGCGCGCGCCACCCTTGGCTCCGCCGCCTCGCTCGGACAGGGCTACGCGGCCGCGCTCGAGTGCGTGCATCAGCTCGGCTTTCTTAAGCGGCTTGGACAGGTAGTCGTTCATTCCCGCCTCCAGGCAACGCTCCCGGTCGCCCTGCATGGCGTTCGCCGTCAGCGCGATGATCCAGGGGCGCGCTTCCGGGCGGGATTCGGCCTGCACGATCCGGCGCGTTGCCTCCAGGCCGTCCATTTCCGGCATCTGCATGTCCATGAAAATAATGTCGTAGGTCTGCCGCGACGTGGCCTCAATCACCTCGAGGCCATTGGCGGCGAGATCCGCCCGGTAACCGAGACTGCCCAGCAGGTGCAGGGCGACCTTCTGGTTCACCAGGTTGTCCTCGGCGAGCAGGATGCGCTCGGTGCGCTTCGTCTGCGCCAACACGTAGGGATGCACCGAGCGCATCACCGGCTTGATCGTCTCCACCTCGTGCTCGGGCCAGAAAATCTGGGCCAGGGTGTCGTGCAGCTGCGAGGGCTTGACCGGCTTGGTCAGGCTGGCACTGAACAAACCCGAGGGATCGGCCTGCTGGCCGAGCGAGGAAAGCAGCACAAGCGGCAGCTCCTCCTTGGTGCGAAGACGGCGGATTTCCGCGGCCAGCATGAGCCCGTCCATCTCGGGCATCTGCATGTCGAGAATGGCCGCGTCGAATTTCTCGCCGGTGCGCAGCAGCGCCAAGGCCTCGGCGGGCGTCTCGAGGGCCTGCGGGATCATCCCCCAGTTGCGGGCGAGATCGCACAGGATCCGCCGGCTGGTCGCATTGTCGTCAATCACCAGCAGCCGCCGGCCCTCGGTACCCGCCCGGGCGCCAGTGGCGGGGAAACGCGGCTTGCTCGCGACGGCCGCGGCCTTGACCGTGAAATTGAATGTCGAGCCATGATCGACTTCGCTCTCGACCCACATGCGCCCGCCCATCAGCTCGGCCAGTCGCTTGCTGATCGCGAGGCCCAGTCCCGTGCCGCCGTATTTGCGCGTGGTCGAGGAATCCACCTGGGTGAAGGACTGAAACAGCCGGGCTTGCGCCTCCGCGGGGATGCCGATGCCTGTGTCACTGACACTGAACCAGAGTTCAACCATGTCCGCCGACGCTGAGCGGACACCGAGGGACAGCAGCACCTCGCCCTGCGCGGTGAACTTAATGGCGTTGCCCAGCAGGTTGACGAGGATCTGGCGGAGCCGCGTGGGATCGCCGCGAATACAGCCGGGGGTGCCGTCGACAATCTCATAGAGCAGATCGAGGTGCTTTTCCGCGGCGCGCGTGGCCAGAAGGTCCAAAGTGCCCTCGATGCAGTCGCTGAGCGAAAATTCCGTCTCCTCCAGCTCGAGGCGGCCCGACTCGATCTTGGAGAAATCCAGGATGTCATTGATGATCGAAAGCAGGCCGTCGCCGCTGACCCGGATCGTCTGGGCGTACTCCCGCTGATCGGGGGTGAGATTGGTGTCGAGGAGCAGGCTCGTCATGCCGATGACGCCGTTCATCGGCGTGCGGATCTCGTGGCTCATCATCGCGAGAAACTGGCTCTTGGCCAGGCTGGCCTGCTCGGCCGCCTCTTTTGCGACGCTCAACTCGGTCTGCATTTGCTTCAGTTCCGTGATGTCCACCAAAGCATTGAGTTCCTGGTCCGGCATTCCGTCCTTTCCGCGGTAGACCCGGCGGGAAAGGCGGACCCAGCGAGCCGGACTCGTCGGGTCGATGTAGCGTTTGTCGAAGGTGAACTGGTCGATCTCGCCGCTGCGCAGCCGTCGCACCAATTCGAGTTGCCGCACCACATCGTCGGGATGGGTGCGACGCAGGAAGACGTCCGGATCCGCCCGGGCCTGCTCCGGCGTGACGCCCGTCAGGCGGACGTGCTCGGGATTGACGATGCGGGTCCGGTCGGCGTTGGCGACGGCCCAGGAAAGTCCCACCGGCACCGATTCGAAAATGAACCGGAACTGCGCCTCCTTCAGCACCAGTTCCTCATGAATGCGCTTCACATCCGTGATGTCCACCACCGTGGACAGATACTCTTCGCCACCGTCGGGGTGCATCCGCCGCTGATTGGTGAAGGCGACCCACACGACAGAGCCATCCCGCCGGAGATAACGTTTCTCCATGGCATACTCGGAAATTTCGCCGGCCATCATGCGGTCGTGCAGCTCGTTTTGCCGCAGAATATCGTCCGGATGCGTGAGGCTCCGGAAAGCGTCGGGGTTCTCCGCCTCCTCGCGCGTCAGTCCGGCGATGTGCAGGTGCGCGTCATTGAGCAACCGCAAGACCGGACCGTGGGGCGGGATGTAGCTCCAGGCGATGCCGGTCTTGACGGATTCGAAGATGAACCGGAACTGCGCCTCCTTCAGCGCGAGGCTTTCCTGGGCGAGCTTGCGTTCGGTGATGTCGACCAGCGAAGCCACCTGCTGCATCGCGCCCGTGACGGGTTCGCGGAAATGATGAACGGTGAGCGCGCACCACACCACCCGGCCATCGGGATGCAGGTAGCGCTTTTCCATCGAGAAATGGTCGAGCTCGCCCCGGGACAGGCGCTCGGTCAGCTCCTTCTCCCGCGCCGCGTCCTCGGGATGCGACGCCATGTCGTAGGCGCCGGGCTCCGCGCTTTTCTCCATCGATACGCCCGTGATGCGGGCATGGGCGGAATTGACGAGAGGTTTTTCGTTCTCATGGCCGACGGCGAACCAGGAGAGGCCGACCGGAACGTTTTCGAAGATGAAACGGAAGCGCGCCGCGTTGCGTTCCAACTCGGCCATGCCTTGGGCCGCCTGCGCAAGCGCGCGTCGCCGGGAAGAATAGAGTCCCCAGATCAGGGCCGCGGCAAAAAGGGCCGTGCCGCTGGCGCCGATGACAAGCCATTGAAGTTCGCGAGCGTTACGGATCGGGCCGACCGCCCGCACCGAAGCAATGGTCACCAACACGC
>DATCRM010000034.1:0-2152 GCA_036568985.1 Lacunisphaera sp. | reverse complement strand
CCTCAAGGTCGAGGAAGCCTACATCGTGCTCGGCCGCGAGCCGCAACCGGGCGAGACCGTGGTGGATCTGGGCGCGGCGCCGGGCGGCTGGAGTTACAGCGCGGCGAAACGCGGCGCCAAGGTCATCGCCGTGGACAACGGTCCGCTCAAGGGTGGCGCTCTGAATCATCCGCTTATCGAGCACCGGTTGGAGGATGCATTCAAGTTCGCCCCCTCCTTCGCCAAGACTTCGGAGGGCAGGCCCGCGGGGGAGGAAACCTGCGATTGGTTGTTCTGTGATTTGGTCGAGGAACCGCATCACGTGATGCAGAACATCGTCACGCCGTGGCTGGTTAACGGCTGGTGCCGGCGTTTCGTCATCAACCTCAAATTCGGCCACGTGGACGTACTCGCGCTGCTGCGTGAGATACGCGCGGCCGGCTCGCCCTTCGCGCGGCACGCCACCAACCTCCACGTTCGCCACCTGTATCACGACCGCGAGGAGTTCACCGTGGTCGGCGAACGCGTGTAGTGAGGTTGGGACGGTCCGCCGGCTGCGGTTTACCCAGGCGCAGGGCGGGGAAGGCTGCCTCGACGGCCTAGGCTTCCATCCGGCGTTCGAAGCCATATAGATCCAGGTCACGCGCCGTGCCCGTTGCCAGGAAGTCGCGGAACAATTCCGCGGCGAGCAGTCCGTAGGTGATGCCGTTGCCGCCGTAACCGAGCGCGAACCAGGTGCGCGGAACGGCGGGATGTTCGCCGATGAAGGGCAGACCGTCCCGCGTCTTGCCGAAAGTTCCGGCCCACGCGGTTGCTACCTCGAGTGGAATCCTGGGAAACAATCGCGCGAAGGCGCGGCGCAGCGCGCCGACCTTGTGCGGAAGCAGCCGATCACGCGCGACTGGATCCCGGAAAGGTTCGTCGCAACCGCCCATGATGACACGGCGGTCGCGCGTTGTGCGCAGGTAAAGGTAGGGATCACCCGTTTCCCAGATGACCGGCAGTCCCGCCGGCCAGCCGGGAAAATCCGCCACCGGTTCACTGGCCAGCGCATAGGTGCTGTGCAATGCGGCAAATGGTTTGGGCAGGAATCGGTCCGCCTCGTAACCGGACGCGATCACCAGCCAGCGGGCGCGGATTCGGGTTCCGCGATTTGTAATCAGTTCGACCCGCCTGGCCGTCGTCTGGTGACGCACCACGACGGTGCGGTCATGCACGTGGACGCCACGCTTCACCGCGGCCGCGAGCAGGCCGTAGGTCAGGGCATAGGCGTCCACTTGGGCCGCCTGCCCGGGACGGGAGAAAATGGCCGCGCCACGTCGCAGGCTGCTGTGCCGCGCAAGGTCCCGATCCGACCACCAATCGACCGCGAATCCCGCGGCGCGGCGGGCAACGAACTCCCGGCGCAATCCCGGCACGCTCGCCTGGTTGCGCGCAAGAAACAGGCTGCCCCGGGAATCATAGCCGCACTGGATTTTCAAATGCTCGATGATGCGCCCGATTCGCTGGACCGCGCCGAGGCAGTCCTGATAGGCACGGCGGGCCCGGACGGTTCCGAGCCGTTGTTCCAGTTGATAGAGCGGAACATCGATCTCGTACTGCAAGAGCGCGGTGCTGCCCGCCGTGCTGCCGTGGGCGACTTCACGCCGATCTACCACCATTGTCTCGATGCCGGCCTGGGCGAGATTCCAGGCGACACACGCGCCGGTAATGCCGCCACCGATGATTGCGACGTCGCACGATGCATTGCGTTCCAAGGGCGGATAGGCCGCGGGCAGGCCGTCCTTGAGCGGCCAGAAGGGGCAGCAGGAAAGCAGGTCCATGTTTCCAGAGTGACACTGCCTGGCGGTTTCTGAGCCGGCATTTGATGAGGATAAGGCGTAACCATGCAATTGGCGCGCAAACTAGCTTTGAAAGTTGCGATACCGGAAGGTGGCCGCGCACGTCCCTGTGCGCATGGCTCGATGCCCTCCGAAACGGGCACAGGGACGTGCCCGACCACCCGCGCCGACTGCATTGTTCCGGATAAGCGCGGTTGCGGGCGATGATCGTGACCAGTGCGGCGAATTTTGCAGGGCGGGGTCTCTGCACCCCGCTGGCTTGCATTCGTTTCAGGGAGGCTTCTTCGAAGCCTCCATTTCCAACGGCGGGGTTCGGAGACCCCGCCCTACAG
>DATCRM010000033.1:0-2376 GCA_036568985.1 Lacunisphaera sp. | reverse complement strand
CTCGGGCTCATGCCATCGCTGGTCATTTCCTTGAGCAGGTCCGTGAGATAAGGGATGAGCTGTTTCTTGCGGCTGACGACGCCGGGAAGGTCGAAGATCTCGTCCTGCTGGACGTGGGCGTAGGAGATCCGGCGAATGAAGTCGGAGTCACCCTTGACCAGCATCAGCGAGTTTTGGGTGTTGATATCGGTGACGAGCAGGGCGGCGAAGGCCAGTTTCTCCGTGTTGCGCAGTTCGCTCAGGGCTTTGGCGAGCTGGGTGTCGTGCTGCCAGAAATTGTCGAAGCCGAGTTCCTCGACCTGCGAGACGGAGAACTTCACGCCGTCCTCGGTGTAGATCTTGAAATCGGAACGCACGACCTTGTCGGCAGGGTTGGCGATGATGACGGAACCCGAACTGAAGATAAGCTTGCTCAGATCCTGGGCCGAGATGCCGGCCTGCGCCTGGAGCCAGTTGAGAATTTCGGCGTCCTTGGCCGTCGATGTGGGACTTTGGAGCAGCAGCGTGTCGGAAATGAGTCCGGACATCATGATGCCGGCCAGATTCGCGGTCGGCGTGAGGTTGTGACGGCGGAAGAGATCGGCGACGATCGTGCAGGTGGATCCGACCGGTTCATTGATGAACAGGATCGGCTGGGACGTGCTCATCGGTCCGAGGCGGTGGTGGTCGAGGATCTCGGTGATCGTGACCTCGTCGGCGCCGGGCACGGCCTGGGTGATTTCGTTGTGGTCCACGAGCACGAGGCGCGTGGGCACGGGCTTGAGCAGGTCGGACTTGGTGATAATGCCGAGCAGGGTGTGGTCCTCGCTGGTGACCATCATTGCGTGCGGTGCGTTTGCCGTGAAGCGCTTCCGGATGTCCGCGATGCGGGTATCGGGGTTGAGGGAAATGAAGTTGCGCTCGACGAGCCGTTCGATGGTGGAGGCCGTGCGGACAAACCATCCGGTTGTCGCGGTGTCGTGGGCGCTGACGAGGATGCTGACCTGATGCTGACGGGCCAGTTCGATGATGGCCGGATCGACGGATAGATTGCCGCTGACAATGATCGCGCGGATGCCGATCTCAATGGCCCGGCGCTGTACGTCGGCGCGATCGCCGACGATGATGATGGATTGGTTGGCGGGAATGGACTCCTTCACGGCGATCGTCCAGAAGGTGCCGATGTCCATGGCACCGATGCGCACATAGAGGTCCTCGAGGCGGTCGCCGTCGACCAAGTGGAGCACTGAGGCCCGGAGCGATTGGGCGATGCGGGCCAGACTGGTATGGACCTGGCGCATCGCACGCGGCTCGTCCAGGCGGGGAATGAAGAAATGGCCGAGCTGCGCGAGCGAGATGATGCCGGTGGCGCGGTTGTCCGAGGAGACCACCGGGACGACGTTGAGGTGGTGCCGGTCGATAAGTCGGAGCGTTTCGGCACAGGTGGCGCCGAGATTCACGACGTAGGGATTGACCGTCATGAGGTCGTGCACCCGGGGGGAGACGTCGCTCAGGTAAAGGGGCAGGGGAGTGTGAAAGCGCTCCAGGATCGCGTCGATGCGCGCGTTGGAGTTGCCGCAACGGGCCGCGACGTAATCGCATTCGCCCCGGGCCTGCTTGAACGCGGCGTACGCGATCGCGGAGCAGATGGAGTCGGCGTCGGGGTTGCGGTGACCGATGACATAGATGGGATTCGCGGGAGCCATGATGCAGTGCGCGGCACACTGGCTTTGCCGGGCCCGCGGGGGAAGAAAAAAGCCCGGGCGTGGTTGAAACGCCCGGGCCGGACAGTGTGAGTTGTTACGATCTGGTTTCGAAAGCTCAGATGGGTGGGGTGCCCTTACCCTCCGCGGCCGGGAGGCGAAGGCGGGAACCCGTGGGGTGAGGACATCCTGCCCATTGTGCGGTCCGATTCATGTGATGATCAGAGAAGGCTCTGATCATGGCGCCACAGCCGCGGTGCCTGCGATTGAGCCAACGACGGTGCCGCTGGCGGTGGGCGTCGCGTAGATTTTGGCGGTAGCGGGAATGGCCTTGCGGATCGAGGCGCCCTTGGTGCCGTTGCTCAGAGTGAGCTGGGTCGCGACTTCGCTCACGTTGGGATAGAACTGCACGTTGCCCCCGAGGAAGGCAATGTGTCCGCCGGTGTCCTTGTAGACGCCGCTGACCGGATCCCATTGACCGGAAGTTTGTAGGCCGCGCGTGAAAGCCACCGGCGTGGTGGGCGCGTCGCCCATGCGCAGGCCGCCGACGAGTTCGAAGCTGAGGGTTCGTCCGGTGAAATCCGTGGCGAGCGTGGTGTTGCTTGCGGGATCCACGACGGCCGCGGGGTAACTGCCGGTGAAGAATGGGTCGTTCTTTGCGAAGTAAAACGTGGGATCGCTGATGATGCCGCGT
>DATCRM010000032.1:0-5621 GCA_036568985.1 Lacunisphaera sp. | reverse complement strand
GTCGCAAGGCTGCGCGCACCAGGGCGCGGACAGCCCAGCTCTTGACCTCGCGCGCGGTGGTTTCGTCCACGCGGAGCACGTCGCGGAAGACGATCATGGCCTCGGTGCCGAAGATCAGCGCGAGGGCGGCGCAAAGTTTTTCATAGTCTCCGTCAGTGAAGCGATCGCGGGCGGGAGCCAGTGCCGCCTCGATGAGCGGCATGCGGCGGTTTTGCCGGGCGGGCACGCTGTCGTCGCTGAGATCGCGGCCGATGGAGTTGGCCAGCATGACGCGCAGATGGGCCTCGTTTTCGAAAACCGTCTTGTGCATGGAAGCCTCGGCTTCAAGGAGCCGCGCCTCGGGATCATCGCTGGCGTTGTTGGCGAAAAGCTGGGTGGGGTCGACCACCGCCGCGTCGACTGGGGCCTCGCCGAGCAGTGCGTCGACGCTGCGGAAATACCGATAGGCGGTGGGGCGGGACACCATCGCCTCCTGCGCCACTTCGTCCATGGTGGGCTTGCGGCCCTGCTTCATAAGCCGGCTGGCGGCGGTGAGCAGGTCCTTGCGGGTGCGCAACTCCTGGTTGCTGGGTTTACGGACGCTTTTCATGCGGAGGGAGCGAGCTGCTGCATGATCGCGACGAAATCGAGCCACACCTGTTCCTTTTGGATCTCACCCTTGGGATTGAACTCGACGACGTGCAGGATGCGGAACGAGAGGGGGCGGTTCCTGCCTTCGAGCCCGAAGGGGCGGCCCGGCGCCCGTCCTTCCCAGAAGGATTCGTCCACCATAAAATCCCTCCCGTGGAGCCGGTGCAGCGGCGTGACTTTGCTTTCCGCCAGATCGGCAAACATGGTCTGGTAGAAAGCCCGGGCAGCTTCGCGGCCGCGGGTGGGGCCGGTCGGGTAGCCGACGATATCGTGGGTGGCGTCGGGTGCCAGGGTGGCGAGCACGCCGGCCACGTCATCGTGGGCCTCATAGGAGAAATGCTCGTCGATCTTTCGGTTCATTTGTTCAGCGGTCAGGGACATGATGGACTCCAAGGTTGGTTGTTTAAGGGAATGCGCGGAGAAAAATGAGACACATGTCTCATGTCAATACTTATGTATTATTTCAGGAGCGAATTGTTTTGGCCAAGACCGAGTCGGAGCGTGACGTTTTGGCGGGAGGCTGTTGGGTCGGTTCATGAGCACCGGATTTTCCGCCGACGAAGAGGCGCTGTACCACAAGACTGCCGAGGCGGTTTTGGCGCAGCTGCGGAAGAGCCGAAATCCGGCCGATCTGCTCCCGGTGCTGCGGCTGGCGCAGAAGCGCTTTGACCGCGCCTTTGCCGCGGCGCCGGCCGAGGCGCGCGCGGCAGTGGCTTGCCGGGCTGGGTGCGGTACGTGCTGTCACGTCCTCGTGGGCGCGCAGGCGCACGAAGTGCTCATCGCGGCCGAATATATCCAGACTCATTTTTCCCCGGCGGAATTGGACGCGGTGATCGCCCGGCTGGCCGCGCATCGGGCGGCCTTCGCCGGACGTTCAGCGGATGAAAGGCTGGCGCAAAGGCGCCCGTGCGCCCTGCTTGTCGAGGAGAGTTGCTCGATTTATGAGGCGCGCCCCGGCTCGTGTCGCGCCCATCACAGCCGGAATCTGGACGGCTGCCGGACCAACCTTGCGGCCGGGATCGACCGGGTCGATGTCCTGATCCCGGAAATCCGCGGACGGATGTTTGCCGTCATGCTGGCCATCGACCAAGCGGCGGAAACCGCGGGATTCGATACCCAGGCTTATGACTTTGGCTCGGCCTTGCACGAGGCCCTGACCGACAGCCTGTGTGTCGTCCGCTGGCTGCGGCGGCAGCCGGCGTTTTCCGCTTCCTGCCACGAATAGCCCGGATGCACTGCCTCGTAGCGGAAAACGGGAGTTTTTCGCCGGCGCCGAAGGGCGAAACGCTCACGCGTTTCGCTACAACACGGCGTTCGCCGCTGGGCTCGGAGTGTTTGTCGGAGGGCAGGGTAATTCCGGGCGGGACTGCCGATTGATTCTCATTGTGTCGGCGGGTCGACGCGCGACGATGCGGGTAAATGAAGAAGACTTTTCCTCTCCAAGCTGCCGGCAAGGACGATGCCCGGGTGCGCGACAAGATCCGGCACGAGGTCAACAAATACGTCCGTCGTTCGCGGCGGAAGGAAGTGCCGGAAGGTTTCGCCCAGTGGGAATTCGTCTGCAAGGTCGGCGCCACGGCGGAGGCCGCGGCCTCGAAGCAGCTCAAGGAAGTCGCCGGGGCGATCGATGCCGTGGCCGAAAGCGGCGCGACGTCGGTCTACCTGGAGATCGACGCGGTGCCGTCGCAACGGCGGGCCGCGCCTTAAAAGTCGGGGCGACTTGCAGACAGAACGCGCGCCCCATCTTGCGACCGGGCATGAAAAAGCCCGCCGGGGCTGGCGGGCTGGTTGGGCGGGCGTTGGGTGATCGCCGACGTCTGACGTCAAAGCGACCGCGCTTGCCGGTCACTCAATGTACGACGAGTTCGAGCGGGGCGAAACCGGTCGCGTTGAGGATGACTTTGTCCTCGGCGGAGAGGCCGGGGATGGACCAGACCTTGCCGGCTTCGAGCGTGTGCTCGGGGAGGACACGCGCCTTGTCCATGGCATGATGCACGACGCTCAGGAGCACCTTGCCGCTGATCTTGAGTGTGTCATGGGAGTCGTTTTTGAGCTTCAGCACAAACGGTGTGCCCTCGGTGCTGGCGACTTTCTCGAAGGTGGCGCTCACCGGCAGGGCGGGGGCCTTGTCCGCGGCAGGCTGTTTGGCGGGAGCCTCAGCGGCGATCGCGGCGGGCACAGACATAAGCGTGAGGCCAAGGGCGCAGGCCAAGGCAAGCAGCATACGGCTGCGATTGGAGGTGCGGGAGGAATGTGAGTTGCTCATGAGGGTTATTGGATTCGGGGAGACTGCAGTTGAACCGGAATGGTCCGGAGCGATTAACACGCATAGCATGAATGAAGTCCGGACGGGGACAAGCTCCGTCACGCCGCAGATCTTGGCCCGCTGACTGGCTCCTGGGCGTAGCAGCGGGGATAACACCGACGGACCGCCATCCGACGATGGCGCTGCGCCGGCAGGCGTGGTGACATTGTCATGGCGAAGTCGGGCGTCACGAATAGTGATTGGAGCCCGCGCCAAACCGCGCTGTCATAGGTGGATTCCATGTCGTTCCTCCGTCGCCGTCTTCTGGTCACCTTCGGGGTGGTCCTGCTCGCCTTGCTTGGCGTGGGATTGGTTGGACGCATTTATCTTGCCGGTCTCGCCATCAGCTCCGCACTGAAGGTGGCCGGGGCGACCGACGTCAGATTTCAGGTCACGCAGGTCTCGTTCTGGCGGATGGCGGTGAAGGATGTCGGTTTCCTGTTGCACGTGCAGCCATTGGCCGCCGGGCGCGTCACGCTCGACCGGACGCATTGGTGGACGCCTTCGCTCGGCACGCTGCGCGTCGAAGAGGCGCGGGTGCCGGTGAAGATGGCCGCTCTCGCCAAGGAAACGCCTGCCGCCTCCGCGGCACCGTCCCGCGGGACGGCGAGTCTGCCTTTTGACGCCATATCGATCGACGGTCAGCTGGTCATTCAAGCCGAAGGTCAGCCCGATCAGGCTCTGACGCTGAAACTGGCCGCGCATCCCTCCACCCAAGGCGTTTGGGCAGGAACCGCCGAGGTGACGGCTCTGGGCCTCGGGCTGAGAGGAGAAGGAAGCTACGACCTGAGAAGCGGTGATCTGGCGTTTAAGATTCCCGAGGCGACGCTCGATTTGCAGCCTTGGCAGGGCTTCCTGCAACAGCTCGCGCCGGCGCCGGCCGAGGACTGGATCGTCGAGGGAAAGCTTAGTGGCAATGCCGAGGGCCGGCTGGCCGGGGACAAGCTGACGGCATCCGGCCGGGTGACGCTGCGCGAAGGACGGGCGGTGTCCGCGGCCAAGGCCATCACGGCGGAAGGCGTCGAGGCCGACTTGGAGTTTACGGATTTTGCGGCGGCAACCACCAAGCCGGGAACGCTGAGCATTCGCGAACTGCGCACCGGTCAACTGGTCTTGCGCGATTTCGCGACGACGCTTGCGCTGGAGGAAACGGACCGCATCGCGGTCGGGCATGCGACGCTTCAGGCGCTGGGCGGCAGCGTAACCGCGGAGCCGTTCACGCTCGTGCCCAGCCGCGCCGAATTGGAAGCGGTGCTGCTGGCGGATGGCATCAGCATCGAGGAGGTGATGGCGCTGACGGAGGATCTGCCCGCGAAGGCGAGCGGGCGGGTCAACGGCCGCGTGCCTGTGCACCTCGGCGCGGATGGTTTACGGTTTGGCACTGGTTGGTTGGCGCTCAAACCCGGCGTCCAGGCGGCGATCCAGTTCAACGCCAAGGGACTGCTTACGGGTGGTGCGGCCCCCGGCACTCCCAGTTACGCCGTGCTGCAGAAGGTCGAGACGGGATTGCTCAAGTTGCGGGTCAACGAATTGCGGCTGGATATCCGGCCACCTAACGCGCCGGCTGATCGCTCCGCGCAATTGCATGTGAAGGGCGAACCGATCGATCCGGAGATCAAGGCTCCGGTCATCCTCGATCTTAACGTGAACGGCCCGCTGGAGAAGCTGATCAACATGGGCATGGACTCGCGCTTGAGCATCGGCGGAACCAAACCTTGAATAAGCTGACCCAATCCAAGCACTTTTTACCACAGATAACACGGATCAAAACCGGATAGAGGCCTCGAGACATTCTATCTAAACTTTGGAATTAATCCGTGCCCATCGGTGTAATTCCTGGTCAAACTACTCTGATATGTACCGCCGCCTTTTCCTCCCCGCTTCGTTTGTGCCGCTCCTCCTGGGCGGCTGCCTCAATGTCAGAACCGAGCCCATCGAAGTGAAGCCGATCCACATCACGGTCGACGTGAACGTACGCGTCGAGAAGGCGCTGGATGATTTCTTCGGCGACCTCGACAAAAAGTCCGCGACCATCGAACCCACCAAACCCTGAACGCCATGAACCGCTCCCGCTTCCTCACCCTTTGTGCCGCTTTCTGCCTCGTCACACTCACGGTCTTCGCGGCCGAGAGCGCCGCCGACATCCGCCGTCGCATGGAGCAGCGTCTGCCCGCCATCGACAGCCTGAAAACCTCCGAGGCCATCGGCGAAAACAACCGCGGCCTGCTCGAGGTGCGCGGCAGCGGCGGGGCCGACGCCAGCAGTGTCGTGGCCGAGGAGAACCGCGACCGCGAGGTCGTCTATGCTCTCATTGCCAAGGAAACCGGCGCGACATCCGATTCCGTCGGCCGCGCCCGGGCCAAGCAGATCGCCGCCAACAGCCGGCCCGGCGTCTGGGTGCAGGAGGCAAACGGCACGTGGAGGAAAAGGTAGGACGGCCTGCCTCTTCCCGTCGTCCGGTAGGATTCAATTGGGAAAATAATTCCAGCGGCTGCCGCCGGTTCCGTGTTTCTTTTCCGCAGTCACCAGCGATGGTGGGTGGGTCGGTTCAGCGGTTTTTCCCAGCCCCAGCCAGACGAAGTCCTGCGCAGTTTCGTCCACGGCCGGTGAGAGGCAGCTGATTCTCACGAGCCCGTCGCCCAGGTGGACGCCTGGGATATTGTACGGGTCGAATCCTGTGTTGTAT
>DATCRM010000031.1:0-3663 GCA_036568985.1 Lacunisphaera sp. | reverse complement strand
GCGCCAGAGATCGTCGAGGGCCGCGCGCTCGGCCGCGAGGGCCACCAGTCGATGATGGCGGGTCGATGCGCGGCGGCGATGGGAGCTCGCCTGGGTTTCGCCGTCGGCGGTCAGTTCGGCAAGACGGTGTTCGTATTCGCCGATGATCACACCGAGGGCAGCATCCTCTTCCGGCGTCGTTGTCACATAGGAGGCGGCGCGCAACGCTTTCAGTCCGGCCTCAACCGCCGCGATCCGGGCCAGACGCTCTTCTTTCAACTGGGTGTCATCGGGGCGGACGCGAAGCCGCGAGATCAGCGCTTCCAAGGTCGTGCCCTGGAGCAGCAGCGTGACCACGATCACGCCGGCTGCGAGGAAGATCACGATATCCCGTCCGGGGAAAGGCGAACCGTTGGCCATGGTCACGGGAATGGAGAGAGCGGCGGCAAGGGTGACCGTGCCGCGCATGCCCGCCCAGCCGGCCACGGCAAACCAGGTCCAGGGCGGACGGGGCTCGTTGCGCAGCGCGTGAGGGAAGAGCAGAAACGGCACGTAGCCGCCCGGGCACATCCAGACCAAGCGCGTTACGATCGCCGTACCCGACACGATGGCGGTGAAGAGCGCGAGCTGGCCGGGCGAATAGCTCGTGCTGATGGCGGCGAGGACCGAGGGCAGTTGCAACCCGAGGAGTACGAAGGCCAGACCGTTGAGCCAGAACAGTGCCAGGCTCCACACATTCCAGGTTGTCTGGCGGGTGACGGCGTCCATGCGCAGAGGATCGCGCCAGCCCGCGTAGAGTCCTGCGGCAACCACGGCAAGGATGCTGGACAGGCCGAGCGCCTCGGCTGCGAGGTAAGCGGCGTAAGGTGTCAGCAGCGAGACCGTAGTCTCCAGCATGGAGTCGGCTCCGTGCACGCGCTGAAGGACATCGCGCAACCGTCCCACCAGCCAGCTCACCCCAAGCCCGACGGCGAGTCCGCCGGCCGCAAGGATCACGAAATCCATCACCGCCGCCTTGATCGAGAAGGTGCCGAGTGCCACCGCGGCGAGGGCGAACTTGAAGGCCACCAGGCCGGTGGCGTCGTTCATCAGGCTTTCGCCGTTGAGCACGGCGATGAGGCGGGGCGGAACCTTCAACCGCTCGGTGATGGCGCCGACGGCCACGGCGTCGGTCGGCGACACGACGGCCCCGAGGGCGAACGCCATGGCCAGCGGCAGGCCGGGCACCAGCCAGTGGGCGACCAGCCCGACGGTGAGCGTGGTGAGCACGACCAGTCCGGTGGCGAGCGTGAAGATCGGACGCTTGGCGGCCCAGAAATCGCGCAGCGGCATCAGCCAGCCGTCGGAAAAAAGCAGGGGCGGGACGAAGCACAGGAAGAAAAAAGTCGGGTCGAGCTCCACGCGAGGGAACGCCGGCCAGAGCGCGGCGAGCCCGGCGCCGACAACATAGGTAATCGGGAGCGGCCACGGCAGCCGCCGGCCGACCACGCTCAAGGCGGCGAGCAAAAGGAGGAGAACCAGTGCGTGTTCAAACCCGGTCACGGCGGGGAAGCTGTCGGGCTTTCCGCCAGAGGGGAAGCGCGGAGTGGGGCGAGGAAATAACGAGGGTAGGGGCGGTTGCCCTCAACCGCCCTTGGGTGGTGAACATGGCAACACACCCCGTCGCTTCGCGCCACCCCTCTCCAGAGGGGATTCAAATCCGGGGTGATTGGAATCCCCTCTGGAGCCGCAACGATGCAGTCGGCGCGGGTGGTCGGGCACGTCCCTGTGCCCGTTTCGGAGGGTATCGAGCCACGCGCACGGGGACGTGCGCGTCCACCTTTCGGTATCCCAACTTTCAGCGCTAATTTGCGCGCCGACTGCATCGTTCCGGCTGGAGAGGGGTGCCCCACAGGGGCGGGGTGTGGTCTTGCGTCGAACGCGAGAACGTTCACAACGACAGTCCTGTGAGGGCGAGACTTCCGTATAATCCGCGTCTCAAGCAGATCGTGCGTGAACTTCGCAACCGAAGTACACTGGCCGAGGTATTGCTTTGGCGACAGCTGAAAGGCCGTCAGCGCAGGGGATATGACTTTCACCGTCAAAAACCGATCGACGAATACATTGTCGATTTCTTTTCGGACGACCTAATGCTTGCGGTGGAGATTGACGGAGATTCACACACGCTAAAAGGAGAGGCAGACGAGATTCGACAGAAAAGGCTGGAATCCTTTGGCGTCAGATTTCTTCGATTTGATGACGCTGCCGTCAAATCAAACATCGATGCAGTTGTTCACGCGATCGATAACTGGATTAAAGCAAATGCTTGCGAGTGGTAATTAACCATACCCCGGCCTTCGGCCACCCCTCTCGAGAGTGGACCCAGACTGACGTGATTGGAATTCCCTCTGGAGAGGGGCGCACCACAGGGGCGGGTGTGTGCTTCGTGTGCGACGGATGCCGCCCCGCCCGGAAATCCGTTTGCGCGGGCGGGACGTGTATCTACCGTTTCCCACATGAGTGATTTTGCTCCCGCCGCCGAAGTCGCCACCGCCCGCGATGCCCTTGCGCGTCTTCGCGCCAACATGCGCCAGACCATCAAGGGCAAGGACGAGATCATCGACCAGGCGCTGGTGTGCCTGCTGGCGGGCGGCCATCTGCTAATCGAGGACCTGCCGGGTGTGGGCAAGACCACGCTGGCCTATTCTCTGGCGCGTTCGATGGATTGTGGCTTCTCCCGGATCCAGTTCACCAGCGACCTGTTGCCGACCGATGTGACCGGCGTTTCGATCTATGACGAGACGTTGAAGGAGTTCGTCTTCAAACCCGGTCCCGTCTTCGCCAACATTCTCCTCGCTGACGAAATCAACCGGGCCACGCCCAAAACCCAGTCGGCGCTGCTCGAGGTCATGGATCGGAGCAAGGTGACGGTCGATGGCGAGGCGCACACGGTGGGCGCGCCCTTCATGGTCGTGGCAACCCAGAACCCCGTGGACTACGAGGGAACGTTTCCGTTGCCCGAAAGCCAGATGGACCGCTTTCTCATGCGCCTGGCGATGGGTTATCCGCAACCTGGCGATGAGCTGGAGATTCTGCGCATGCCGCGACTCGGTTACGATGCCATCGCGCTCAATCCGGTCGTCACGCGCTCCGACATCCTGAAGATGCAGACGCTGGCGGGGAGAATCTTCGTGGAGGACACGGTGCTCGACTATATCCTGAAGATCGTCACGGCCACGCGGACGGAGACGGAGTTCAAGGCCGGTGTGAGCGTGCGGGGCGGACTGGCGCTGCGCACCGCCGCCCAAGCGCGGGCGCTCGTGCAGGGCCGGGATTTCGTCGTGCCCGAGGACATCCAGGAGATGACCGGACCGGTGCTGGCCCACCGCCTGTCGCTCGCGCGCCAGACTTCCGATGCGCTCGAGGAACGGCGCACGGTGCTCGCGGCGCTGAGGAGGATCATCAGCGTCATTCCGGTGCCGGAATGACGCCGAAAAGTACCAGGTACCAAGTGACAAGTAACAGGAACTCTGCGCGAAAGAGGTTCAATCGCCGGCTTCCCCAGTGCATCGGTTGTCTCTTGGTACCTGATACCTGAAACTTGATACTTCTCCGAGTTATCATGAATCCCACGCCATCAGCCATCACCTCCCCGAGCCTCGGTTGGTCCGGCCCCGGCGCGCCGACTCGCGCACGCCGTGAGTT
>DATCRM010000030.1:0-7923 GCA_036568985.1 Lacunisphaera sp. | reverse complement strand
GGATACTCTCGAGCCGATGGCGCGTCTGGGCAACTGGCTCGCTCCCTTGCCCAAGTCCGGCGAACTCTACGATCTGACGGCTACGTTCACGCTTGAGAGGTTGCCGGCGAGCGAGACTCTTTGGGTGTTCCTGCCTTCGGTCGGTGCCAAAACCACGGTATGGCTCAACGGTCGCGAAGTGATGCACGACGCTGACACGACCAAGGCCGGACCCTCACTCCGCCTCGACGCCACGCAACTGGTGGCGGGCCTCAATCGCATCCAACTCATAGTGACCCCGTTCGCCGATCGGAAGAATCACATTCCCGAACTGTCCCGGCTCGGCAGCGTGAGTATCGTCACGCCCCCAGCGCCCGCGCGTCGCAGCCTATTCAACGGCCTCGCGCAGGTCCTGGTCCAGGCGTCGCGTCAGCCCGGCGAAATCCGGTTAACAGCGAAGGCCGAGGGTCTGGCGCCTGCGGAGAGCGTGGTGACCGCGCAAGCTGTGACATTGCGTCCGTCCGTGCCCTGAGCACGCCCAATACAGGAGAAACGTCCATTCAATCGGTAAGGGGTATCAGTTCGGGCTGCGAAGACAAAGCCTGCCTGGAGATCGTCCCCCACTTGGTGCAATCACTACCCGTTCTCAGAATCGCACCGTGGCCGTCACCGGAAAGTGGTCGCTGGGAAACTGCGCGAGTCCCTCGTAATCGACGATGCCGGCGGCTTCCACTGCTACCGGCCGGCGGGCGAGGATCCAGTCGATACGTTCGCCGGCATGGCCGGCGGGCTTGAAGTCGTTGAAGCTGTTCAGGTCCTCGTTCACCCGCTTCGGTGCAGCCGTCCAGGTGTCGGTTAGACCCGTTTCGTGGGTCAGGATTTCGTGGGCGCGACTGTGGCCGGCCAGGCAGTTGAAGTCACCGATGAGCAGCAATGGCGCGGCCGGGTCTGCGTGTGCGATGCGGTCGCGGAGGAGCGCGGCCGATTTCTGCCGCGCTTCCTCGACCTCGTGGTCAAAGTGCGTGTTCCAGACCTCGACCTCGCGGCCCGTGGCCTTGTCGCGCAGCCGCACCCACGTGGCCATGCGGCGGAACTTGTGGCCCCAGGTGATCGAACCGATGAGTTCGGGAGTATCGGAGAGCCACAAGTGATCGAAGGCGACCGGTTCGAAGCGGTCGCGCCGGAAGAAGATCGCCGTGAACTCGTCCTTGCTGCCGCCAGCGCGGCCCAGACCGATCCACTCGTACCCGGGCAGGTCGTCCGCGAGTTCGCGCAGCTGACCGTAAAGACCTTCCTGCGTGCCCATGATGTCGGGGGCTTCGCGGGTGATGAGCGCCTGCATCACCGGTCGGCGGCCGGGCCAGGCATGGGGTTGCTGCGCGCTCGCGAAACGGAGATTGTAGGTCATCACCCGCAGCACGAGCGGCGCGGGCTCGGTGGCGGGGAGGCCGGCGGCGAAGCAAAGGAACAGGAGCAAGGCACGCAGCGGGGCACGACGGGGCATGGGCCGAGTGAAGCAGAATTACCGTCGAAACGAATCGCAAAAGCACCCTTGGTGTGCGCGCAAATCCAAGCAGCACACCCACGATCCCTGTCATGCTGAGCGGAGCGAAGAATCCAAGCGAAAGGCGAACGTTTGAAGGATGACGGAATGGCGAATGTTCGGAGTGAGGCGGGCGGGCATCCGCGCGACGTTCGTTGACGGCGGAAGCGACCGTTTCACCCCACCGGCACCGGATTGATCCGGCCGTCGGGAGCGTAGGTCAGCTCCGTGACCTTGACGCAACGCAGGTGGTTTTTGCCGCCGGACAGGGACGCGTCGTGGTAGAACAGCCACCACTTGCCCTTGTGCTCGACGATCGAGTGATGGGTGGTCCAGCCGATGACGGGTTCCAGGAAACGCCCGCGGTACGTGAACGGGCCGCGGGGGTTTTTGCTGGTCGCATACACGAGGTAGTGCGTGTTGCCCGTGGAGTATGAGAGGTAATACGTGCCCCGGTATTTGTGCATCCACGGGCCCTCGAAGTAGCGGCGGTCGTGGTCGCTGGCCAGCAGCGGCCGGCCGTTTTCGTCGACGATGCTGATCTCGGTGACGCCGCCCTTGAAGGACTTCATGTCGTCGGCGAGTTCGGCGATGCGCGGCCCGATGGCGGGTTCGTGATCGGCGGGTTCGACGCCATCGGCGGCAAAGCGGCCGGTGCGCCACTGCTGGAGTTGCCCACCCCAGATACCACCCCACGCGAGGTAGAATTTGCCGTCATCGTCCGCGAGGCAGCAGGGATCGATGCTGTACGTTCCAGGGATGGGTGCCGGTTCGGCTTTGAACGGGCCTTCGGGGCGATGGCCGATCGCGACTCCGATCCGAAAGATGCCCGCCTTGTCCCGGGCGGGGAAGAAGAGGTAATAGCGTCCGTTCCGGAATGCTGCGTCGGGAGCCCACAGTTGCTTGCTGGCCCACGGCACGTCTTTGAGGTCCAGGGCCACGCCATGGTCCGTCACCGGACCGCCGACCTGATCGAGCGAAAAGACATGATAGTCTGCCATGTCATATTGGTCCCCCAAATCATTGTCCGGAATGTTTCCTTCGCGGTCGTGCGAGGGGTAGACATAGATCCTGCCATTGAAAACGTGGGCGGACGGATCGGCGGTGTAGATATGGGAAATCAGCGGAGTATCTGACATTAAAAGCAGGATGCTCATAGGGGTTTGGCGTTGGCCAGCGGCGTGATACTCACTTATTAGAGCAGAATCCGGGCCGGCCCAAAAAAAAAGCCGCCTGACGGCGGCCGTGATGCCTGACTGACGAAACCAATCAGTTGGTAATGTCGTGGGTCGTGCTCTGCGCCCGGATGGGCAGATAGAGCTTGTACCACTCCTTTTGGGCGTCGCTGTTGGCGTAGTCCTTGAGCGCTTGTTCATCGGCAAATTCCATCACGATGATATGCGTCCGGTTGACCGTGGTGCCCGGAGGATTCTGCACCTTGAGCGCCTTGGTCCAGACGTGGGTGATGCCCTTGAAAGCGGCCGGCAGGGCCTTGGCGCCGTCGAGGGCGGCCTGGATCTGCTCGGGGGTCGTGCCTTCCTTCCAAGCGACCGTGACCACATGGACGACGGACTTCGGGGCGGTTTCGCTGGCATTGGCCGATCCCATGCCGAAGGAGAGCAGGGCGCAGGCAGTGAGGGTAAGGAGGAACTTTTTCATAGGGTAATGGTTTTTCAGAAAATGCTCCAAGCCGAAGGGCGCGGAGCCGAAGCTATAGGAATCGCGGGTCCTGATTCTGCAAGGCGGTTTGTGGGGACCCAGCACCGGGCTTGTCACTCGCATGATCCGCGCCATGGTTGCGGCATGCCCCGTTCCTTTTGTCCGATACGGCAGGTCGTCGGAATGTTCATTCTGACTGTTTTGGCCGGTATAGTGTATGCGGAGCAGCCCAGCGGGCTGCCGGCGCCCGTCTCCGAGTTGTTGAAGGATCGCTGGCCGGCGCGCTGGATCAGTCATTCCGCTGCGCCCCAGGCGGATTATGGCGTCTATTTGTTTCGGCGGACCTTTGAATTGCCCGACAAACCCGCCCGGTTCGTCGTGCACGTGACGGGCGACGCTCGCTACCAGCTTTGGGTGAACGGTCATGCGGTCTGCCGCGGGCCGCAGTCCAGCGATCCCGCCGAGTGGCGTTACGAGAGCGTGGATCTGGCCCCGTGGTTGCAGTCCGGACGGAACGTTATTGCGGCCCAAGTGCGCAGCTACGGCGATCTTGCTCCATACGCGAGCATGGGTCAGCGAATGGGCTTCCTGCTACAGGGCAATACTGCAGCCGAGCGTATTGCCGACACCGGTCCGGCATGGAAAGTGTGGCGGACATCCGCTTATGCGCCGTTTGCCGCGGATCGGGAAAGTTTGCACACGTATATAGTCGTCGGACCTGGCGACCAGCTGGATGCCGCGCAGTATCCCTGGGGCTGGCAGGATCGGAATTTCGATGATGCGAGTTGGCCGGCGCCGCGGATGCTGGGTCATGGCTTGCCGCAGGGCTGGGGGACCGACGTGAATTACTGGCTCAAGCCGCGTTCCATTCCCCTGCTGGAGGAAATCCCGGAGCGTCTTGCGCGCGTCGTGCGGACCAGCGGAGTCACACCGCCGGCGGGCTTCCCGGAAAAACCCGCGCCGTTCACCGTGCCGAGCGGCACCAAGGCGGCCATCCTGTTCGACAGGGGCCATCTCACCAATGCTTATCCGCAACTTACGGTCAGCGGGGGCCGTGGTGCGACGCTGACCTTGCGCTATGCCGAAGGCCTGGTGGATGCGAAGGGCGAGAAAGGAAACCGCAATGAAACGGAGGGACGCGAGTTGCGTGGAGTGGGGGACCGGTTTCTCCCGGATGGCGGCGCACACCGGGTATTCGCGCCGATGGATTTTCGCACGTATCGGTATCTCCAGCTCGACATCGAGACCGGCGCTGAACCGCTGGCGATCGAGGACCTGAGCGGCGTGTTCACGGGCTATCCGTTCCAGGAGAATGCGACGTTCACCAGTGACGATCCGGAATTGATGCGCCTGTGGGCGGCAGGCTGGCGTACGGCGCGGCTGTGCGCGATCGATACCTACGTCGACTGTCCTTACTACGAACAGCTCCAATACGTCGGTGACACGCGGATCCAGTCGCTGATCTCGCTCACGGTGTCGGGAGACGACCGGCTCATGCGCAACGCCATCGAGCTCTACGATCGCTCGCGCATTCCGGAGGGGCTCACAAAGAGCCGCTATCCGTCGCTGGTCCCGCAACTCATCAGCACGTTCTCGCTTTTCTGGGTGGATATGCTGCATGACTACTGGATGCATCGCCGCGACGATGCGTTCCTAAGCGCGCGCCTGACGGGTCTGCAGGCGGTGCTGGCGTGGTTTGAAGGCAAGATCGATCCGGCGACGGGTTTGCTCGGACCGTTGCCTTACTGGTCTTTTGTGGACTGGGCCGACGAGTGGCCCTGGCAGGATTCCGCCGGGACTGGAGGCGAACCCACCGGCGTGCGCACGGGCGGTTCCAGCATTGTGACACTACAATACGCCGGCACGCTTCGCCGCGCGGCCGAACTTTGTCGTGCGCTCGGGCATGACGATCTTGCGGTTCATTACGAAAAGGTGGCGACCGGCCTGCTCGCGGCGGTCAACCGCCTTTGCTGGGATGCAGACCGCCGGCTCTACGCCGATACGCCGGCGAAAGATATTTTCAGCCAGCACGCCAACGTCTTCGCTGTGCTCTCCGGTGCGATCACGGGGGACGCCGCGCGCGATCTCATCCAACGCACGGCCGACGACCCCAAGCTCATTCAGGCTACCACCTATTTCCGTTTCTATCTGCTCCGGGCGATGAAGGAGGCGGAATTGGGCGACCAATATCTCGCGCGGCTCGGACCCTGGCGCGATATGTTGGCGCGGGGTCTGACGACCTTCGCCGAAAAACCCGATCCCACCCGCTCCGACTGCCATGCCTGGAGCGCGTCGCCGGTTTATGAACTGCTCGCCACCGTTTGCGGCATTGAGCCCGGTTCGCCGGGTTTCGCGACGGTGCGCATCGAACCTCACCTTGGTCACCTGACGGAGGTCTCCGCAAAAATGCCGCACCCGCGCGGCGAGATCGACGTGGCGTTGCGTCGTGTCGGCACCGGCATCGACGCTGAGGTCACGCTTCCGGAAGAAGTCACGGGCAACTTCAGTTGGAAGGGCAAGGTCGTCCCGCTGCAACCCGGCAAACAGATCCTGAGCCTGCCCTGAACCCGGTGGCTTAGCGGATCGCGCCGGCCAGCACGTCGAGCATCTTTTGCCACGAGCCGGCAGCCTGGTTCACGAAGGCGGCCCAACGGGGGCTCATCACGTGAGTGAGCGTGAGTTCGCATGCGTCGTCACCGAGAGAGGAAATCTCCACCACGACCCGGCTGGTGTCGGGCAGGCTTTCCCTCGTAGCCCAGGTGAAAACGAGGCAGTGCGGGCGGTCGATCTCGAGGTACTCGCCGACATGGTCGATTTCCTTGCCGCCGCGGTTTACGACAAAGGAGAATTTTCCTCCCACGTGTGGCGCGCAGCCAAGTCGCACGATCTGCTCTTCACGCACGTTCGGGCCGAACATCCAGCGGCCGATCCAATCGGGATCGAGCCAGGCGTCGAAGACGCGCCCGGCGGAGGCTTTAAATTGCTTGGTGACGACCGCCCTGACGGGTTCGAGGTTCATGTCTGATGTGGACCGGGACGGCGGTTGATGCGGTGCAGAAAAAATCCCGCGGCGCCCAGCGCCCCTAGCACGACCGGGGTCCAGTGAGTCGGTTCCGACGCACCGCAGATTTCGGGGCCACCGAGTCCCAGCACCGCGCCGATTCCGGCATAGGCGGCGAGACACAGGACGCACTTCGGCGCCACCGCCAGCAACGCGGCCGGCAGCAGCGAGCCGCACAGGCGACGAATGAACTCAACGGGCCGCGGAGGCATGCGTGTAGTTGTCGTGGTGGCGGAGCCACTCCATTCCATACTCGTCATCGGCCTCATCGCGACCTTTCGGGACCATGTCGAGCAGGCGGTAGGTACCCATGATGATTTCGACGCCACGGCCATAGGTGGAGTACGTGTGATAGACCGTGCCGGCGGCATCCTTGGCGAAGACGCTGATGCCGGGGGCCTCGGACTGCGGAAAGTCCATCACGGTGTAATTGTATTCCATTCGGCCGCCGGCCATTTCTTCTTCCGTAAAGGACACGTGGAAGTCGCGATTGAAATCGGTGCCATGGGCGGAGACCCAGTTGACGTTCCAGCCCATGCGCTTCTTGAAGGGCAGGATTTCCTTGATCGGCGCATGCGAGATCGCGGCGAAGGCCACGTCGCGTGCGGCGAGATGCGGCACGGTGGGAGCGAAGTGGTCCATCATGAACGAACAGCTTTTGCAGCCCTGCTCCCAGTCCGGTCCGAACATAAAGTGCTGAACGATGAGCTGGCTATGCGGACCGAAGAGATCGCTCAGCGTGACTTTGCCCTTGGGCGAGGTGAAGGTGTAATCCTTGTCGATCTTCACCCAGGGCAGGGCGCGGCGGCGTTCGTTCAGTTTGTCCTGCAGGCGGGTGAATTTCTTTTCTTCCTTCAGAAGCTTGAGGCGGGCCGAAAGCCAGGCCTTGGGCGTGACGATTCTGGGTTTGGTGGCGGACGTGGTATTCATGGTTGCGGCGATTGGATGGTTATTGCGGAAGCCGGGTTTCGTACACGGCCTTGAGTCGTGCGTGGGTGGCCCAGAAGGGCGGGGGCGTGGTGTTTTCGAGCAGGGCAATGAGGATCGAAAGGTGCGTGTGCCAACCGCCGGCATAGTTGCCCAGCTCGGGCAGGTCGGTGCCGCGGCTGCGGTGGGTGAGGATGAGCAGTATGGTCTTGTTCTCCTTGTCCTGCGGGATGAGTTCGAAGGTCACGTCCGAGTCCTCGCTGAAGGTGTAGCTCAACACGCGCGGCGGGTCCCAGCGCAGCACGGTGCCGGGCATTTTGACCCCGGGGTCCTGCACCTCGGCGTAGTGGGCGGGCGGGGTTTCGCCGGGGGCGATGTTCGCATGGCGGAAGAAAAGTTCCATCTTGCCGCCGGCGCGGGGCTCCATCGGGCCGCCCGCGAACCAGCGGGCGCGTTTTTCGGGATCGGTCAGGTATTGCCAGAGGCGTTCGATGGGACCGGGAAGCGTGCGCATGATGCGGATCTCACCGGGGCCGGGGAATTGGGCGGGTTCGTCGTTGGATTTCATAAGGTCAGTGGTTTTTCGGGATGATGGTGCTCGCTGCCTTGTACGGCGCGATTTCAGTCAATCGGGGATTTTAATAGAAGAACTGCTCCAGCACGATTCGGCCGCCCTTCACTTCGTAGAGCATGACCTCGTCCATTGTGACCCGGCCCAGGCCTTGCACGGTGGTGTCCAAGCCGCGCCCGACGG
>DATCRM010000029.1:0-6229 GCA_036568985.1 Lacunisphaera sp. | reverse complement strand
GCATCGTGCTGAAAAAGCTCGAGAAGCGAAACACCGAGGTCGTCTACCTCCGCGGCAACCACGACGACGTGCTCGCGTCGTTTCTGCCCCTGGCGTTCGAGAATCTCTCCATTGTCGAGGAACACGTGCATGCAGGGCCGCGCGGGCGCTATCTCGTGCTGCACGGCGACGTGTTCGACACGGTGACGAAGAACTTCGTGTTCCTCGCGCACCTCGGCGACTGGGGCTATCGCGCGCTGCTGAAGCTGAACCGGGTCTACAACGCGTGGCGCCGGTTCCGCGGCAAGGAATACTGGTCGCTGAGCAAGGCGATCAAGGCGCGCGTGAAGGAGGCGGTCAGCCACGTCTCGAATTTCGAGGAGCACATCGCCCAGCTCGCCCGCGCGCGCGGCTGCACCGGCGTGATGTGCGGCCACATCCACACCGCCGCCGACAAGCGGATCGGCGACATCCACTACCTCAACTCCGGCGACTGGGTCGAGTCGCTGACCGGCATCGTTGAGCACTACGACGGTCGCTTCGAGCTCATCACCTTCAAGCAGTTCGCGGAACAGTTCCCGATGCCCCGGGACGAGCCACCCGAGGCGGAGGGCGATGAGACATTGCCGTTCCCGGGACCCGTCACTCAAGCGGCGATCATGGCGGCCATACGATAAGTCGGAGAAATCCCAAACGCCAAGGCGCCAGACTCCAAATAAATCCCAAATGACAAATTCGAAAACAACACACCCGTCATCTTTGGCCTCATTTTTCGCGGCTCGTGATTTATTTGGCCTTTGGAGTTTGGCGTTTGGGATTTCTGCCAGAACGACACCCCATGGTTAAAGTATTAATCCTCACTGCCGGCTACGGCGAGGGCCACAACAGCGCCGCCCGCGCCCTCAAATCGGCCTTCGATGAACATCCTGGGACCGAGAGCGAGCTCATCGATCTCTTCGCCCTGCGCGCCCCGCGGCTCAACAACCTGTCGCGCCGCGGCTATCTTCAGCTCATCAATACCGCGCCACGCGTCTGGTGCAGCGTGTACCGGTGGCTCGACCGCTCACCGCGGGCTCCCGCGGTGTTTCGCACCCTCTCCAGTCACCGCCGGCTGTTGGGCCGGTTGATCGCGGAAAAGAAGCCGGACGCGATCGTCTCGACTTATCCGGTCTACGCATGGCTTCTCAACCGGCTACGCCACGAAGGACTCGTCACCTGTCCGCATTATACCGTCGTCACCGACGCCCTCACGATCAACTCGCTTTGGTATCGCGCGCCTTCGGCCGGCTGGTTTGTCACCGATCCGGATTCCGCGGCTTTCCTGCGGGAGCGCGGTCTCCCGACAGATCGGGTGCACGTCAGCGGCTTCCCGGTGAATCTCCGTTTCGCCGACCGGCCGACCGCATGGCAACCGCCCGAGCCGGCCAGTCCGGTGCACCCGTGCCGCGTTCTCTTCATGATCAATTCCGGCCGGACCGCCGCCCTCGCGATCGCTCGCGAGCTGCTCCAACACCGGAACTGGTCGATCACCTTCACCGCCGGACGCGACACCAAGCTCAGGCGCGCGCTCGAGGAACTCGCGGCCAACGCCCCGGCCAAGGCGCAGGTTCTGGGTTGGACCGATCGCATCCCTGAACTGTTGATGACGCACCACGTCGTCATCAGCAAGGCTGGCGGCGCGACCACGCAGGAATCGATCAACGCGCTGTGCCCGATGATCGTCAGCCAGATCGTCCCCGGACAGGAGGAAGGTAACTACGAGCTCATGCGCCGCCACAACACCGGCGCGCTCGCCACGTCACCGCAGGAAATTTCCACTACCCTTCAGCGGGCCTTTGCCGGCGATGCCGCCCTCTGGCGCCATTGGCGTCAGAATCTGAAAACCCTCGCCCAACCCAATGCCGCCCGGAACATCGCCACCGAGGTGTTGGAGTCAGTCGGCAGCAAATCACTCGTGGCCTGACTGACCGAGGCGTGGCTCGACACGCTTTCGGTCCGTGCCCAGCAGCTCGCGGATAATCCCCAATGTCCGTTCCGTCGCGCCTTGGTTCGCCTCGTGCCAAGCATGGGCCGAGACGGTCAGGCGCTGGCGCGCTGATTCATCAGTCAGCAATTCGACCACCACACGAATGAGCTCGTCGTGGGTTTCCACTTTCCTCGCGGCGCCGGCCTCGGTCAGGCCGCGGATGATGTCTCGGAAATTTGTCATGTGCGGACCATGCAGCAGCGGTTTCTCCAAGATCGCCGCCTCGACCGGCGTCTGGCCGCCGTCGTGCGGCGCGAGGCTCTTTCCCACAAAGACGAGGTCCGCCAGTTGCGTGAATTTCCGCAGCTCGCCGGTCGTGTCCCCGATGAAAACATCGACCGTTCCCGGCGCCTTGCCTTCCGAACGAAAATGAAACGTCAGCCCGGTTTTAAGCAGCAGACCACGCAGCTCCTCGCGGCGTTCGGCGTGACGCGGCACGATCAACAGGGAAACCTTGAGCCCTTTCGCGCGCGCCGACTGCAGCGCCGTCAGGAGCGCCTCCTCTTCGCCCGGCCAGGTCGACGAACCGAGCAGCACCAGGCCCTCGCCCAATCCCGTTTCGCGACGCAACTGCGTCAGCTCGGCTTCAGACAAGGTCGGAATCTTCACGTCGAGCTTGAGATTGCCCGTAGTCTGGATCTTGGCTGGCGGAAACCCAATCAAGCGGAACCTCTGCTCATCACGCTTCGAGGCGCAAAGAATCCGCGTGATGCCGCGGGACAATGCCCGGACGAAAAATCCGAAACGAACCGAGCGACGGTAACTGCGGTCGGACAACCGCGCGTTCACGCTGAGCACCGGCACGCCGTGACTCTCCGCCTGATGCACGTGCTCTGGCCAGCGCTCGCCTTCCATCAGCACGCAGAGGTCAGGCTGCACCCGCCACCAGGCCCGCTCGCTAAAGGCCCAGAAATCCAACGGAAAGTAGCCGATCCCAATCGTCAGCTTGGCGTATTTCTCCTTCGCCAGCTTATAGCCTGTGCTCGTGGTGGTGGTCAGATAAACCTCGGCGGTTGCTTCGCGCTGCAAAGCCTCGAGCAGTGGCGCGATGGCCAGCATCTCCCCGACACTCACCGCCTGCAGCCAGACGCGTTTCCGTCCGAACCTTTTCTCCGGCAACGGCGGCACCTCGCCGAACCGGTGCCAAAACCCTTCCGCGTACCCGCCCCGCCGCCGCATCCGCCAGAGGTAGTAAGGCGCGGCCAGCAACAATACCGGCACGAAAATAAGGCGGTAAATCCAGATCACTTCAAAAGAGGGACCAAGGCGGAGAAATCATTTCAACCACAGATTAACACAGATGCCCACAGATTACTGCATGGCAGGCTTTGGACGCTCCTATCTGTGTCCATCTGCGTTCATCTGTGGTTAAACCGGGTTGCCCTGTTCTTAGTGGCCAAGGACCCAGCTGAAAATCAACGGCGCCACGATCGTGGCATCGCTCTCGACGATGAACTGCGGCGTCTTCGCCCCAAGCTTGCCCCAGGTGATTTTTTCGTTGGGCACCGCGCCCGAGTAACTGCCGTAGCTCGTGGTCGAGTCGCTGATCTGCGCGAAGTAACCCCAGAGCGGAATACTGCGACGGCCGAGATCCTGGTGCAGCATCGGCACGACGCAGATCGGGAAATCACCCGCGATGCCTCCGCCGATCTGAAAGAACCCGATCGACCCTTCGCCGGTGCGAAGCAGCTTCGCCGTTTTCGTATACCAGCCGGCGAACCACGCCATGTATTCGATGCCGGTGCGAACGGTGTGCACCCGCGTGATCTCGCCGGTGATGACGCGCCCCGCATACATGTTGCCAAGTGTCGAGTCCTCCCAGCCGGGCACAATGATGGGCAGGTTCTTTTCGCAGGCCGCGAGCATCCAGGAATTCTTCGGATCGATCTGGTAGAACTTCTTGAGTTTGCCCGAGCGGAGGATCTTGAACATGAACTCGTGCGGAAAAAAACTCTCTCCGGCGCGATCCGCGGCCACCCATTCCTCCGCCACCGCCGCCTCGATGCGTCGCATGGCCTCGCCTTCGGGGATGCACGTGTCGGTCACGCGATTCATGTGCCGGTCGAGCAGAGCCTGCTCGTCGTCGGAGGTGAGATGCCGGTAGTGGGGCACGCGCTCGTAATAGTCGTGGGCCACGAGGTTGAAGATGTCCTCCTCGAGATTGGCGCCGGTACAGACAATGGCGTGAACCTTGTCCCGGCGGATCATCTCGGCCAGCGTAATGCCCAATTCGGCCGTCGACATCGCCCCGGCGAGCGTGACCAGCATCTTGCCACCGGCCTGCAGGTGGGCCTCGTAGCCCTTGGCGGCGTCAAGGAGGGCCGCGCTGTTGAAGTGCCGGTAGTTATGCGCAATGAACTTCGAAACCGGCCCTTTTTTGCGGGCCAGCTTGGCGTTGGCCGCTTCGGGTTTGGGCTGAAGTTTGGCTTTCGTCTTCATGCCCCAAGCAAGGTCGGGGCGCACGTCCTTGGCCACACAAAAGTCCCGTCATCTTTTGTGGATTTAATGCGTGTTGCCGCAGGATTCTTGCGCTTGACCGAAAATTCGGAACTATCCTATCCGTCATGAAGTTATCCATTCCTTCCATACGGATCGTCTCGTGGGCCCTCGCGCTGCTAACCCTTGTCCCCTTCCGCGCTCTCGCGGCTGACTTTCCCCACCAGACCAGCGACCTGACCGTCGACCCCGCCATCCGCTGGGGCAAACTCGACAACGGCCTTCGCTACGCCCTTCTCCGCAACGCCGAGCCCAAGGGCCGCATCAGCGCCCGCCTCGCCATCAAGGCCGGCTCCTTCGAGGAAAACGAGAACCAGCGAGGCCTGGCCCACTTTCTCGAACACATGGCCTTTAACGGGAGCAAACACTTCCCCGCGGCCAACGTCGTCGAGTTCTTCCAGAAGCTCGGCATGGATTTCGGCGGCGACACGAACGCCTCCACCGGCTTCGACCGCACCATCTACCAGCTCGAACTCCCCGACACCAAGCCCGCCACCCTGCGCGAGTCCCTGACCTTCTTCGCCGATGTGGCTGGCGGCCTGCTGCTCGATCCCAAGGAAATCGACAAGGAACGCGGCATCATCCTCAGCGAAAAACGCGCGCGCGATTCCGTCGGACTGCGCACTTACATAGCCGAGCAGGAATTTCTCGTCCCCGACACCCGTCTTCCCCAGCGCCTGCCCATCGGCACCGAGGAGGTGATCACCACCGCTGGCCGTGTCCGCTTCATGGAGTTCTACGACACCTGGTACCGGCCCGAACGCATGGTGCTCGTCCTGGTGGGTGACTTCGATCCCGACACGGTCGAACCCGTCGTGCGCGACCTCTTCAGCCCGCTGACCGCCCGCGGTCCCGCGCAGCCCGATCCCCGCCTCGGCAACATCACTCCCACCGGCGCCGTCGATGCCCGCTTGCACACCGAGATGGAAGCCGGCGGCACCACGGTCGCCCTCGAAACCGTCGTCCCCTATGCGTTTGAACCCGACACCGCCGCGAACCGCCTGAAATATCTCCCGCGCTCGCTTGCGCTGAGCATGCTCAATCGCCGTCTCTCGATCCTCGCGAAGAAAGAAGGTGCACCCTTCCTCAGCGGTCTCGTCGGCGTCAGCGAGCAGTTCGATCTCTTCCGCAATGCGGCCATCGAGCTCAATTGTCGTCCGGACCAGTGGCCGGCCGCGCTTGCCGTTGCCGAACAGGAGCTCCGCCGGGCCCTCGAGCATGGCTTCCAATCCGCCGAGCTCGCCGAGGCCGTCGCCGAAATGACCAACAACCTCGAGCAAGCCGTGCGCACCGCGCCGACCCGCCGCTCGCCCGGACTCGCCCAGGACATTGTCGACGATCTCCTCGACAACAACGTCGCCACCCACCCCATCGCCGATCAAGCCCTATACCTGCCCGCGCTGCAAAAGATCACGCCCGCCGACTGCGCTGCCGCCCTCCGCGCTGCGTGGAGCGAAACGCCGGGCCGAAAGCTTTTTGTTTCCGGCAACGTCCAGATCCCCGATGCCGGAAAAGCCATCGCCGCCACCTTTGCCGCAAGCACCCAGGTCCCCGTCGCCCCGTCGGAACAGATCGCGGACGCCGCCTTTGCGTACACGAATTTCGGTCCGACCGGCGAAATTGCCTCCCGCACCGCCGTGGACGACCTCGGCGCCACGCTCCTCCAGTTTAAGAACGGCGTCCGTCTCAACCTCAAGCCCACCGATTTCGAGGCCGGTCGCATCCGCG
>DATCRM010000028.1:0-2278 GCA_036568985.1 Lacunisphaera sp. | reverse complement strand
GGATGGAGGCGGGGCTATCAGCCCCGCGTTTGGGAAAGAGCGCGGCCTGCGCCTCGCAGGACTGATAGTCCTGCCTCCATTTCTGAAATGCCTCGGGGCTTGCCCCGAGGATCTTTACTCGTGCTTATCCGGGCAATCCGTGGTCAACTCCGCCGTATGAAGAGCCGACTGCTGCTGGTGTTCTGCCTGGTTGTCGCGACGGCTTGGGCGGAGTTTCCTTTTGCGGAGGCAACGATCGCCGACCTGCAGGCACAGATGGCCTCGGGCAAACTGACCTCGGTCGCGCTGACGGATGCTTATCTGAAACGCATCGCGGAGGTCGACCAGGCCGGACCGAAACTCAATGCCATTATCGAGCTCAATCCCGACGCCCTGGCCATCGCCCAGCAACTCGACGCGGAGCGCAAAGTCGGGAAGGTGCGCGGGCCGTTGCATGGCATTCCGATCCTGATCAAGGACAACATCGCCACGGCGGATACGATGCAGACGACGGCCGGATCGCTGGCGCTGGTCGGGGCGAAACCGTTGCACGATGCGGCCATCGTCGCCCAGTTGCGCGCCGCCGGAGTGGTGATCCTGGGAAAGACCAATCTCAGCGAATGGGCGAATTTTCGCGGCGAGAAATCGATCAGCGGTTGGAGCGGTCGCGGCGGGCAGACGCGTAACCCCTACGCGCTCGATCGCAGTCCGTCGGGGTCGAGCTCCGGCTCAGCCGTGGCGGTGGCGGCCAGCCTGTGCGTCGTGGCGGTCGGTACCGAAACCGACGGTTCGATCGTGTCGCCGGCCTCGGCCAACGGACTGGTAGGGGTCAAGCCCACCGTGGGACTGGTTAGCCGACGCGGTATAATCCCCATCTCGGCGTCGCAGGACACGGCGGGCCCGATGGCCCGCACCGTGCATGATGCGGCGCTGTTACTGGAAGCGATGACGCGGGTGGACCCCAGGGATGCCGCTACGCAGGCGCGTCCGGCAACCCTGCCCATGGAATACGCTGCCCGGTTGAAACCGGGTGCGCTTAAGGGCGCGAGGCTGGGGCTGGTCCGTGGGCCATTTGGCCTCGATGCCCGGCTCAATCCGCTGCTGGACGCGGCAGTCGTGAGCTTGAAAGCCGCCGGCGCCGAGGTGGTGGATCTCGGCGAGTTTACCGATTTCAACAAGGCGGGCGATGCGGAGATGGAGGTGTTGCTTTATGAATTCAAGGACGGCTTGAACGCATACCTCGCCACGCTCGGACCGGATGCGGCGCTCAAGACCCTGGCCGAAGTTATCGCTTTCAACCAGAAGCACGCGGCTCAGGAGCTGGCTTTTTTTGGACAGGAATTGATGATCAAAGCGGAGGCTAAGGGAGCGCTCACGGATCAGGCTTATCTCGACGCCCGGGCTACGTGTCTCAAGGTCGCGCGGGCCGAGGGCATTGATGCCCTCTTGGCGAAGCATCACCTCGACGCCTTGATCAGCCTCGCCGCCGGTCCGGCGTGGATGGTCGATCCGGTGAATGGTGACGCTTACACCGGCGGCAGCTCGTCGCCTGCGGCGGTGGCCGGTTATCCGAGCGTCACGGTTCCGGCGGGCGATTATCACGGACTGCCGGTGGGCCTTCTGTTTTACGGCGCGGCATGGACGGAGGCGAAACTGCTTTCGTTTGCGGCGGATTTCGAGGCGGCGACGAAGGCCCGGCGCGAGCCGAAATTCCTGCCAACGGTGAATATTCGATAGCGCGCGACCGCTGGTCGCGCTGTGAACGGGAGACGGCGCGCCCAGCGGTCGCGCCCTACCTATTCCCCGCTTGCCGGGCGCGGGAAAATGGCGAATCTGCCGGAACCCTTCGCTCGGGTGATGGAATGGCAGACATGAGGGTCTTAGAAGCCCTTGCCGCAAGGCGTGCAGGTTCGAGTCCTGTCCCGAGCAATCTTTGTTTTTGCGGTGGGCGGTTGCCGACGCTTGCCGTCCAGTGACCGATGTGGCGCATACGCTTGTTTACGGGCGTCTGGGAATAGGACAGTGGGACTGTACCGGCCCGCCGGGCGGCGTTCCTTGACTCGCGGGGCGCGGTGGCGAGTGTAGCCGCGCATGAGCCAAGTCGCCCATCCCGCTGCGATCGGACAGAAGCCAGCCGCCGAGAAGGCGGTTATGAGCATTTTGTGGGCGTTGAGTCTTTCGCACCTGCTCAATGACACGATCCAGTCGCTCATTCCCGCGATCTACCCGGTCTTGAAGACCTCCTATGGCTTTAGCTACGCGCAGATCGGATTGATCACTTTCGCGTTCCAGATGACGG
>DATCRM010000027.1:0-3176 GCA_036568985.1 Lacunisphaera sp. | reverse complement strand
GGACTATCAGTCCTGCGAGGCGCAGGCCGCGCTCTTTCCCAAACGCGGGGCTGATAGCCCCGCCTCCAACCAAGTCGGAGCACCTGTCAGCCGTAGGCCAGGCGAAGGCTGAAGCTCCGAGGTATTCGACCCACAGGGAATAAAAAAGCAGCAAGCCCGGTGCGCGAAGCCCCGGGCTTGGAAATTAGAGCTTATCCGCTCTGACGGACTCAGGCCGAGGCCAGGGCGGGCGCGGGAGCGACGGAGGTGTTCTTGCTGAAGCTGGCCTTCGCCTCCTCGACGGTCTCGTGAAAGGTCCAGGCGCGCGTTTCCTCGAAGCCCTTGCACTCCACCACGAGCTGGCTGTTGCCAACGAGGGCGTAGTTCACGCTGGCGTCGCGGCAGTACTGCATGGCCTGCACGAGCTGCTTGATCACACCCATGTGGAGGGTCTTGAGCGCCGAGACGTTGATCACCGCACGGTTGTGGCCGGCGTCCACCGCCTCCGTCAGTTTCGGCTTCAGGTAGGTCGAGATCTCAGCCAGCACGGCCTGCGTGCAATTCTCCGGCATCTTGAAGACGAAGCAGCCGTCCTCCACGCCGAAGTATCGGGTCGAGGTATCGAGATTCATGGCCTTGGCGATGCGCGATTCCAGGTCGGAGCAGTCGATCGGCTTGGTGATGACGGTGGTGAAGCCCACGGTCTGGGCCTGCTGCAACGTGCCGGTCTCTGTCTTGACGACGAGGCCGAACACCGGCGTGTACTTCGTTTTCACGTTGGTGCGCAGGAGTCGGAAAAGCGCGAAAGCGGACTCCTCGGGCAAGGAAAGGCTCACGATCACCAGGTCGGGCGGTGTCTTGGAGCAGTAATCGATGGCTTCGCCCTGGGTGGCGGCGCCGACGATCTTCCAAGGCGTGTGCTTCAGGCCTTCCTGGATCTGCTGGATGATCGCAGGCTTGTCTTCGACGCAGAGGATGGTGGCCGGATCGGTGAGGGACCGGGCCTTGGCCGGGCCGTCGGCCAGCGGCTTGAGATCGATGATGCGACCGGCCTTCTCGACCAGCACGTCTTCCTCGAACGGTTTCACGATGTAGTCGCGCACGCCGATCTTGGCGATCTTGAGCACGTGGTCGCGGCCACCTTCGGCGGTGAGCATCATGACCGGAATCCCCTTGAGCTGGGGATCCGCCTTGAGCTTGGTGAGCATTTCCACGCCGTCCATGACCGGCATGGTCACGTCGAGGAGAATCAGATCGGGCATCGCCTTGGCGGCGAGGGCCAGGCCCTCCACGCCATTACCGGCCTCGAGGATTTCGCAATCGTAGCTCTTGAAGGTTTTCCGCACGATGATGCGGACGGTCTTGGAATCGTCGACGGTCAGGATCTTGTTACGCATGGGTTGGACAGGGGTTGGAAATTATTCGCCGACCTTCAAAATGATGTCGGCCACCAGACGCTGGCCGTCGGTATCGAAGGAGTAGATGAAGCGAAGGGAGTCGCTGATGGGTTCGATGGAAAAGTTGCTGCCGCGCAGGATGGACGGGATCGTGAGCTTGCAGGGATAACCCTGGTCGCTGAGGCCGTTCTTGAAGCTGCCCACGGTCATGTTGGTGATCTCGCCGATGGCGTCGTTGATGACCTCGTCGCCGGCTTCGGTGACTTCCGCCATCGACATGCCGAGCAGATGCCCCGTGCAGTCCTTCGCGAAAGTATCCTCGAAATAGAGGTAGATCAGCCCGTTGATGTCGCCGAGAAAACCCACGGTGCCGACCACCTGGGGTTTGAGGGAAAGATTTTCCTCGCGCAAAGCGGGCGGGCATTCTTCGGGGCCGCCGGCTACGCTCATCTGGTCCAGTTTGGCGGAACGGTGCAGCATCGTCTTGAAGACGTCACAAACTGCACGGGTGATGTTGTCGCGTATGAGCGTCTCGGAGATTTCTTGGGTGGCGGCGGGCATGGGAGGGCGAAGGAGTAAAAGGTCGCTCTCCGTTTATCGGCCCGGCCGGCCGGGACTTTACGCCCTTTTTTGGGCAAAACGCACCGGCTATTCCGTTTCGTTCTCGGCTTCGACGAGGTCGCCCTCGGCCCGGTACTCCTGCAGCTTGTTGCGCAGGGTCCGGATGCTAATGCCCAGTAAGTCCGCCGCCTTGGTGCGGTTGCCGCCGGTCTGTTGCAGGGCGGCCTTGATCGCTTGCTTCTCCATTTCCGCGATCGGCCGGACGACAATGTTGCCGTCGGTACCTGCCGTTTCGACAACGGCGTGGACCTCGGGCTGCTCGAAATCAAAGGGCGCGGCGGTGAGCAGGGATTCACCCGCCCCGATGTGTCCGGAAGGCAGGCCGAGGGCGGCAGCCGACACCGGCCGGTTGGGCTCGGTCAGGATCACGGCCCGCTCGATTGTGTTCTGCAGTTCGCGCACGTTGCCCGGCCAGCGATAGGCCAGCATGGCCGACTCCGCGGTAGGCGAGAATCCAGTGACCTTGGTGCCGAAGCGGCGGCTGCAGCGGGCAAGGAAATGCTGCGCCAGAATCATGATATCCTCCGGACGCTCGCGCAGGGGCGGGACGTGCACCGGGAAAACATTGAGGCGGTAATAGAGATCCTGCCGGAACGAGCCCTTGTCGATGTAGGCCTGCATGTCGCGGTTCGAGGTGGCGATGATGCGGACGTTGACCTTGATGGTACGGGTACCGCCGACGCGCTCGAACTCCCGCTCCTGCAGCACGCGCAGGAGCTTGGCCTGCAGCGATCCCGGAATCTCGCTCACCTCGTCCAGGAGCAGCGTGCCCTGGTTGGCCAGCTCGAAGCGGCCCGCCCGGCGGTCGGTGGCACCGGTGAAGGCGCCCTTTTCGTGGCCGAAAAATTCGCTTTCGATGAGATTTTCCGAAATGGCGGCGCAGTTTACCTTGATGAAGGGCTGCGTGCGGCGCGGGCTGCGGCGGTACAGCTCGCGGGCGACCATTTCCTTGCCGGTGCCGTTCTCGCCCGTGATGAGCACGGTCGCATCGGTCGGCGCGACCCGCTCTATAAGCTGCCTCAGGCGCGACATCACCGGGCTCTTGCCGACCAGCAAGGGCTCTTCCTGGTCATCGCTGAGCAGCTGATTGACCTGTTCCAACTGTCGGAAGGATTGCCCGCGCTTGATCAGGATGTCGATTTGCGACGGCCGGAAAGGTTTGACCAAGTAGTCGAAGGC
>DATCRM010000026.1:0-4597 GCA_036568985.1 Lacunisphaera sp. | reverse complement strand
GATGCCTCGGTTGGCATCGTCCCGCACCGGTTTCCGGCGCATCTGCGGGAGCGCGAAAAATACGGGCGCTTCAACGTGGCCTGGGTTTCCTTCCGCCGGGACGCCGCGGGGTTGGAGGCCTTGGGCTGGTGGCGCGAGCGCTGCCTCGAATGGTGCCACGACCGGCTGGAGGACGGACGATTTGCCGATCAGGGTTATCTCGACGAATTCCCCCGCCGCTTTGGCGGCGTGGCGGTTCTCGACCATCCGGGGATCAATGCGGCCCCTTGGAACATGGCCGGTCAGGTGCTCGAGCAGGTCGATGCCGCGGTGCGCGTGAATGGCGAGCCGCTGTTGTTTTATCATTTTCAGGGAATCCGCGAACTGCGGCCCGGCTGGTTCGAGCCCGGCTTGCGGCAGTATCAGGCGCCGTTGGATCGCGCCCTTCGCGCCCTGGTTTACGAACCCTATCTGAAACAACTGTCTCGCGTGCAGGGCCGGCTGAAGCGCGAGCAGGGCATCGTGCCGAAGTTCGAACACCAGCGGCTGAATGCCGGGGCTTCGTGGCGTGACCGCTGGGAACGTTGGAAGGCCCGGTGGGTGCAGCCCTATCTCGGTCGCTGGCGCGGCCGGCTGGTCTGTTTGCGGGAGGAGACGGCATGACGCGCGTTTTGGTCATCACTCCGACGCTGGGCAACTCGCCGTGGCTGGACGAGACGGTGTCGAGCGTGGCCCGTTTCCAGCCGATGTGCCGCCACGTGCTGGTGGCGCCGTCTGCCCAGGTGGAGACTTTGGCGAAAAGATTTCCCGCGGCCACGGTGGTGCCCGAACCGGGTGGCGGTATGTATGCGGCGATCAACGCCGGTTTGGCGGTACCGGCTGAGTGGGACGGGTTCACCTACATCAATGACGACGACCTGCTCCTGCCCCGCTTCGCCCGCGTCGTAGCCGGTTTGCGGGAGAATCCGACCGGTGCGGTTTACGGCGGGGTGAAGTTGGTCGGCACCCGGGGGCAGCCACTCGGTGCGATTCCCATCTCGCCTTTTCCGGCGATGAACCGGCGGCTTTACGCCCAGCGCGTCGAACCTGTTTACCAGCACGGCACTTTGTTTTCGCGCCACCTCTACGAGAAAATGGGCGGCTTCGATGACAGCTTCCGCTTCTGCGGCGACACGGAATACATGGCGCGGGCCTGCATGGCGGGACTGCCGTTCCGCTGTGCGACCATGCGCGCGGTGGCGGCTTTCCGGCTGCGGGCCGGCCAGTTGACGAAGAATCTTCCGGTCATGCAGGTGGAGAGCGATCGGGCGCATGAAAAACTGAGTTTGCCGGCGCCCCGCCTCACTTGGCGGCACCGCTGGGCGCGGATGGTGTTTCGCACGGTCAATCTGCCCGTGTATTTTGAACGCGTTGTTCGCCACGGCCCCATCACCTTCGGCGAACTGCTGGCGCGCGGAGAATAGCGCTCAGCGGTAGCTGTTCTCCTTGAACAACGGACTTGTGACCGGGGCGAAGGCGAGGTCCATTTGCCAGAGTGCGCCGTCCCTGGGCCGTCGCATGGGATCGGCAAGGTCGCAGCAGCGGAAACCGCGTGCTTCGAGCCAGGCGCACAGTTCGTGGAAACGCAGGCAGCCCGGGGTGAGCGTGAAATTGTAGGCCTCGATGATGAGCAGGTCGGTCCGGCCCAGCACTGTCGCGGCGCCTTCCAGCACGGGGATTTCGTAGCCGTGCGTGTCGAGCTTCAGCACGAAGGGACCGGCGAGTCCGCGGGCAGCCACGGCGGCATCGACGGTTTCGACCGGCACCTGGCGGGTGCCGGGTGCGCTCATCGTCGCCACGCCGCTGCCGTCGAGCGCGGGATCGACACTGAAGGCGACGGTGCCCGGCTGCGATCCGGCTACGGCAGGGACGATCTCGAAACCATGTCGGACCCGGAGCCGGGCCAGCGCGTCCTGGCGCTCGGCCAGCGGCTCAAATAGCAGGAACGCGGCGCGCGGAAAGTGGCGCTTCGCCCGCAGGGACCAGATGCCGTCGGACGCACCGATGTCGATCACCGTGCCGGGTTGCCGGCCGCGGGCGGCGGCCCGCGCCAGCAGGCCGTCCATGTCGAACGCGCGTTCCCGCCGGACCAGATGCAGGCCGGCGGCGCCCAGCAGGGAGTTGGCGGCCTGTTGCAGGCGCTGGCGGATGGTTTCAGCCATGGGAGGAAAATGTGCGGACGATTCCTTTGCGCAAGAACCGCACGGCCGAGCCGAGGTCCCAGGGCCAGCACAGCCAGGCGGGAAAATACCGGTGGCGTACGGCGATCTCCTCGCGGTAGTTCGACCACGCACCGGCGTCGCTCAGACCACCGCTGCCGCAGGCGGCAACGCGCGCGGGGACAGATTGGAATTTCACCCCGGCCTTCAGCAGGCGCAGATTCAAATCGTAATCCGCCTGAAACCGCAGAGTGGCATCGAAGGCACCATGGGCGGTGAACAGCGCCCGCCGGTAACACGCCGCCTGATGATGCACGAAGTTTCGGCGCACGGCGGCCGCGGTCCCGGCGAATCGATAAACGCGACCGTCGTCATAGGCGGCTTCGCCTACGACCACGCTGGCGTCGGTCTGCCGGAGCAGCGGTGCAAGCGTGGCAAGGGCGCCGGGCAGCAGGCGGTCGTCCGCGCCGAGGAAGAGCAGCCAGTCACCCCGTGCGGGAGTGACGCCCTTGTTCATGGCTTCGTAGACGCCGGTGTCCGGCTCCGACACCAGCGTGTCAAGTTTCGCCCGATTCTGCATCAGCCATTCGCGCGTGCCGTCGCCGGACGCTCCGTCGACTACCACGATTTCGCAGTCGGCGCCTGGTTGGGCCCAGACGCTCTCCAGCGCTGCGCGCAGTCGGTGGCCGGGGTTGCGACAGACGATGATGACACTGATCAGCGGCGCGGGCATGAACGTCAGCGCAGCGTTGCGGTCAGTGGCGGAAGCGACAAGGCTGGAGTGAATGTCCGGTCCCGCGCCCATTCTATCCGTCATCATCGTCGCCTATCGGTCGCGCGACGAGTTACCGGCATGTCTTGGGTCGCTTCCTCGTGAGTTGCTGGGTCGCAGGGTTGAGGTATGCGTGGTGAATAATTCACCCGGCGACGGAGTGGCGGAATGGATGGGCGGCGCATTTCCGGCCGTGCGGCTGCTCGAATCGGGGACCAATCTCGGTTTTGGCCGCGCGAACAATGTCGGCTATCGCGCCACGACGGGCGAGTGCGTCCTGTTTCTGAATCCCGACACGATCAGCAATGCTGGCGCGCTCGAGCATTGCGTGCGCCAGGTTTTGGCGGACCCCGAACTCGGCTTGATCTCGCCCCAGCTGATACTGGCGGACGGCACGATGGATGCCGCGTGCCGGCGAGGGATTCCGACGGCATGGGACGGGTTTTGCCGGGCGAGCGGACTTGCGGCGGCGTTTCCCGGTACGGCGCTGTTCACGGGCTACAATCTCACGCATCTCCCGAAGGAGGGCACGTACGAAGTCGGCGCGCTCAATGGCGCGTTCATGCTGGGTCGCCGCGCCTTGTTCGAGGAGATCGGGTTATTCGACGAGAAATTCTTTATGTATGGGGACGATCTCGATCTTTGCATCCGGGTCGCGCGGGCCGGCTACCGGATCGTCTACGACGGGAGTCAGCGCATCACGCATTTGAAGGGGTTGAGCGTGGCGAAAGAATTCGAGCGTATGTCGGCGGCGATTTTTGATGCGAATCGCGACGTTTATCTGAAGCATTTCGGGCGTTCATCCTTCGCGCGAGCCAAGTGGCGCATGATGTTCGGGCTTTGGAAACGCATCGCCTTGTGGCGCGCCCGCCGAAGCGGGCATCGGCAGGTGAAACCGATATGAGCGAAGCGGGCTCAACGGAAAGGTTTCGCTGGGTCATGCCAGTCGTGGTTTTCGGATTCGTGGCAGCGGCGCAGCTTTGGTTGGTGGCGGTGGCCGGCACGGACATTCCGTTTCAGGACCAGTGGGATGCGGAGGGTCGCACGCTTTACCCAGCCATGCGCGACGGCACGGCTTCGGCAGCCGGGCTGTTCACGCCGCACAATGAACACCGCATCGTCTGGACCCAGGGATTGAACCGCACGCTCTTTGCGCTCAACGGACAATGGGATCCGCTCGTGCAGCTGACGGTGGGTGCATTGCTGCACGCGGCGATTGCCGGATTGCTCGCCGCGACGCTCGCCGCCGGGGCGGTCGGGCGCGTCCGCTGGCTTGTTGGGCTCGCCGTGACCTTGTTCAATCTGCCATTGGCCGGATGGCACAACGCGCTTTGGGGCTTTCAGACGCAGGTGTATTTTGCCGTGCTGTTCTCTGCGGCCGCGATCGCACTGCTGACTGCGCCAAGGGTCGGAACCGGTCGTGCCATGGCCGGCTGGCTCGCAACCGGTGCCGCGTTGCTGGCGATGGGCCCGGGTATGCTGGTACCGGTCGCGTTGGCCGGCTGGCTGGTTCTGCGGGCCGGCCAAGGCGACCGGCGCTGGCGGGACGCGATTGGGGTGACCGCGCTCGCAGCCGCGGCGTGGTGGTTGCACCGCATTGAGCCGGCGCATGCGACCATGCAGGCGGGATCGTTCCAGACCTTTTTCC
>DATCRM010000025.1:0-6820 GCA_036568985.1 Lacunisphaera sp. | reverse complement strand
GCTTGTCGTCGCGGGTGAGATCGGCGACGGTGGCGCCCAAGTCGGCGGCCATCTTCTCGACAAGCGGGTAGCGTTCGGGATGGACGGCGGAGCCGTCGAGAGGGTGGGCGGCGTCGCGAATGCGGAGGAAGCCGGCGGCCTGCTCGAAGGCTTTGGGGCCGAGACGCGGGACGTCGAGAAGCTCGGCGCGCGTCTTGAACGCGCCCTTTTCGTTGCGGCGGGCGACGATGGCGGCGGCGGTCGTGGCGTTAAGGCCGGAGACGTAGCTCAACAGCTGTTTTGAGGCGGTGTTGAGTTCCACACCGACGCCGTTGACGGAACTGACGACGGTATCGTCGAGCGAGCGTTTGAGGGCGGGTTGATCGACGTCATGCTGGTACTGGCCGACGCCGATCGACTTCGGATCGAGTTTCACGAGCTCGGCAAGCGGGTCCATGAGGCGGCGGCCAATGGAAACGGCCCCGCGCACGGTCAGGTCGTGATCCGGGAACTCCTCGCGGGCGACGTCGCTGGCGGAGTAGATCGAGGCTCCGGACTCGTTGACCATCACGACCGGAATGTGCGGCGGCAGGCCGAGAGCGCGGACGAAGGACTCGGTTTCGCGGCCGGCGGTGCCGTTGCCTATGGCGATGGCCTCGACGTTGAAGAACTTCACGAAGCCCAGCAGTTTCTCCTTCGCTTCCTCGGCATGGCGATCGGGGTAGATGACGTCGTTGTGCAGGAGCTTGCCCTGACGATCGAGCATCACGGTTTTGCAGCCGGTGCGGAAGCCCGGATCGATGGCCATGACGGCCTTCTGGCCGAGCGGCGCGGAGAGCAGCAGCTCGCGGAGATTGTCGGTGAAAACCTTGATGGCGGCCTCATCGGCGCGCTTTTTCGATTCGAGGCGCATCTCCGTCTCGATGGCGGGGCTGAGCAGGCGCTTGCAGGCGTCGGTGGCGGCGAGGCGCACCTGTTCACCGCAGGAGGACTTGTTCTTCACGAACAGCGGCTCGACTTCGGCGACGGCGGTCAGTTCGTCGGCGAGGGCGATGCGCATGATGAGGAACCCTTCCTTTTCGCCGCGGCGCATGGCCAGCACGCGATGGGATGGAGCCTTGGGCAGAGGCTCGGACCAGTCGAAGTAATCCTTGAACTTGGCGGCCTCGGGATCGGTGTCCTTGCCGTAAAGCACCTTGGACGAAATGGTGGCCTGGGCGCGATAGACGACGCGCAGCTTTTCACGGGCCTTGGCATCATCGCTCATGCGCTCGGCGAGAATGTCGCGGGCTCCGGCCAAAGCCTCGTCGGCGTTTTCGATTTTTCCCTTGGTGTTCTTGCCGTCGTCGAGGGTGAATTCCCGGCCGACGTACGCTTGCGCCGCAGTGCAAGCATCGGTCGCCGGATCCTGCATCCAGAGCAGCTCGGCCAGCGGTTCGAGGCCTTTTTCCTTGGCGATGGTTGCGCGGGTGCGCTTCTTCGGGCGGTACGGCAGGTAGATGTCCTCGAGTTTCGTAAGCGTGTCGGCTTTCGCGAGCGCGCCTTCGAGTGCGGGCGTGAGGAGATTGCGCTCCTTGAGCGAGGCGAGGATGGCGGCGCGGCGGTCGTCCACCTGGGCCATTTGCTCCAGGCGGTCGCGGATGTCCGTGACCTGCACCTCGTCGAGTTCGCCGGTGGCCTCCTTGCGGTAGCGGGAAATGAACGGCACGGTCGCGCCTTCCTTCAACAACTGGGCAGTGGCGGCAACCTGGTGGACCTTGAGGTTGAGCTCCGTGGCGAGGAGCAGGACGTGTTCGGGATTGGGCAAATCCATCGTGGAAAACCGCCGAGTGGAACGGGTGCGGCGTGGCGTGCAACCGGGAAATCGCAAACAGCGGAAAATTCCAAATGCCAAAGGTCCAAACGCCAAAGAAACCACAAAAAAGAAAAATTCGAAATTTGGCTCTAGGATTTATTTGGAGTTTGGCGATTTGGCGTTTTCCTGCCGAGGTTTCCGGCATGGCCAAGAAACTGAACTGGGGCGTTCTCACCACGGGTTGGATCGCGCGGAAGTTTGTCGCCGACCTGCGCCAGTCGAAGACCGGCCGCTTTGCTGCCGTAGGGGCGCGGAATCCGGCGGATGCGCAGAAGTTTGCCGCGGACTTCGGCGGTGCCCACGCCCATGGCAGCTATGAGGCGCTGTTGGCTGACCCTGAGGTCGAAGCGGTCTATATCGGCACGCCGCATCCGTGGCACGCGGAGTGGGCGATCAAGGCCGCGGCCGCCGGGAAACATATCCTCTGCGAAAAGCCCCTGACTTTGCGGCTGGCTGATACCGAGCGCGTATTGGCTGCCGCGAAGCAACACAACGTGTTGCTCATGGAAGCGTACATGTATCGCTTTCACCCGCAGACGAAGCGTGTGGTCGAACTCATCCGTAGCGGCGCGATTGGCGATCTGGGGTTGATCCGCGCTTCGTTCAATGTGCTGATGGATTTCAATCCCGAGCACCGGATGTTCAAGAAATCGCTCGGGGGCGGCACCATTCTGGACCTCGGTTGCTACCCGGTGACGTATTCGCGGCACCTCGTGGGCGCGGTGCACGGAAAAGACTTCGTCGAGCCTCTCGAGTTTCATGGCGCCGGCCGGGTGCGCCCCGAAGTCGGGACGGATGATTTCGCCACGGCCGTCGCGAAGTTTCCCGGTGGCATCCTCGCCGAGCTTTCATGCGGTGCGACCGTGATCAACGACAACTCCGTCCAGATTCACGGGAGCAAAGGCTGGATCGACGTGCCCAATCCCTTTGTACCGGGCCTGCTGGGCCAGGATGAGAAAATCGTCATGCACCACCGCGGCGTTGCCCCGCAGGAAATCGTCATCCGAAGCCCCGGCATGGGGCTTTACGCGTATGAGGCCGACGCCTTTGCCGAGGCCTTGGCGACCGGCTTGCGGGAAGTGCCGCTGGCCACGCATGCCGACACGCTCGGCACGGCGCGACTGCTCGATCGGTGGCTGGCGGATGTCGGCGTAAGGTATGAGTGAGGGTAGGGTGGGATCGCTGTCCCGCCTTGGAGGGCCCAGCTCCAGCTGGGCCGCGCGGCCGACCGGGAGGTCGGCCCTCCACACAAAGCGGCGGAGTTCGGAGAACCCGCCCTGCAGCGGTCCGCCCAACGCAGCATTCCAGCCGTCCGTCGCACGGGACTTGCCGGCGGTGTGGTGACGGGCACACTGCGAGCAAATGAATCTTCGTTTCCTTCCAGCCGGTGCGGTGCTTGCCTCCGCGCTCACCCTCAACCTCCACGCCACGTCGGCGATTACCAGGGATGCCGTCATGACCGAACGCATCGCGGCCGAGTCCGCCAAGGCCAACGCCTTCTTCGACCGCGTGTTCGACGCGAGCGTCGACCGCAGTCCGCTTCAACAGGGTTATCTTGGCCTGAAGAAGGACCATGACAAGTGGGAGGACTTTTCCGAGGAACACCGCCTGGCGGAGTTCGTCATCACCGTGCAGGAACTCGCGGAGCTCCAGAAATCCATCCGTTTCGACTGGCTCGATGAGCAGGCGCAGATGAGTTACCGGCTGTTCGTGACGCAGGCGGAGCAGACGATCGAGGGGTGGAAATGGCGCAACCACGACTATGTTTTCACGCAGATGGGCGGCATGCACACGGATGCGCCGGCCTTTCTGATCAATTTCCACGCGGTGGACGACGTGGCCGACGCCCGCGCCTACATCACGCGCCTGCGCACCATGCCGGCGATGTTCGAGCCGCTCATCGCCCGGGCTGAGGCGCAGGCGGCACACGGCATCCTGCCGCCGAAATTTGTTTTCCCCATGCTGATCGAGTCCTGCCGCGAAATCATCACCGGCGCGCCATTCGATGGATCGGGCGCGAAGAGCGCGCTGCTCGAGGACTTTGAAACCAAGGTCGGCGGACTGAAGGACGTCGACGAGGCGGCGAAGAAAAAACTCATCGACGACGCCCGCGCCGCCCTGCGGGAAGGCGTCAAGACCGCCTACGAGAAACTCATCGCGTTGTTCGAGGCGCAGGAAAAGACCGCGACCGACGATGACGGGGTCTGGAAGCTTCCCGAAGGCCGCGATTACTACAATTTCATGCTGCGCAGCCACACGACCACCGCGTTGAGCGCCGACGAGATCCATGAACTCGGTCTGCGCGAGGTGGCGCGCATCCACGAGGGCATGATGCGGATCAAGGAGCAGACAGGCTTCAAGGGCGATCTCACGGCGTTCCTGAAGTTCATGCGCGACGACCCGCAGTTCAGTTATCCCACCACCGACGAGGGACGCGCCGCGTACATCAAGCGCGCGAACGAGATCATCGACGCGATGCGGGTGCGGCTGCCCGAGTTTTTCGGCGTGCAGCCCAAGGCGCCGCTGGTGGTCAAGAAGGTCGAACCGTTCCGCGAGAAGGGAGCCTCCGCCGCATTCTACGAGCAGCCCTCGGCGGACGGCTCGCGCCCGGGCTATTACTATATCAACACGCTCGACATGCGGGCACTGGCGATTTGGGAAATGGAGACCTTGGCCCATCATGAGGCGATTCCCGGACACCACATGCAGATCGCCATCGCGCAGGAGCTGGAGAACATGCCCAAGTTCCGGAAATTTGGCGGCTATACCGCTTTTGCCGAGGGTTGGGCGCTGTATGCCGAATATTTCCCCAAGGAGTTCGGTTTCTACAGCGATCCCTACCAGGACTTCGGCCGGCTTTCCGACGAACTCTTGCGCGCCGTCCGCCTCGTGGTGGACACCGGCATACATGCCCGCAAATGGACGCGCCAGCAGGTGATCGACTATTTTCACGCCAACACGGCGTCCTCGGAGCGGGAGGTCATCTCGGAGACGAACCGCTACATCGTCATTCCCGGCCAAGCCACCTCCTACAAGGCCGGCATGCTGAAGATCCTCGAACTGCGCGAACTGGCGAAGAAGGAACTCGGCGCCAAGTTCGACCTCCGCGCCTACCACGACCTTGTGCTGAAGAACGGCGCCCTGCCGCTGAACCTCCTTGAGGAAAACGTCCGCGCCTGGATCGCGAGGACGAAGTAGGGCGGGGTCTGCGACCGGCCGGGTTTGTCACCACGAAACACACGAACGACACGAAAAGAAGACCAAGGCAGGTTTAACCGCGGATGAACACAGATGGACACGGATCGAACTGAAGCAGGATAAACGCGGAGAACGCAGAGAGAATACAGGTGTTTCCGTGCTCCGCGTCCTCCGCGAACTCCGCGTTTCAATGCATGGCCCCATTCGCTCCATCCGCGGGAAGATTGCCTCAGAAATCAGGAGCGATTTGCAAGTTGCCCCGGCCGGCGGGGGAAATACGTTCACCGGCAATCAAGACGGATCAGGTTTGGGCCGGACCTGAATTTCGTCGGAGAAAGCACCTGCAACATCCTATGAACCTGATGGCGCCACGTTCGGTGGCCCAGACAAGCCCCGGCCAAATATGAAGACCCCAACCATCATCGTAAGACTTGGCGGACTTTACCTGCTGACAACCTGTGTCGTCGGTCTGCTTCAGCTGAACAAGGCACAGCAGATGGCCGCCCAGTTTGGCGTGAACCAGAATCAGATCACCGGCGATATCCAGCTCTCCCTCTGGATCGGACTGTTCGTGGGCCTGGCGGCCACGGCATTTGCCGGTCTGCTCGCGAGGATTCTGACTTTTGATGCGGAGGCCAGAGAACCCTCGGTGGATCTCAGCGAGCGGTTGCTCGGGAGAAAGTGATCAGGAAATGAGAGCCAATTTTTGATTTGCTCGCTGCTCTTGGTTGCATGTGGGAAGAGTCCGTTCTGGTGAGCCGGGGTCGCGTATTCGCTTTGTATTGTGTCTGACAAGCAGACGATTCGAAGCATCTAAAACTACAACCCGGCCGGCCGCAGACCGGCCCTACTTCAACCCCAGCTCCCGCTCCAGCCAGGCCATGCGGTCGGCGGCGACCTGCGGCGGGTGCAAGTCGTGGTCGGCTTCGTAGGTGGCCATCTGCTTGCGCGGGCCCGCGGCGGCGTAGAACTCGGTGGCTTCCTCCGCGGTGACGTAGTAGTCTTTGTTCGCAAACTGGAAGAAGACCGAAGCCGGAGCCAGCTTGGGCACGAAGCGCACGGGATCGATCGCAGCGAGCTGCCGTTTGTAGGCTTCGAGATCCTTGGGCTGTTGGCGGAAAAGGAACCAGTCGATGAAATGCGGCGTCGGGGCCATGAAGACGTAGGTTTTCGCGCGGCGGTCCTGCGCGCTGGCCATCATGCCATACATGGCGCCGAAATCGTGTCCGACAAAAGCGACGCGGGTCGAGTCGACGCCGGGTTGGGCGAGCAACAGGTCCATGGCGCGGCGCAGTTCGACGACCTGACGAATAGCATGGGTGTAATCTTCTTCGGGAACGCGGTTCTTGTACCAACCGGGTTCGGCCCACATGCCTTCGACCAGCAGCGAAACTACGCCCCGGCCCGCGAGCGCCACGGCCTCATCGAGAAATTGCGTACGGTTCGTGGTGGCCGGTTCGCCGAGCCAATGGACGTAGAGGATGGCTGCGTGTGGCCCGGGCTGGTCGGCCGGCGTGACCAAGTAGGCTTTCACCGGTTTGTCGGTCGGGGTGAAGGTGATGTCGCGAACGAGAGCGGCGCCGCGTGTCTCGTGTCCGAGCTCCTGCAGGTTGAACGGGACAGACTGGTCGTAGGCGAAGAGATCGGGGGCGGGGTCGGCGGGAAGGGCAGTGGTACACCAAAGAAAAAACACACCCAAGTATCCCGTCATCCTGAGCCGCGCGAAGGATCCAAGGGTTCGCGCGCGTCTGCTTGGATCCTTCGCACGGCTCAGGATGACGGTACGGG
>DATCRM010000024.1:0-8812 GCA_036568985.1 Lacunisphaera sp. | reverse complement strand
CAAAACCGCCGGAGGAAATCAAGCCGGCCACTCCGCCCCCGCCGCCGGCGCCGAGCATCGCGTTCCGGGGCTGGGTCGAAAATCTCAAGATCAGCGGCGTTCGTGGCGGCGCAAACCCGCGGATTTTTGTCGGAGGTACTTCTTATCAGCCCGGCGATCTCGTGAACCCCCAGCTCGGTATCACGTTCGTGGGCTACAACGACGGCACCCGGATGTTGACGTTCCGCGACAAATCCGGCGCCAGCGTCGAGCGACGCAACTAACACCGGACGGCGATCAGCCGGTGATGGCCGCCTTGATGCCGCGGAGCAGCGCGGGGTCGGTGGCGATGGCCAGGATGCCATTAACCACGAATTGCACCCCCATGCTCATGATCAGAAAGCCCATGATCTTGGTCATGGCATTCACGCCAACCGGACCGATGAATCGCACCAAGCCGCCGGACATGCGCAGAACAGCGTAGGTCAGCAAAGCGACGGTGACGATGCCGGCGATGATGGCTGCGTAGTCGACCCAGCCCGTGGCGAGCGAGGTGAAACCGAGGGTCACCGCAATGGAGCCGGGCCCGCTCAGCATCGGCATGGCGAGTGGGGAGAAAGAGATGTCATCCTTGCGCCGGGCGGCCTCGTGCTGTTCGGCTTCGGTCGCGGTATCGGCGCGGCGTGCGGTCAGCATACCGAGCCCAATGCCGGTGAGCATGATGCCTCCGGCGATGCGCAGACCGGGGAGTGAAATGCCGAAAAATTTCATGATGAACGTGCCGCCGGTGAGGAAGCACACCAAAATAGCCACCATGTAGAAACACCCCTTGCGCGCCTGCTCGCGGCGGCGCTCCTCGCTGTCGCCTTCGGTGATGGCCAGAAAGGTCGGTCCGGCGGAGAGGGGATTAATGATCGGCAACAGGCCGACCAGAGTGCCGAGATAAATGCCCCAGAGGTGGAGGATGTCCGACATGGGGTCAGGCTGGCGGTCGGAGCCGGCGTTGGCGAGCTTCGCTTATGACACGGAGTTTGGCGGGTAGGGCCGGTCTGTGATCGGCTCAAAGCGGAGCCGATGGCCCATCGGGACCGGTCAGAGACCGATCCTACCAAACATCCACCGGGCCTTTGGGCACCGGGATCGATTCGCGGCGAAGAGACGCGGGATCGTCCTCGTCGCGCATGAACGAGGCGACCATCGGATCGGGCCGGTATTGCGGGCGCAGTTCGCCGTGCTCGTCGAGGAACTGCCGCCGCCACGTTTCGTAGTTCGCGAGCAGGGTTTCGAATTCAGCGCGCGTACGGAATGACGTGACCCCTTTTTTGAACTCGCGTGCCGGGCCGAACCGCTTCGCGTACCAGGAGGCCGGTTTCCGGAAAAGGCGGCAGCCGTGGTCCTCGCCGAAAACCTCGATCATGAGCTCAAGGTGACGGCGCATGACTTGGGCCCGCTCGGAGTAACCGGTCTCCGGGCGCAATTCGCCGGTCTTCAAATAGTGCAATGTATCGCGAAAAATCCACGGATTGTAGAACGCCCCGCGGCCGATGCTCACCCCGGCGCAGCCGGTCTGTTCGAGCATTACCTTTGCGGCTTCGGGCGTGGTGACGTCGCCGTTGCCGATGACCGGAATGTTCTTCACGGCCTGCACGACGGCGCGAATACCGGCGAGATTGACGGTGCCGCCAAAGCCCTGGGCGCGGGTGCGACCATGAACAAAGATCGCGGCGACTCCGACATCCTCCAATACGCGGGCGAGGTCCGGGGCGGTCAGATTGTTCTCGTCCCAGCCGAGCCGCATCTTGGCGGTGATCGGAATCTTCACGGCCGAGACCATGCCGCGGACCAGGGCGGCGGTCTTGTCGAGTTCGGTCATCATCGCCGATCCTCCGCCGACGTTCACGACCTTCTTCACCGGGCAGCCCATGTTGATGTCGATCGAGGCGATGCCGAGCGACTGGACCATCGCCGCCGCATCGCGCATCTCCTCGGGGACCGAGCCGAAGAGTTGCACAGCGAGGAGTTTCTCGGCGGGACAGGTCCGAATCAGCGACAAACCGCGCGGATTTTTTTCGAGCAGCGAGCGGGCGTTGACGAGATCGGTGGTGGTCCAGTCGAGTCCGCCAATCTCGCGCACGACCAGCCGGAAGGGCAGGTTCGTGTAACCCGCCAGCGGCGAGAGAAAGAGATTCGACGACAGCTCGTAGGGCCCGATGCGCATGCGGGAAGTGATCAGCGGGCAGCCACGGCGCGCTGCATGCGCCGCAGGGCCTCAACGAGGGTCCTGCGCGGGCACCCGAAGTTGAGTCGCACGAACTGGCCGGGAGGCACGCCGTACTGCGCGCCATCGGCCAGGCCGACGCCGTGTTGTTCGAAGAAATAGCCCGGATCCTTCAATGCGAGCGCGGACACATCGAGCCAGGCGAGGTAGGTGGCCTCGCAGGGCGTCATCTTGATCATCGGCAGGTGTTCCTTGAGGAAAGCCGCGATGAAATCACGGTTGCCCCGCAGGTAAGCGAGAAGCGCCTGACGCCACGGCTCGCTGTCGCGGAAGGCGGCCTCGCAGGCGGCGTACCCGAGCGGGCTCATTTCCGGCACGATGCCGGCCATGGCCCGGACGAATTGCGAGCGGAGCTTGGCGTCGGGAATGACGGCGAGCGAACAGGCGAGGCCGGCGATGTTGTAGGTCTTGCTTGGGGCCAGCAGCGTAACGGTTCGAGCCGCGGCTTCGGCCGAGAGGGTGGCGACGGGGATGTGCGGCAGGTCGTCGAGAATGAGATCGCAATGGATGTCGTCGGAAATAAGGACGAGATTGTGCCGGGCGCAGAACGCGGCGACCAGCTCCAGCTCCGCGCGCGTGAAGACGCGGCCGACCGGGTTATGAGGGTTGCAAAGAAAAAAGACCTTTGTGCGCGGCGTCACGGCACGCTCCATGGCGGGCCAGTCGAATTCGTATCGGCCGTCGGATCGCGGCACGAGCGGCACCATCACCGGTTCCCGCACCTGGTTCTTGGGCGCGCTCATGAAGGGCGGGTAGATCGGCGTGGCGGTGAGCACTGCGTCGCCGTCCTCACCGAAGGCGGCGGCCGCGAGGTTCAACCCCGTAACCAGACCGGGGATCCACACGATCCAGTTGGACTCGATTTTCCAGCCGTAGTGGGTGGCGCAATAAGTGACGACAGCCTCCGTGAGCGAAGGCAGCGGGCCCGCGTAGCCGAAGACCCCGTGGTCCACGCGGCGGTGCAACGCGGCGATGACGGCCGGCGGGGCGGCAAAATCCATGTCGGCCACCCATAGCGGTAGGATGTCGCGGCCGGCATACTTGCGCCACTTGCGGCTGTCGCTGTGGGCGCGGTCGATCACGGTATCGAAGTCGAAGGTCATGGGCAGAGGGTTGATTCAAGCCACGTCCCGGGGAGTAGCCACGGAAAAAGCGCGGGCGTGACGGACTTTCCCGGCGCACAGTCGCACAGCGGGGCGAAATTTCCCACTGCCGGTGTGCGACCGCGCAGCAAGTGGCGGATTTTTCGCAGGTTGCATGGACGCGGCACCGGGCATGAGCCCTGCAAAGGCGATGGCACACAGTTTAAACAACCAACCAAAGGACAAACCATGAACCGTATCATTCGTTACACCTACCCGCGCAGTGCGAGCCAGCTTCCGTCGCTCGCGAACCGCAGCCCTTGGAGCAGCTTGGAGTCGGAAATCGACCGGCTGTTTGGCTCCGCCTTGGGCGATTTCGCCGCGCCGGCCCTCGCCCCGCGTTTCCCGATCGATCTCTATGAGGACAAGGACAACACCTACGTCCGCGCCGAGCTCCCGGGCGTGAGCCGCGACAACATTAATATCGAGATGGTCGATGGCTACCTGAACATCAACGCCTCGCGCAAGCAGGGCGAGGAATCGTTCAGCCTCAGTCGTTCGGTCGCCATTCCCGAGGCCGTGCAGGCCGACAAGGTCGCCGCCGCTTACGAGAACGGCGTGTTGACCGTCACGCTGCCCAAGCAGGAACAGGCCAAGCCGCGCAAGATCGCCATCACCGTCAACTAACACTCTTAACCAGCAAGGAGGATATCACCATGAGTCTCTTCAACCAAATCGTTCCGCGTCTCTCCCGCCCATTCGCCCGTCGATCGCTTGACGGGCAGGTCGCCACGGAAAACGAATTCACCGTCAAGCCCGCTTACGAGCTTACGGAAAATGACGACGCTTGGGGCCTGACCGCCCAGTTGCCGGGTGTGACCAAGGACGGCCTCGAGGTTACGGCCGAAGAGGGCCAGATTACAATTCGAGGTCGACGCTCGTGGCAGAAGCCCGAGGGTTGGACCGCGGTTTATCGCGAATCCGTGGACGCGCCCTACGAACTCGTTTTGGAGCACGACAACACCGTCGATACCGACAAGATCGTGGCCGAGCTCAAAGAGGGTGTCTTGCGGGTGTCGCTGCCCAAGTCAGAGGCCGTCAAGCCACGCAAGATTGCCGTGAACTGAGAAAATTCCGGTCCAAAGCAAACTCCATCCGATTTCGGCATGGGATAAGCTTCCGACAACTCAATCAATTCGGCGGCTTAGGGGTAGGCCGCCGGGTAGATGTGCCCGCCTTGGGCGGGTCAATCGCCGGGAGCCTGTTTACAGGCCCCGGCGGTTTCTTTTTTGGCGGGCCGGCTTGGTGGAACCCGACCTCCGGGCAGGTTGACTGGGCTGCGCTTCCTATCGGGCGGGAGCCCGCCCGGTCTGCTGTCTATAGCTCTGGCGAAAGACGGAGGCGGGGCTCCTCCTTCAGGCGCGGCCCCCCTTCAGTCTTCCTTTCGCGTCGCCGGGATCAGTACCGAGGCAAGGATCGAAGCGGCCAGCACCGTTCCGATGATGCCGAGGGAAATGCGGATATCGATCGGGTAGTAATGCGAAACGATCATCTTCAGGCCCACGAAGACCAGAATGATGGCCAGCCCGATGTTGAGAAAGCGGAAGAGTTTCATCACACCGGACACCGCGAAATACAGCGACCGCAGGCCAAGGATCGCAAAGATGTTGGACGTGAAAACGATGAACTCATTGCGGGTAATCGCGATCACCGCGGGGATGGAATCGAGCGCGAACATCACGTCGGTCGTCTCCACGACCACGAGCACGATGAACAGCGGCGTGGCGTGCAATTTGCCGTGAACGTGCGTGAAGAAATGTCCGCCCTCGAAATGGTTCGTCACCGGCACGAAACGGCGGGCGAGTTTCACCGCCGGGTTCTTTTCGGGGGCGAACCCGTCTTCCTGTTTTGGAATGGCCAGCTTGATGCCGGTGTAGACGAGGAAGGCGCCGAACACGTAGATAATCCAGTGGAAGGCGTTGATCAGGCTGATGCCGGCGAAGATGAAGAGCGCCCGCATGATCACGGCCCCCAGGATGCCCCAGAACAGGACGCGATGCTGGTGTCGCGGCTCCACGCGGAAATACTGGAACACCACGATGAAGACGAAAACATTGTCCACGCTCAGGCACATCTCGACGATGTAGCCGGTGAAAAACTCGAGGCCGGCCTGCTGGCCCATTTTCAACGAGACGAGCAGATTGAAAGCCATCGCCAGGCCGAACCACACCGCGCACCAGGCGAGCGCTTCCTTCAGGGTGACTTCATGGGCCTTGCGGTTGAACACGCCCAGATCGAGCGCGAGCATGATCGCGATGAAGGCCAGAAAACCGGCCCAGGCCCACCAGGGCATGGAGCTGAACAGGGCGAGCGGGAGAATCATGAGCGGCGGAGTCTGGGCCGGCCGGCGCGACCGGGGCAAGCGGGGAGTGGGTGGAATACCCCGGGGTTATTTGTAGACGGGTCGCGCCTGCGAAAACTTTGACAAGGTGACAACGGGTCGTTGAGTGACCCGTTGCCATGAAGCTTGTTCGCACCCTTTTTCTTCTGACGATCCTCGCGCTCACCGGTCTGGCGCAATCGACCACACCGACGCCGCCGCCGCCCGCCACGGAGCAGCAGGCTAATACCACTGCGGCGGCCGCTGCGGTGGCCACCAACAAGGTGCCGCCTGCGCCTGATTTTCTGGAGCATCTCGTGGATGGAGTCCTGGAACTCTTCGATGTGCGCAGCAGCGAGAACACGATTGCCCACTTCGGCATCGCCGCCGTCTTCCTCGTGGCGGCCATGTTGCTGCGGCGGGTCGTGACGACCATCATTTTCATCCAGCTCAAGAAGCTGGCGGCGCGCACCACGACCACGCTCGACGACAAACTCTTTCCGGCGCTCGAGGCCCCGGTGGCGACCTTCATCATGCTGGTGGGCATTTTCAGCGCCCTGAAGGTGCTGAAGCTGTCCGAGACCACCGACCGGACGGTGGGTTATGGCACCACCGTCGCCTTTTCGCTCGTCCTGTTCTGGGGACTGCTGCGCGCGTTCAGTGCGGTGTTGGAGCACGCCCAGGAGATCGCCGTGCGGCGGCAGATGGGGGTCGCGGCGTTCATGCCCTGGATCAAAAAGACGCTGGTGGCCGTGTTCGTGGTCTTTGGCGTTTTGTTGACGGCCCAGAGCCTCGGCTTCGAGGTGAAGACCTTTCTCGCCGGTCTGGGTATCGGCGGACTGGCATTCGCCCTCGCTGCGCAGGACACCATTGCGAACCTCTTCGGTTCGATCGTCGTGGCCATCGACCAGCCCTTCAAGCTGGGCGAGGCGGTGAAGATTGGATCGAATGAAGGAACGGTGGAGGACATCGGCCTCCGTTCGACCAAACTGCGGACGCCCGGCCGGAATCTCATCGTCATTCCCAACAAGGTCGTCGCGGCCGAGCCCATCATCAACAACTCGCGCTTTGTCGCCCGCCGGGTCGAGCAGGTGCTCGCCCTCACGTACGATGCCACCCCGGCCGACCTTGAGGCGATCGTGGCCGATATCCGGAAGCTGATCAATGCCGAGCCCGAGGTGAACACCAACGAGACCCACGTTTATTTCCGGGATTTCAACGCCTCCTCGCTCGATCTCTGGGTGGTCTATGTGACCAAGGACGCGGATTTCGTGAAGCACATGGCGCTGCGCCAGCGGTTGAACCTCGCCATCATGCGCGCCATCGAAGCGCGCGGCCTGGCGTTCGCCTTCCCGACGCAGACGGTGCGCATGGTTACGCCGGCGGAGAAGAAACTGTAGGGCGGGGTCTCCGAACCCCGCTGCGAGCAAGGCGGGATCAGCGATCCCGCCCTACAGCCACCGTGGCGCGGAGCGGAGTCCGCGCCCTACCGCCTCAATCCAGCGTCTGCCGGTAGCGTTTCACGCCCACGGTCATCGCGGCGCCGAGGAACAACAGCAACGGCCAGAGATGCGTGACGATCTCCGCGGGGCCGTTGCCCTTGAGCAGGATCCCGCGCACGATGCGCAGGAAGTGGGTAAGCGGCAGGCAGGAACCGAGCCATTGCGCCCAGTCCGGCATGCCGCGGAACGGAAACATGAAACCCGAGAGCAAAAGCGAAGGCAGGAAGAAGAAGAAAGCCATCTGGACGGCTTGGAGCTGGTTCTTCGCCAGGGTCGAGAAGGTGATGCCCATGGCGAGGTTCGCGGCGATGAAGAAAAACGCGACCACATAGAGCAGGGCCACGTTGCCGACCATCGGCACGTTGAAGAGGAATTTCGCGGCCAGCAGGATCAGAGTCACCTGCACATAGCCGACCATGATGTAAGGAAGAATCTTGCCGACCATGACCTCGAACGGTCGCACGGGCGTGGCCAGCAGGTTTTCCATCGTGCCGCGCTCGCGTTCGCGGGTGATAGCCAGCGCCGTGATGATCACCATGGTCATGGTGAGCACCACGCCCAGGAGGCCGGGCACGACATTGTATTGGGTGATGTTCTCGGGATTGTAGTGGGCATGAACCTGGAAATTCACGGGGCCAGGCCGCGCTTGCAGGCGCATGAGCGGGCCGGGCAGATCGCGGTTGAAGACGCTGTCGGCCAGGGCGCGGGTTGCGGAGACCGCCGGACCCACGGCGGCGGGATCGGTGGCATCGGCTTCGACCAGCACGGTGGGACGTTCGCCGCGCAGGAGCAGGCGGGTGAAATCCTCCGGGATGTTGATGACAAATTGCACCTCGCCGAGCTGGAGCATGCGATGCGCTTCACTCTCGGTGGCGGCCTCGCGCACGAGGGAAAAATAGCCGCTGTTCTTCAATGCGGCAACCAGGGTGCGCGCGAAGGGACCCTGGTCGGCGGCCCGGATGGCGGCGGGCAGGTGCTTCGGATCGGTATTGATGGCGAAGCCGAAAAGCGTGAGCTGCAACAGAGGGATGCCGACCATCATCCCGAAGGTCACGCGATCGCGTTTCATCTGGATGAATTCCTTGAGCACGATCGCCCAGAGGCGGTGGAAGGTGAAACGTCTCATTTGAAATTGTCCTCCGCGCGTTCCATCAGGCTGATGAACACGTCCTCTAGGCTGGACTTGATGAGGCGGCAATCGTGGCCGCCTTCCCGCGCGGCAGTGAGGGCGGCTTCGAGCCGCGCCGGGTCGTGGCCGCTGACGTGGAGCGTGTTGCCAAAAGCGACGACCTGCTCGACGCCCGGGCGGCCCCGCAGGGCGGCGGCCATCGTAGGCAGGCCGGGACCGCTGACGCTCCACGTGGTGAGTTGCGCGGCGGACAGCACATCGGCGAGCGTGCCGCGGGTGAGCAGATTACCGTAGGCGAGGTAGGCGAGACGATGGCAGCGTTCGGCCTCGTCCATGTAGTGCGTGGTGATCAGGACCGTGAGGCCGTCGGCGGCGAGATGATGGATTTCATCCCAAAAATCGCGGCGCGCCTTCGGGTCGACGCCGGCGGTGGGCTCGTCGAGCAGCAGCAGTTGCGGGGAA
>DATCRM010000023.1:0-3002 GCA_036568985.1 Lacunisphaera sp. | reverse complement strand
CCAAGCTTGTCGAGCGCCAGCAGGAGCGCGCGAGAGATGTCGAGGCAGGTCAGGTCCAGGTTCTTGTCGGCCGGAAACCCTTCCACCCCGGGACCGCTGCTGCCGTAGCACGACCCGAGATTGTTGAAACACACGATTCGGTAGTGATCCGGATCGTTACCGGATCGTGTGTTTCAACAATCTCGGATCGTGCTACGGCAGCAGCGGCCCCGGGGTGGAAGGGTTTCCGGTCGACAAGAACCTGGACCTGACCTGCCTCGACATCTCTCGCGCGCTCCTGCTGGCGCTCGACAAGCTTGGTATCGGCAAAGTCCACCTCACGACCGGTGGCTCTCTTGGCGGCATGGTCACGCTCGCGCTTGCGGCCCTGGCGCCGGCCCGGTTCGAGCGCATTCTCCCGCTCGCCACCAGCGTGGCCGCGAGCGCGTGGGTCGTGGGTTGGAATCACGTGGCCCGCCAGATCCTGCGGCTCGATCCCGGTTATCCCAACAACATCGGCCGCGGCCTCGAGATCGCCCGCCAGCTTGCCATTCTCACGTACCGCGCCGAGCCCGGACTCGATGCACGTCAGCCGCGGCCCGCGCTGGCCGTTTCGGCCGACAACGGTTACCCGGTGCAGAGCTACCTTGAGCACCAGGGCGCGAAGCTGCGGAACCGGTTCGCCGCGCAATCTTACGAGCTGCAGCTGGCGGCGATGGATCATCACGATTTGCTGCAACCGTTGGCGGGGGACAGCGTGCCGGCGATCAGCCGGGTGCATGCCTCGACCCTCGTCGTGGATATCGACACCGACCAGCTCTTCACGCCCGCCCAAGCCGACGTTTTGACGGAGCATCTTCGCCGGGCGGGCGCACGGGTCGAGCGCGCCACGCTGCGCAGCATCCACGGTCACGATGCGTTTTTGATGGAGTGGGAGACACTCGGGCCTATCCTTGATCGCGCCCTGCAACTGCAGGCCCCAAAATCATGAGCGAAGGCTGGCAAGTCTACAAATTCGGCGGTTCCTCCCTCGGCACTTCCGGGCGTCTACCCAAGGTGCTGGAATTGATCGCGGCCGGACCGCGACCGCTGTCGGTCGTCGTGTCCGCGCTGGGTGACAGCACCGACTGGCTCATCCTCTGCGCCCGCTCGGCCGAAGAGGGCAACATCAGCCAGGCCCGCCGCGAACTCGGCCAGGCGCGGGAACTGGCCTCCGCCACGGCCCGCACGGTCCTCAACAGCCAGGGTCAGAAAGGTTTCAAGCACGAGCTCGATGAAATTCTGACCCCGGTCGAGCGTTTGCTTTCCGGTATCGAGCTGACCCGCGAGTGCTCGCCGCGCACGCTCGACTCGATCATATCGGTGGGAGAACGCATCTCCATTGCCGTGGTCTCCCGCGCGCTCCAAGAGCGCAACGTGCCCGCCCTGCCGGTGGACGCCCGGGATTTCGTTGTGACCGATGGCAACCACGGGGCGGCGACCGTGGACAAGGCGGCGACCGCCGAGAAGTTTGCCACGCTGTTGCCCAAGCTGGTTGGTCAGGTGCCCGTGATCACCGGTTTCATCGGCCGCACCAAGGAAGGCCACACGACCACCCTCGGACGCAATGGCTCCGATTACACCGCGACCTTGGTCGCCGGTCTGCTCAAGGCGACCGCCGTCACCGTCTGGACCGATGTGCTTGGCGTAATGACGGCCGACCCCGCGCTCGTGCGCGAAGCCTCGCCCGTCGACCGGTTGTCCTACGACGAGGCGCTGGAGCTGGCATATTTCGGCACCCGGATGTTTCACCCGCGTACGATCATTCCGCTTCGCGAATGCGGCGCCGCGCTGGTCATCCGGAGCACGACGCAACCCGAAGCTCCCGGCACGCGCATCGATGCGACCGGCAACCCCGACCCAAACCGCCCGACTTGCGTAACGAGCCTGGAACGGCTCGCGCTGCTCGGCGTGCAATCGCGTCGCACAGGCATCAGCAAGCCGCTCGGCGGCCGCATCCTCGCCGCCTTGGGCGAGGCCGGAGTGCGGGTATGGCTCACCACCGAATCAACGCTCGGGCAGTCCTTCTCCGTGGTCATTCCCGAAATGGATGAGGCGCGCGCCAAGCAGAGCATCGGCGAGGCGTTGGCACCCGAGATCCAGACCGGCGACCTGCGCATCGAGCCGATTCTGTCGCCCGTTTCCCTGGTCAGCCTCGTGGGCGAAAACATGGGCAAGCGGCCCAACGTCGCCGGTAAGTTCCTCAACGCGATCGGCGAGGCCGGCATCTCGGTCCGCGCCGTGGCCCAGGGCGCGTCTTCCCGCAGCATCTCCTGCGTCGTCGACGCCGACCAGACCGCCACGGCCGTGCGCACCGTGCATGGGGCTTTCAATCTCTCGCACACGGTCATCAGCGTTCTGCTGCTCGGCAAAGGCGTGGTCGGCGGTTCCCTCATCAAACAGATCGACCAGCAGAACAAGGCGCTGGATCGCGAACACGACGTGCAGGTGCGGCTCGTGGGTATCGGCTCGAGCGGCGGTGTGTTGTTCGATCCGCTGGGTCTTTCGACAGACAAGGCGATCGAGCTGCAGAAATCCGCGTTGGAGGAAGGCAAGGCGGTGAAGGATGTGATTTCCCTGCTTGGCCCGCTTTCGCGCCTGCCGAATCCGGTGCTCGTGGATTGCTCGGCTGCGCCCGGCATGGACAAGCTCTACCGTGCGGCTTTCAGTCACAGCGTAAACGTCGTCTCGGCGAACAAGCAGCCGCTCGCGCTGCCGCAATCAGAGCGCGACGAATTGCTCGGTCAGGCTCGCCGGCATTTCCGCGCCTACCACTACGAAACCACCGTCGGCGCGGCGTTGCCCGTCATCGAGACGCTCAAGAATCTTGTCCGCACCGGCGATCACGTGATCACAATCGAGGGAGCGTTTTCCGGGACGCTCGGTTACCTCTGCGACCAACTCGCACAGGGCAAGGCGCTGTCCGCCGCGGTGCGCACGGCGCGCGAACTGGGTTACACCGAACCGCATCCGCGGGACGACCT
>DATCRM010000022.1:0-2339 GCA_036568985.1 Lacunisphaera sp. | reverse complement strand
GCGGATTCGCCGCGTAAGTGATGCGCGGCATCCACCGAGCCGATCAGTCCGGTCGTTCGGTCATCCGGCAGAGCTGCTCTCACTGCAGCGCAATCCCTGATTTCAAAGGCCTTCTTGGCGTCCGGGCATTTGCTCCCCTATGATATGGGTAGCGGTGCGGCGCTGATTATGATTTGCACTGTTACTGAAGTATCAAACACGGGTGCGCGAGATATCGCTCACCGAATGGGGGGCGTACGCCGATGAGAATTATACTTCTGGGACCGCCGGGGTCGGGCAAGGGGACCCAGGCGCAGCTGCTGGTGCAGCGCTATGGCATCGTCCAGCTCTCGACCGGCGAGATGTTGCGTGCAGCTGTCGCGGCCGGCACGCCCGTCGGCCTGAAGGCCAAGGAGATCATGGCGAGCGGTGGGCTCGTCCCTGACGACGTCGTGGTGGGAATCATCTCGGATCGCATCGACCAGCCGGACGCCAAGCACGGCTTCATCCTCGACGGTTTCCCGCGCACCGTGCCGCAGGCCGAGGCGCTGGACAATCTGCTGCGGCACAAGCACCTCAAGCTCGACGCCGTGATCGAGCTCCGCGTCAACGAGAGCGCGCTGCTGAGTCGCGTCGAGACTCGCGTTGCCCAGATGCGGGAGCGCGGGGAGGAGGTCCGCCTCGACGATACCCCGGAGGTCCTGACCAAGCGGCTCGCCAGCTACCGCAGCCAGACGGAACCGCTGATTCACTACTATTCCGAGCGCCGGAAGCTCTCGACCATCGACGGCATGATGGCCATCGACGAGGTCACCCGTGCCATTCACCGCCAGCTGCTGGCGCTGGGCGCGGTTGAGCCCAAGACCCACGCCAAGACCCACGCCAAGAGCACCGCCAGGGCGGGGGCGGTGAAGAAGGCCAAGGCGGCCAAGAAAGCGGCCAAAAACTCGGCGAAATCAGCCAAAAAGTCTGCCAAATCGGCCAAATCCGCCAAAAAGACCGTGAAGGGCGCCAAAAAGGGTCCGAAGAAGGCAGCCAAGAAGACTGTCAGGAAATCGGTCAAAAAGGCCGCCAAGACGGCAGTCAAAAAGGGTGCCAAAAAGGCCGCAAAAAAGGTCACGAAAAAGCGAGCCAAGCGCTAGCGGCGGTTGACGAAAGCCCCCTGAATCCCTTAATAAGCCCCGCATCCAAGTCGGATAGTTTCAAACGATGCCGGGCCCCAGGAAGACCAGGGGTGGGCGTCGTGTTCGCGTTTGTGAACACCTGCCCGAGAAACATAAGCACTTAAAGCCCGATTCCTGACGAGGGATCGGCAACAGGAGAGAAGGCCGTGGCCCGTATTGCCGGCGTGAACATTCCGACCAACAAGCGCGTGCTGATCGCGCTCCAGTACATCCATGGCATCGGCCAGAAGATCGCTGGTGAGATCCTCGAAAAGGTGAAGATCCCCGAGGATCGTCGCGTCAATCAGCTCAGCGACGCCGAAGTGCTCCAGATCCGCGAAGTGATCGACCGCGACTACCTGGTCGAGGGCGACCTGCGTCGTGAGGTCGGTATCAACATCAAGCGTCTGATGGACCTCGGCTGCTATCGCGGCCTGCGTCATCGCCGCGGTCTGCCTGTGCGCGGTCAGCGCACCCACACCAATGCGCGTACGCGCAAGGGCCCGGCCAAGGCGATCGCCGGCAAGAAGAAGTAAGTTTTCTATTCCAATCGCGGCGTGTGGCGATAGGGGAAACCCTTTCGCCACGCGCCTTTCGTTCCACAGGTGTAGCCGCTGGCATTACGGCGGCGTTTGAGATCTTCAGGAAAGGTACTCTATGGGCAAGGAAGCCACCCGCGTTCGTCGTCGTGAGCGCAAGAACATCGCCTCCGGCGTCGCGCACGTGAACTCGTCCTTCAACAACACGACCATCACCATCACCGACGCGCAGGGCAACACCATTGCCTGGTCCTCCGCCGGCACGATGGGCTTCAAGGGCTCGCGCAAGTCGACCCCCTATGCTGCGCAGGTCGCCGCTGAGGACGTGTCCAAGAAGGCCCAGGAACACGGCATGCGCACGCTCGAAGTCGAAGTCGCCGGCCCCGGTTCGGGCCGTGAGTCGGCGCTCCGCGCGCTGCAGGCCGCGGGCTTCACCGTCACCTCGATCCGCGACGTGACCACGATCCCGCACAACGGTTGCCGTCCCCGCAAGCGTCGGCGCGTTTGATTTCTACGAGTTGCGGGCGCATCGGCGCCCGCGATGCTTTTTGCAAGAAGCCGCGGGTTTGGTCTGCGGCCTTTCTCCAACGCCAGTATTTGAATTTTCAAATCGACTGGCCTGTATGGGTGAAACAGTGACGATCCAGAAAAATTGGCA
>DATCRM010000021.1:0-6062 GCA_036568985.1 Lacunisphaera sp. | reverse complement strand
CAAGTGGGACGTGATGATCCGTCGCGACCGCAATCATCCGAGCATTATCATCTGGAGCGTCTGCAACGAGGAGGGCAACGTGGAATCGAACGATCAAGGCCGCAACACCGCGCGCTCGATGCAGAACTACGTTCACCGCCTTGATCCGACGCGGCCCGTCACCTATCCCGCGCCGCAGGGTGACACTGTCGGCGGCATCAACAGTGTCATCGAGGTGCGCGGCTGGAATTATCATCCCGGCCCGGACATGGACACGTATCACGCCAAGCATCCGCGGCAGGCCAACGTCGGCACGGAGCAGGGCAGCACGACGGGCACGCGCGGCATCTACGAGAGCAACCCGGAGCGCGGCCATGTGGCCGCCTACGACGAGCCTCCTCACCGCTGGGTGACGAGCGCCGAGACCTGGTGGAGCTGGTTCGCCGACCGCGCGTGGCTTTCCGGCGGGTTCGTCTGGACCGGTTTCGACTATCGCGGCGAGCCCACGCCCTACCGCTGGCCGAACATCAACTCGCACTTTGGCATCCTCGACATGTGCGGCTTCCCGAAGGATAACTATTATTACTACAGGGCCTGGTGGACGCAGGAGGTCGTGCTGCACCTGATGCCGCACTGGAACTGGCCGGGTCGCGAGGGTCATGAGTTTCGCGTGGATGCCCTGAGCAACTGCCGGGAAGTGGAGCTCTTCCTGAACGGCGCGTCGCTCGGCCGGAAAACCATGAAGCCGAACTCCAAGCTGACCTGGCAGGTGAAATATGCGCCGGGCACGCTGAGCGCCAAGGGCTTTGATGCGGGCGGCAGAGTCATCGCCGAGACGAAGGTCGAGACGACCGGCGAGGCGACCCGGCTCGAGCTGACGCCTGATCGCAAGACGATCAACGCCGATGGTGAGGACGTGGCGGTGTTCAAGGTGGCCGCTTACGATGCACAAGGCCGGCTGGTGCCGGTGGCGCAGAACAAGATCAATTTCAACCTCGATGGTCCGGGAAAAATCATCGGCGTCGGCAACGGCGATCCGAGCTGCCACGAGCCGGACACTTTTGTCCCTCCGGTGCGCACGCGCACGGTCGCGCTGGATTCCTGGCGGTGGAAACAAGCCGGCTTCGATGCCGGTGACAGACCGCTTCCCGAATACGCGGTTGGTTTTGATGATTCGGGTTGGAACGCGTTGGCAGGGTCGGGCGCCGGCTGGCTGCGTTCGATCGAGGGCGATAATGTCACGGCGGTTTACCGCGCCCATTTCACGGTGACGGCAGAGGACTTGGAAGGCGGTGGCGCCCAGGTCGGATTCTCTGGTTGTGACGATGAAGGGTGGTATTTCGTCAACGGCCAATATCTCGGCGAAACCCATGAGTGGAACGCCGCGCCAGCCTACGACATCTCGAAATTCCTCCGTGCGGGCGACAATGTCATCGCGGTGTTCTGCCGAAACGGCGGCGGTCGGGGTGGTTTGAATCCGGCCGTGACGGTGGAGATCGCCTTGCCGTCCAAGCCCGTGCCGTGGTCGCGGAGCCTGTTCAACGGCCTGGCGCAGGTCATCATTCAGTCCACGCGGACCTCCGGTGATCTCAAGCTGACCGCCACCGCCGAAGGGCTCGAAACGGCGATCGCCACGGTTCAAACGCAGCCGAGCGCGGTGCGTCCCTTCGTGCGATGAGGGCTACCGCGTCTTCAGCCTGAGGACCACGATGCTGTGGGGCGGCATCGTGTACGTGAAACCCGGCTTGATTCCGCTCACAGTCGTCGTGACGGGGACGACGTTTTTCGGGCGGCGGATGGAATTGGTGTCTTCCGGATTGGCCGAAAGCGTGATCACCGAGGCCTTCGGTTTGAACGAGGTGACGCCCTTGATGACGATTGGCAGCGACTGCGGAGTGAGATTCGGATTCACCAGCTTGACGAAGATCTCGCCGGTTTTGCTGTCGCGTGTGGCGCAGCCCTGAATGTCGGTGGGGCTGGTTCCGGCGGGCGTGACCGTCAGGAGTTCGTCGCCCAGATTTCCGCTAAACATCTGGAAAGCGTAGTAACTCGGCGAACCGAAGGACGAAATCGCGTCGTAGCCGATCAGGTTTGGCCGCCATTGATAGCCGCCGGGATTCACATTCGCCAGCAGCGGCGCATAGCAGTGCATCTTGATGATGTCCGTATTCCGTTCCATCGCCGCCATGAACACGGCGTCGCCAATCGCGGCCTTCATCGATGGTGTCGGGGGCAGTTTCTTCGCCGCGGCATCCCAGGGCCGCACCGAGGCGTCTTCGTGGGCAGCCCATTCACCGACGAAAACCTCCGGTCCGCTGCGGTTCATGTCCGCGCCGTAGGCGGGCGATTTTTTCACGAAATCATCCGCAGCGCTGTAGTCGTGCCAGTCCGCGGAGTCCGGTTTGCGGCCTTCGTGCTTCGCCCACGGCGTGCTCGTAATCAGTTTGAGTTGGGGATACCTGGCCTTGATGGCGTCGTGGAACTGCGCATAGCGGCCATCGTAGGAATTCGACTTGTCGAAGAAGTCCTCGTTGCCGATCTCGACGTAAGTCAGGTTGAACGGCGCCGGGTGCCCGTCCCTGGCCCGGCGCGCGCCCCAGGTCGTGTGGACGTCGCCGATGACGTATTCAATTTCGTCCAGCGCCTCCTGCACGAAGGGCTCCAGATCCGGTCCGGGCTTGATGTATTCGCCTTGGAGCGCGTAACCGGCGAACACGCCCAGCACCGGCTCGGCCTTCAGGTCTTCGCACCAGAGGAGAAACTCCAGCAGACCCATGCCATCGGTCGAACGGTAGCCCCACGGAGAGGGGTGGCCGGGGCGGTCTTCAATGGGGCCGAGCGTTTTCTGCCACGGGAAACGTTCGGCGATTTTATTGCCCTCGAGATAATTCCCGCCCGGGAAACGCAGGAACTTCGGGTGCATGTCGACCAGGATCTGCATGAGGTCCTTGCGCAGACCGTTGGGACGGTCGTTCCAAGTCGGCGGAAACAGCGAGACCAGGCTGAACCACGCCGTGCCTGGCTGGTCGAGGCGCACGACCAGGCGCGCTTGGGTGGTCGGGGCGACGTCGCCGGTTTTCAGGACCAGTTCGATCCGCTGCCAGTCCGGGCCGGGGCCTTGGGTCACACCCGAGGCGTAGACCGTCCGGCCGTCCTCGCTCTCGATGGAGAGCAGCACGCGTCCGGTGTAGCCCGGGGCCTTCGCGTGGAACGAGGCGCGATAGCGGGTGTTCGGTTGCACCGGAATGCCCCAGTAACCGGTGTTCGCGAAACCGGCGCGCTGCCGCGCGCCGAGCTTGGTCACCTCGAACCGCAGGCTCACCGGAATCGCGGCGTTCAGCGGCTGGGTCTTGTCGAGTGACATCGTCGCGGCGCTGGCCTCATCCGTCACGACGGACCAGTTCACCGGCGTATCCGGATGGTCGAGAAAGGCGCGGTTGCGCACGAGCTCGGCATACAGACCGCCGTCGTAGGAGTAGTTGATCTCCTCGGTCATGAGGCCGTAAAGCCGGGGGCTCACCCGGCCGGCCGGCTTGGTGGCGTCGATGGTCAGTTCGCCGCCGCGCGCCCCGAGGGCGGCGACAAGCAGCAGGGCAGCAGGGAGTAATTTCATGGCAAAGTGGGACGATCTCGTCCGCGTATCCGGACACAGGTGGCACGACCGGGCTTGTCTGGCCAGCGTTGAATCCAAGGCGGCCGGTCCTCGCCAACGGTGGGGTCGAACGGTCGCGTTAGAGCGGTTCAACTTAGGGTGTAGCCTCTCAGCTTCCGAGCAGGAGCTTCGCGTTTTTCGTGAGTGGTCCGGCTACGAGTTATTTAAAACGCTGTAGCAGAGATTCGTCCCGGCTCTCCGTTGCAAAAACATGTTACGCTTTTCAGGCGACGCCGGGTTCGAATGCGACGGCGCTCCGTCCGCTATCCGTGGACTCCTACAGGAGCGATGAGGTTTTCCCAATGCAGGTAAGCAAAAAGGCGCGCTGCACTCGCAGCGCGCCTTCGATCAAGAACGGGACAGATGCCTCACGGCGCCTGGAAGGTCCACTGTTGGTTGGTGCCACCCAGATACTGCCAGATCTGCACATTGGCTCCGTCGTTGGCCCATTGCGATCCGTCAACATCCAGGCACATGCTCGGCGCGTGAGTCGGAGTCAGGCGATAATATCCGCCGCTGGTCGCCGAGATGGTCCAGATCTGATTGCCACCGCCGAGATAGGTCCAGATTTGAACGTTGGCGCCGTTGCCGCTTTGGCCGCCCGAGACGTCAAGGGCTTTGCCGCTCTGCAGTCCGATGATTTTGTATTGGTTGTTACCGAGGTGCATGAGCGTCCATTTCTGGCTATCTCCCCACCAATAGCCCCACTGTTGCACGTTGCTGCCATCGGTTCTTCCCAGCCCGGCGACCTCCAGGGCCTTGCCGCTGTGGCGGGCGACGATCTTATAGATGCCGTTGGCGACAATGCCGCCACCGCCCGGGGGCGGGAGCGCCGCGCCGCCAGTCAACGCACGGACATTGTCAGGGTCGCCGACCGCACCGGTGGTCCAATCGAAATCGCCACCCGGCGTGTCCCAATAGATCGGCTTGAGGCCTTTGCGCGCCGCGGCGTCCATGGTGTATTGGTGGAAGTAGGTGTGCGAAGCGTAGTGCCGGAGCAGTTCGGTGCCGCTCACGTCGGGATAATCGGCGGTCGAGCGTTTCATGGCGGCGAACTCGCCTATGATCACCGGGATTCCCCGGCTGATGAACTTGACCCGCATCTTCTCGAACTCCGCGTCCAGATAGGCTTCCTCGCCCCAGGTGGAGTTGCGGTTGGCCAAGGTCGAGGAGTGGTAGCCCTGGCCCCAGAAATAAAACATGTTTCCCCAAGACGCATCCGTTTCCATCAGGCAGAATTGAAAAGGAGCGTAGTAGTGGACTTCCACGGCGAGACGACCGGCCGCCGAATCGTTCGGGAGCGTGTTCATCAGCTGGTCCGTGAGATCGATATCCGTGCTGGGTCCTTGCACCACGAGCCAGCGGGAACTGTTGTTCCCGCCGGTCGCTCGGACCGCGTTGACGAACGTCTGATAGTAGGAGAGCAGCTTGGACATCTGCGCCGCAGACTTCGCGGGCGGCTCGTTGGCGCCGGCGAAGAGCAGCTTGTTATCGTAGCCGTTGAAGGCGTTCGCGATCTGCGTCCAGTAGCTGTTCATCTTTTGGGTCACCCTCGAGTCCGAATCCACGACGACATCCGGGGGAGCCAGCGTCGGGTCGATGTTGTAGTCCAGCCAGCCTTTGTCCCAATGGCAGTTGATGATCACGTACAGGTTCTTCGCGTAGCACCAATCGACAACCTGCTTGACGCGCGCCAAGTAGGTCGGGTCGATTTGCAGCGTGGACTGATTGGAGTGCGCGCCCCATGCGCAGGGAATGCGCACGGTGTTGAATCCGGCGGCCGCGACTGCGTTGATCACGTTCTGCGTCGCCGCTGGTCCCCATGCGCCCTCGTTGGGGATGGCTTCCAGCGTGTTGCCGAGATTCCAGCCGCGCGTCGGGGTGGGAAGCTGGGCGAACGCGGTCAGGGGGGCGAGGAGGAGGCACGCGAGCCCGATGATTTTACTGAGGAGTCGCGGTTTTGTCCGCGGATTCTGGTGGATATGTTCGTGCTCTCTGGGGGAGAGACACAGGTACGATGGGTTCATTGTATTTTGAGGTGACCATTTCCGCAGTCTTGGGTGGTGGGGATCCGCCGCCGGCGGAAAATACGGCGATCAGGATCCGGAAAGAGGGAGGTGGATCGCCGATCACTGGCCTGATCGGCGAAAGGCAGGTGGCGCCAGCCCGACTCGGACTGGCGCCACGATCAAACCTTGGACTCCCCGGCCCTGCGGCCGGGTGAAGGGGGAACGTTTAGAGGCCGCCCGGCGGGGGAGGGAGCGCGGCGCCGCCCGTAATGGCGTTCACATTGTCCGGATCCAGCATTGCGCCGTTGCTCCAGTCGAAGAAGCCGCCGGGCGTGTCCCAATAAAAGGGCTTGAGGCCGGCGCTGTTCGCCATGTCGGACGCGGTCTTGTGAAAATACGTCCGGGAAGCCAGGTGTCGGTTG
>DATCRM010000020.1:0-4677 GCA_036568985.1 Lacunisphaera sp. | reverse complement strand
GATCGACCTCTCCACTCCCACCGCCCGCCCCAAAGGCCACTATCACTCACTCCTCCCTTTCGATCCCATGTGTAACCCTTAACCCGGTACACCTGTTACCCTTGACCCGAGACTATACAGGGCCGGTCCGCCCTACCTCAGGCAACGCCAGCCCCAGCCTACTTCAGAGCCGACTCCGGAATGCGTTTCACCGTGACGAAGCGGGCCCGAAAAAGCTCCTCGATCAAATCGCGCGCTGGCATCGGAATCCGTTTCACCAAATCCTCCATGGGCGGCAGATCGCCTTTCTCTTCCGGAGGCTTTTCGGTGTGCATCAAGGCCGGGGTCACGATCCCCATCTCACGTTCCTGCGCCAGAAACGCCGCCTCTTCCTCGGAAGATGGTCCCACGGGTGCATCGGGAGCATCCTGTAGCGGCGGTCTATGACCGCCGTCCTCGCCTTCCCGGCGGTCATGGACCGCCGCCACCGATTCTTCCTCCGTCCGCTGCGCGTCAGAGGCCCGCGTCAGTCGTTTTTTTTTGAGCCGTCGGCCGGCAGGCCATCAGCCAGCGTGGCGATCTCTTTGATCAGGCTGTCGATCGCGCGCGCCCGGCTGGCTTCAACGGCCTTGAGCAGCGCGACCTCGAAATTCACCTTCTCGGAAAGACCGTGTTTCACCGCATTCTCGCCCTCGCGCAATCCGTCGAGCAGGCGCGTGAGCTGCTCGGTCGTCATCGGCGTTCCCAGCGCTTCGCTGTTGCCCCCCTTGGCGATGGAGTCGAGCAAGGCGCCCTGCAAGTGCGTCTGCAGATCCACGAGCAGACGATAAAGGTCGCGGCCATTCTCGTCGCAATCGTCCACGAGGGCCACGATCTTCTTGTGATTGCCGGCGGCCAGGGCCGCACCGAGCTCGGCGATCTTCGCCGCCGACACCAGGCCGTAGACGTCGAGCACGTCGGCTTCCCCGATCTCGGCGCCGCAGAATGAAATCATCTGGTCGAAAATGGACTGCGCGTCGCGCATGCCGCCGTCAGCCATGCGGGCGATGCTGCCGAGCGCGGCGTCGCTCACCTTGATCTTTTCGCTGGCGGCGATCTTCTTCAGTCGCTGGACGATCAGTTCGGTGGGAATTGGCTTCAGGTCGAACCGCTGGCAGCGCGAGATGACCGTGGCCGGCATCTTCTGCGGATCGGTCGTGGCAAAGATGAACTTTACGTGCGCCGGCGGCTCCTCGAGGGTCTTGAGCAGGGCGTTGAACGACCCGGCCGAGAGCATGTGCACTTCGTCGATGATGTAGACCTTGAAGCGGCCCTGGGCCGGCGCGTACGCAACCGTGTCGATGATGAACTCCCGGATCTTGTCCACCTGGGTGTTCGATGCGGCGTCGAACTCGATGACATCGAGGCAGCGGCCCTCGGCGATGGAGAGGGCGATGGGATCCGCCGGGTCAAAGTCTGCTTTCGGGCCACCGGTGGCGTTGAGGGCCTTGGCGAAAATGCGCGCTGTGCTCGTCTTGCCCGTGCCGCGCGGGCCCACCAGCAGATAGGCGTGGGCAATGCGGTTGCGCGCGATGGCGTTCTTCAGGGTCCGTACAACATGATCCTGCCCGACGACATCGTCGAAGGTCTGCGGACGCCACTTGCGGGCGATGACTTGATAGGAGCCGGACATGCGCGAAGGCGGAAATCAGAGTTCAGAAAAACAGAAAGGCGAGCCTGATGTTAACTTTCGACGCGCTTGCCGGGTTCGCCGCGAGCAATCGAAAATCCAGAATCCAAAATCGAAAATAAAAAGTGGCCAGGCAATCCACGGCACTGGGAGGACGTCGTCACCGTTGCTGCCTTCCGGCCCTGGCGGGGTTCACGCGCCTGCCCATGCATGGCGCCTGGCCAAGGCGGACCGTAGGCCGCACCCCTGCCCTTTCAACTAAAATAAAAAGCGGCGGAAAATACCGCCGCCTGCGAGCATCCGAACCGTTCTCGCGCCGCCGACCCGGTCAGGTTCCGCTCGGTTTTTCCAGGGGAGTCCGGTCTTTCTCCGGTGGCGGCGGTCCGCCAGGCCGGCCCGCGCCGCCTTTTTCGCGCCGGGCCCTCTCCACTTTTTCCCGTATTTCCCGGTTGAATTGCTCGAATTTGACGCGTTGCTCCGGGGTAAGTTTTTCGGTGATCTCGCGCTGCATCGTTTCGACGATCACGCGGGTTTCGGTCATGGACTGGTTCCGCAGCCGGCCAAGCTGCTCCATGTTGCGCTTCACGATCGGCCCGACCTGTTCGGTCTGCTCGGGGGTCAGGTTGAGACGTTCGACCAGCCTCTTGATATGCCTGGGCGCCCACTCCTCCGGCACGGGACGGTTGGTGATCTTTTCGCGGAACATGTGCGCAGTCACAAAGCCGCCGGTCACGCCGCCCGCGGCGAAGATGCCGATCAACACCAGGATCACTACCCAAGGTTTGTTCATCTCAGGAGATATCCAACAGGTCGATCACCGCGTCCGCGGTTCCCGTGGCGTAGATGTCGGTCTGGTCGGACGAAAGTTCGACGAAGTTGTAGGCGATGGCGGCCGCGCAGCAGGCCGCCGCCGCCAGCAGGCCCCGCAAGGCCAGCCGTTCGAAGTTGAACCACGGCCCGGCCGAGGGAACGGCGACGGCCCGCGCGGCGATGCGCGTGGCGAAACCGGGGGGCAGTGCAGGGTCGTGCTCCGCCGGCGCCTGCCGGGCCAGCGCGGTGAGTTTCTGCCATTGCTGGTCGAATTGGCTCATGACTTTTCCTGGTGTTGTAGTTCCTGAAACAGCTTTTGCAATTTCCGTCGTGCCCGAAAGGCGCGCACTTTGATGAGGGTTTGGTTCCAGCCGGTGAGGGCGCTGATTTCGGCGAGCGTCTTCTGCTCGAGGTCAAGCAGGCGCAGGACCAGTTGGTCATCGGGCTTGAGCTGCGCCAGCAGCCGGTCCACGAGCTCTCGCGCCGCGAGCGCCGCGCCCGGTGCCGCTTCGCGATCGTCGCTGAGAACATGGTCCAGCACCTCGGCCTGGCTCTCCGGCAGGTCGGCCCAGCGAAATTCCGGCCGGCGCTTCTGCGCCCGCAACTGGTCGATGCAGGTCGTCACCGCGATGCGGGAGACCCAGTGCGGGAAAGGCACCGCCCCTTGATACTGTTCAAGCCGGGTGAACATTTTCAAAAAAACCTCCTGTGTGAGATCCTCCTCGGCGACGCGCCGGGGCAGATGGGAACGGACGATCCGGATGACCTGCGGATAGAGCTGCTCGACGAGCTGCCGGCACGCCGCTTGATCGCGGGCGCGCACACGTTCCAGGCAACCGGCGAAATCGAACGGTTCTTCAACCATGACTTACAGTTGTGAGTGACTCGAAGCACACGGCTGATGACGGCTGAAAGGCGGACCGAGTTACCGAAGAGGAAGCAGTTTCAGGAGCGATCGACTTTGTAAAAAAGCCACAGCCCCAAGCTCTGAAACACGATGTTGGGCACCCACACCACGAGATCGGGGCGCAACGCCGGATAATTATCCATCCAGCCGGCCACGATGCTCGCAAAATAGTAACCCAGCGCGAGCAACAGGCCCATGCCCAGATTGGCCGAGGTTTCCTTGCGCGAGACCTTGATGCCCAGCGGAATCGCCACCAAGGCAAAGGAGAGCACCGAAAACGCCGTGGCAAACTTCTCATGGATGGTGATCTGCACCCGCATGAGCCGCTTTTGCTGCTCTTCCTTCGCCACCGACGGATCCGGCCGGCTCAGCCGCGCCCATTCCTGCATCAGCTGCGGAAAGGTGAACCATTTCAGTTTTTTCTCCACGATGCGCTCCCCGGTCAGCATGCCTAGCGGCAGGTCGAAAGTCGCCTCATCCGAAGCCCCGCCGCTGTGGATTTTTGACGTGTCCTCCGGATCCTTCTTGTCGCGCACCTCGACCTGCAGCGCATTCAGGGTCAGCACGAGCTTGGACGCGTTTTCGTCGAACACGATCCGGCCGGATGCCGCCCGGCCCGAATTCAGCACCCGCTTCTGTTTGTCCAGCTCCCAAATCCAGATGTCCTTCAACATGTCGCCGTTCTTGTCGCCGACATAGATCACCCGGTCGGGAAAATCGCGAATGAACGTCTTGGGCACGATGAAGCTCAGCGGATTCTGCCGCACCGCGTCGGCAAACTCCCGCTGGTAAGCCAGCCGGGCCACCGGCATGAATTGAAAATTGATCAGCAGGCTCGCCACGACGCCGGCCAGCGCCAGGAAAATGATCGGCGCCGACAGCCAGGCCACACTCATCCCCGACGCGCGCAAGGCGGTGATTTCGCGGTCGGACGACATGCGTCCGAGCACGAGCAGGATGCCAGTCAACATGCCCATCGGCAGGGCATAATAGAAGACAAACGGCACCAACAGGCTCACCAGCCGCAGGAAGGTATCGATCTCAATCTGCCCGGAGAGCATCGGTCCGATCAGATCCTTCATCGCGTTGCCCAGCATCAGCACAAAACCGAACATCGCAACCGAAGCCCCGCACGTCAGGAAAACGTTCAGGAAGATGTGCCGGTGGATGAGATTCATGCTTATCTTGAACTCTGCGCAAAGGTGCCAATCCTGTCCAAGTCAATTTCCCAACCGCGATGTTCCATCCCGCAAAGCCGGCCATCTACGGCGAGACCCTCGACTCGCTCACCGCCCTGCTCACCGAGCACGGG
>DATCRM010000019.1:0-9309 GCA_036568985.1 Lacunisphaera sp. | reverse complement strand
GTCACAGACCGCCGCTACAGTTTCCAACCGCGTCTGCTGGCAATTTTAGGTAGGGCGGTGAGTCCCTTCACCGCCGGTATTCGGCGCGGAGCGGAGTTCGCGCCCTACCGCGCCGTCGCGCTTCTCATCGCGCTCGTTTATGTGTCGGCCTCGTTGCTCCACGCCGAAACCTCGGAGCCCGCACCCCTCGCCGCCAAATCCCTCCTCCTCGACGTGGCGCGCGCCGGCGACCGCCTCGTCGCGGTCGGTGATCGCGGACACATTCTCCTTTCCGATGACGAGGGCGTCACGTGGCGGCAAGTGGCCGTTCCCACCCGCGCGATGCTCACGGGGGTGTCCTTCGGCGACGCCGCCCACGGCTGGGCCGTCGGCCACGACGGTGTAATTCTTGCCACCGCTGACAGCGGCGCCACCTGGACGCGGCAGGATCCGGGCAATGACCTCGAAACGGTCTGGCTCGATGTGTTCTTCAGCGACCCGCTGCACGGCCTGGCCGTCGGCGCCTACGCGAAATGTCTCCTCACGATGGACGGAGGCAAAACCTGGCAACCCGCCGGCACCGTGCCCGACGAGGTACACCTTAACCAGATCGCACCCACCGCGACCGACACCGTTTACCTCTCCGGCGAAGCGGGCACGCTGCTCGTTTCCGACGACGCTCGCAAACCGTGGCGCAAGCTGAACGTTCCCTACGATGGTTCGCTCTTCGGCCTGCTGCCTCTTGGCGACCGCACGTTGCTTGTCTACGGACTGCGCGGACACGTTTTCCTGTCCGATGATGCGGGCCAAACCTGGGCTCCGCGCGAAATCAGCGTGCCCGTCCTGCTCATGGCGGGCGTGAGGATGAAATCCGGCGTCATCGTGCTCGCCGGCCTCGGCGGAAATTTCCACGTCAGCCGCGACGCCGGCGCCACCTTTGCCCTCTGGCAACCCGAAACCTACAACGGCGGCGTCAGCGCCCTGCTCGAAGCTCGCGACGGCGCACTCATCGTCGTCGGCGAAAAAGGCGCCGCGCGCCTGCAATTGCCCCTGAAATGACCCCCGCCATCAAATCCTGTCCTGGAGGGTCGGGCTCCCGCCCGACCGCAATCGCGATATGCCGCATCGAGACCGAAACGGCCGGGCAGGAGCCCGGCCCTCCACGCCGGTCCACCCCATGATCGCGCGTCTCGAGGCCTTCATCTTCCACCATCGCCCGACCACCCTGGCGGTGTTTGCCGCCATCACGCTCGTGCTCGGCTGGTTCGCGGCCAAGACGCGCGTCGACGCCAGCTTCGACAAACAGCTGCCCACCGGCCACGAATACATCGAGACATTCAAGAAACATCGCACCCAGTTCGGCGGCGCCAACCGGATCGTCATCGCCCTGGTCGCGAAACAAGGCGACATCTTCACGCCGGAATTCTTCAAAACCCTCAAGGCCGTCACCGACGAGACTTACTACATCCCCGGAGTGGACCGGGCACAGGTCACGTCTATCTTCACTCCCAACGTCCGCTACATCGAGGTCGTTGAGGACGGCCTGCAAGGCGGCAACGTCATCCCCGCCGATTTCACGCCAACCCCCGCGGGGTTCGAGAAGGTCCGGCAAAACATCGTGAAGTCCGGCCGTCTCGGCATGCTGGTCGCGAACGATTACACGGGCGCCGCGATCATCGCGTCGCTCCACGAAGTCGACCCTTCGACCGGCCGGAAGCTCGACTACGCCCAGGTCGCCGCGGCGCTCGAGGAGCACGTCCGCGCCAAATATCAGAGCGAGGCCATCGGGATCCACATCATCGGTTTCGCCAAGGTGATTGGCGACATCACCGACGGTGCGAAAGGCGTGTTGGTGTTTTTCGGCATCGCGCTCGTGATCTCGGCCATCCTGCTCTTCTATTTCTCGCAATCGCTGATGCTGACGGTGCTGCCGCTCCTGACGTCCTTCTGCGCGGTCGTCTGGCAGTTCGGCATCCTGAATCTCCTCGGTTTCGGCATCGACCCGCTCTCGATCCTCGTGCCTTTCCTGATCTTCGCGATCGCACTGAGCCACGCCACGCAGATGCTCCGCTCGTTTCGCTACGAAATCAACGGCGGCAAGGACGAGGTGACGGCCGCTCGCGCTTCGTTCAGCAACCTCTTCGTTCCCGGCTGCGTGGCGATCCTCACCGGCACGGTCGGCTTCAGCACCATCTACCTCGTCCACGTGCCCACGATTCAGGAACTCGCCATCACGGCCAGCCTGGGTGTGTTCCTGATCATCTTCACCGACCGTTTCCTCCTGCCCGTGCTGATTTCCTACACGAAAATGTCGCCCGGCTTCCGGCGTCGCGTTAACTTCCGCCGCTTCGCCCTGCAACCTTACTGGCGCCGCCTCGTCAACTTCACCACCGGACCCCGCAGCTCCGTCGTCATCATCGCGGTGTCGCTCATCCTCCTCGCCTTCGGCTGGCAGAAGTCGCACCAGGTAAAGATCGGCGATCTCCACGCCGGCGTGCCGGAGTTGCGCCAGGACTCCCGCTACAACCGCGATACCGCTGTGGTCACCCGGGAGTTCAGTATCGGGGTGGATGTCATCACCGTGCTGGCCGAGACCGTGCCCAACGGGGTCATCGACCACGACGTGATGGCGCTGGTCGACAACTTCGCCTGGCACATGCGCAACGTCGAGGGCGTCCAGTCCACGCTCGCCCTCACCGACTACGCCCGCACCATCAACGCCGGCTGGAACGAGGGCAGCCTGAAGTGGCGCGTGATCCCGCGCAATCCGCAGGCGCTCGCGCAAGCCGTTTCGCCCGTCGAAACTTCCAGCGGCCTGCTCAACAACGACGGCAGTGTGATCCCGATCATGATTTACCTGAAGGACCACAAGGCCGAGACCATCCAGCGCGTCATCGCTGCCGTGAAGGAATTCCGCCAACAGATGGAACGCGCCGTCCCTGGCGCGCTGAATGACTCCCGTAACGGGACAACCGCGTTGGAGTCACCCCGCTCCCCCATGCCCGGCGCCGACAAAGTGAAATTCGCCCTGGCCACCGGCAACATCGGCGTGATGGCCGCCACCAACGAGGTCGTCGCCGCAGCCCAGACGCCCATGATCCTCTGGGTCTACGCCGCCGTCATTGTTCTCTGCCTGCTCTCCTTCCGCTCCTGGCGCGGCGCGCTCTGCGTCATCGTGCCGCTGATCGTCGTTTCCTACCTCGGCTACGCCCTGAAGTACTACCTCGATATCGGGCTCAAGACTTCAACCCTGCCGGTCATCGCGCTCGGCGTCGGCATCGGGGTGGACTATGGCATCTATCTTTTCTCCGCGATTCAGGAGCGACTGGAACAAGGAAACACCTTCGAGGACGCGGTGTGCTTCGCCTTCGCCACGATGGGCACCTCGGTGATGTTTACCGGCAGCGCGCTCGCCGCCGGGGTCGGGACCTGGGCGTGGTCCGCGCTGAAATTCCAGGCCGACATGGGCGTGCTGCTCAGCTTCCTCTTTTTCTTCAACATGCTCGGCGCCATGCTCCTGATGCCCGCCCTCGGCCGCTGGCTCTTCCACAAGCACCTCGCCGGCCGGGTCAACCCGCCGGAGGACTGGCATAACCCGCCGTCAGCCCCATAACCGGGCGGTGGCTATTGGCCCAATACGACCCGGCCGTCGGTCAAAAACGAAAAAGCCGAGGACTGACCAGCCACGCTCCCCGCAGAAGCGCGGTTCGATCTCAACTACGGTTGCACCACCGTCGGCGTCGGCGCACGCAGGATGGAATAGGCAGGAATCATCAGCACGCCGTATTGCTCAAAAAAACCGATCCGCCTTTTCATCGCCTGCCGTTGTTCGGGCGTCAGGAGCGAAGTTACTTTCTGCAAGGCGGCGTCGTTCAGGGCGAACCACTCGGTCGATCCCTCTTCCACTTTAAGCGAGCGGCTTTTTAGATCGCTGAGGGTGATTTCGAGTTCGGCGCTCTTGTCCGGCGGAATGCCCAGCACCTCGCTGATCAGTGGCGCCTGAAACTGGGCGAACGCCACGGGATCCGCCTCGAACACCTCGGCGTCCTGAATGAACGGCCCGAGCGAAAGAACGTTGATCTGGTTATCCGCCATGCGGATTTGCTCCTCGCTCGCGTCACGGGCGGCGGCGGTTTCAAACATCTTCCGGAACGTCATCCCCACGAACCGGCCGGATTGCGCGATCGTGCCATACGAAAACGAGATCTCAGATTTTCGTTCGTTCAGCTCTTTGGTGACTTCAGCGAGCTTGGTTTCCAACTCATGCTTCTGCTGCGCCAGGTGTCCGGTTGCGCCGGCCGGAGACTGGCCCGTGGAACCTATCGATGAGGGAGCGGACATCGACGAATCTGCTCTCGATTTCTTCCCGGCGGCCCCGAGCGTTTCCGTCCCCTCGTGATCTGCCGTCCGTCCTCCGACCAAGCCGACAATGAACCCCGCCTCCGCCAGACAAATGGCGGTCAGCAGAGTGATCACGGCTCCGGATTTCATGGTCGTGACAGTGCCCATGATCGCCACCCGATCAACCTTTGTTAAGATTTCAGGCCGTGGGCGTGGTCGAAAGTACCGATTTGTTTCCACCATCACCGGGCTTGCCTCACTTCTCCGTTCTCTGTTCGCTGCCTGCCTCGCCGCAGCGCTGGGAGCGCCGGCGAGTCATCCTTCTACGATGTCTTCCGAATCCACGCCGCTTCTGACGTCCGCCCAGCGCAAACTCGTGGGCTTCGCCTTGGGGTTCGGCGCCATTGTGACGATTTTCGCACTGGTGGGCCTGATCGTGATCGGCTTCGGCCGGTTCATCGGGGAATTTTCCAGCGTCATCTGGCCGATCGCCAGCGCCGGCATCCTCGCCCTCATTCTGCGGCCGGTCGTGGCCGTTTTTCAGCAACGGTTGAAACTGCGGCGCCTCAGTGCCGTCGTGCTGCTCTACGGGCTTTTCGTCCTGGCGGTGGCGGGCGTGTTGTTCGCCTTCGCGCCGGCCGTCATCTCGCAGGTCATCGACTTCATCGCCTACCTGCCGGTGCTGTGGCAGAACACGCTCAAGTGGGGCGAGGCGCATTTCCCCGAGTGGCTCGCAATCGCGCGACGCTATCTGGAGAATCCCGCCATCAAGGGCGCCTTGGACACCGTGGCTCAGCAAGCCCAGGATCTCGTGGCCCAGTTTGCTCCGTCCCTCAAGCAGGCCGGGGCGGGCATCTTCAGCTTCTTCGGCTTCGTGGCCTCGGTGGCGATCATTCCGGTTTATCTCTTTTTCTTCCTGCTTTCCGGCAACGACGACCCCACCAGGCGATTGCCCGAACACCTCGCGTTCCTGAGAACGGAACATCGTGACGACGTCCTCTTTCTGTTGCGCGAATTCCTCAGCATCATCGTGGCCTTTTTCCGCGGGCAGATCCTGATTGGCCTGATCATGGGCGCGCTGCTCGCCCTGGGCTTTTCGATCGCGGGGCTCCGTTTCGGCCTCGCGCTCGGCCTGCTGGTGGGACTGCTCAACATCGTCCCCTACCTGGGTTCGATCCTGGGACTGAGCGTGGTCATCCCGCTGGCGCTGCTCCAGCCGGAAGGCGGCATGGGCCTGGTGGGCTTGTGTCTGGGCTGTTTTGTGGCGGTGCAACTGGTCGAAGGCTGGGTGCTGACCCCGCGCATCATGGGCCAGCAAACCGGCCTGCATCCGGTGGCGATCATCTTCGCGGTTTTCTTCTGGGGCCATGCGTTCGGCGGCGTGCTCGGCATGTTGCTGGCGGTGCCGCTCACCGCGTTTTTTGTGACCGCCTGGCGGCTGGTTCGCCGGAAATATTTCAGCGACCGTGCAACATCCGGCCTTGCGGCAAGTCCCACTCCCAACGTCCGGCCATGAAAACACCCCAGCGGTTCGCCAGCTGCACGGTCGCCCGGAGATTAACCTCCTGACACGGGGTTGTCAGCACGCACGGGCCGCGCCTTTGACTTCCCTGCAATTGGCACCTTGCTGAAGGGATCATGCCATGGGAAGTGCGCCAACAAAACGGACTGAGCCTGCCGCAAATCGGCTGGTGGCTCGACGTGCAGCGCGCCCAATCGCGCTGCTTTGTTTCCCACGCGCACTCCGACCACATCGGTCCGCATCGTGAAATTGTCGCCACCCGGGCCACAGCCAGCCTGATGCGGTTGCGGCTGCCAGGCAAGCGGCAGGAAACCATCCTCGACTACGGCCAGGCTTGGACGGCGGAATTTGGATGCGAATTCCGCCTCCATCCGGCCGGGCATATTTTCGGCTCGGCCATGCTCGAGGCGCGAACCGACCACGGAACCTTGCTCTACACCGGCGATTTCAAGCTCCGGCCGAGTCTCGCCGCCGAAACCTGCGTCACACCGCGAGCTGACGTCCTGATCATGGAAACAACCTTCGGGTTGCCCAAATACGTTTTCCCACCCGACGAGCAGATCGAACGCGACATCGTGACCTTCTGCCAGACCGCCCTCGCCGACAAGGCAACCCCCGTCATCTACGCCTACAATCTGGGCAAGACGCAGGAGCTGCTGCAGATCGTCGGCCGGGCCGGGCTGCCGGTCATGCTGCATCCGCACGGCTACCGCATGACCCAGCGCTATGCCGAACTGGGCATGAAGCTCCCGCGCTTTACCCAGCTCGACGTCAAGCGCCATGCCGGTCACGTCGTCATCGCCCCGCCGATGTCCGGCCAGACCGAGCCGCTGACGTGGATCAATCCCAAGCGCACGGCCATCGCCACCGGCTGGGCCTTGGACAGCGGCGCCAAATACCAATATGGCTGCGATGCCGCTTTCCCGCTCTCCGACCACGCCGATTTCCCCGACCTGTTGACCTTCGTGGAGCGCGTGCAGCCCAAGCTCGTCTATACCGTACACGGTTTCGCGAAGGAATTTGCCGCCACCTTGCGTGCGCGCGGCGTCGAAGCTTGGGCCATCGGCCAGCAAAACCAGCTGGATTTGACGCTGTGACGGGTGGGCGCGACCGCTGGGCGCGCCGTGTACCGCGGACGGCCCGGCGGTCCGTCCCTACCCGCACCAAATTCTCGACGCGCGTAAACCTTTGCCCATTGCTGGTGTCAGCAATCCCCGTGAAAAAACTGTTCCTCTTTCTCTGTCTCTCCGGTTTCGCCTTGGCCGCGCCATTCGTTGCCATCCGTGATGGAGAGAGCTTCACCTACAAGGTGGGCTTCGCGATTTTCAGCCACGCGGGCGATATCGTCATTTCCGGAAAGAGCGACACGACCGGCGGCCAGGATCGCATTGCCATCACGGCTGACACCCGGTCGCGCGGCTTCGTGCGCGGAGTTTACGAATTCGACAGCACTGCCGTGGCGCTTATCGACCGGCCCACCGGACGCCTGATGAACGTCAAGGAAACCGGTGCGGACCCCAAGCGTCCGATCGACAACGAATTCGTCATCGACTACGAGAAGCGGCGCGGATTTTTCGTCGACCGCGTGCGCACCGGTCGAAGCACGGAAGTCGCCCTGCCCGAGGACGGCGATCCGATCGATCTGATCAGCGCGCTCGTCCAGACCCGGGACTGGAACCTGAAACCCGGCGAGAAACGCGACGTCGTCGTCCAATTCGGCCGGGATTTCTATCCGCTTTCCATCTATGCCGAAGGCTTCGAGGAAGTGCGCACCCCGATGGGAAAATTCAAGACCCTCGTCCTGGTTCCGCGCATGGAAAAGGATGCCAAAGGACTCTTCAAACGCGGTGGAGAAATCAAAGTTTGGATCGCCCAAGATGGCAGCAAACTACCCGTCAAGATGCAGCTGAAACTCAACTTTGGTTCGGCGACGCTCCTCCTGAGCAGCTATCAGGCACCGGGAAAATAGGACGCGCCCATGGAGGGTCCAGCTCCAGCTGGGCCGCGGCCGACCGGGAGGTCGGCCCTCCACTAGATCCTTTCCACCCAAAAACGCCACGGCTTCGCCGCCCACACTGGGCCGGCGTAATCTACGCCGATCCGGGGACCGGCTTTGATGCGTCGGCGCGGGATGATTACGCCCTCGTCCTCCAAGTGCAGGCCGCTCGCGCTGTCGGCCAAAGCCCCATTAAGCTCCCGTCCAATGCCAAGCCGTTTCGTGAGCCGTCCCGGACCGGAAACGGTGTCGAGTCCCCTGATCAGGATGGCGGACGGATGATCTGCCGGGCCTGTAACCAAGTTCAGCATCTCATGCACTCCATAGCAGAGATAAACATACCAGCGCCCGCCGGACTTATACATGACTTCGGTACGTTTTGTCCGGCCCTTGCTGGCGTGGCAGGCGAGGTCGCTTTCTCCGTGGTAGGCTTCAACCTCAGTAATCACGTGGCGACTGGTCTCTCCATCCGGCATCGTTCTTACTAACACCTTGCCCAAGAGCCACCTCGCGATGGCCACGGTGTTCTTATCCTGTAATTCCTCCGGTTTGATTGCTCGCGCCATGGCCTTCCCCTGTAGCCGACAAAATCCAGCTCGCAAGCCGCCGCATCCTTAACAAACTGCGCTTCATCCGGGCTTTTGCAGGAAAAATAAATAAAGCCTTGATTACCCCCAGCCTACTCACCTTATTTCGCCCCTTTGAACTTATGAAAGCCACTATCAAAACACAGGGGAAGCAGTTCTCGGTCAGCGAGGGCGATATCCTCATCGTGGACCGCTATCCCAAGACGGAAGCCGGCTCCACGGTCGAAATCAACGAGGTCCTCGCTGCGGGCGAGGGCGAAAATTTCAAGGTCGGCACCCCGTTCCTCTCCGGCGCCTCGGTCAAGGCCAAGGTCCTCGAGAACAAGCGCGGCAAGAAGGTGATCGTCTTCAAGAAAAAGAAGCGCAAGGGCATGGAGCGCAAACGCGGCCACCGCCAGGAGCTCTCTGTCATCAAGATCGAATCCATCACAGCCTAAGGAACCACTACCATGGCACACAAGAAAGGTCAGGGAACATCCAGCAACGGTCGCGACAGCGCGGCGCAGCGGCTCGGCGTCAAGATTTTCGGCGGCCAGAAGGTCCTCGCCGGCGGCATCATCGTCCGTCAGCGCGGCTCGAAGCACCACGCCGGCAAGGGCGTCGGCACCGGCCGCGATTGGACGCTCTTCGCGCTCCGCGACGGCACCGTCCAGTTCGACAAGGCTCACCGCAAGGTGAACGTCGTCTGAGCTACCCGCATAGTTGCTTTCATCCAAGCGCGCCTTCGCCGGCGCGCTTTTTGTTTGGGCCCAGCCCAAACAATCAGCCATAGCCCGCAGGGCGACGGCGGATCATGCCCCCTCTCCACCAACTTTGTAGGGCGGGGTCTCCGAACCCCGCCCTCGTTCGACCGTGACATCGCGTTCGAGGCGGGGTTCGGAGAC
>DATCRM010000018.1:0-4130 GCA_036568985.1 Lacunisphaera sp. | reverse complement strand
CCACGGGCACCGACCATTCGTCGCGGAAGAAACGATTGGTGAAAACCAAGCCGCCATAGCAGGTGAGGGTCATCACGCCGTGGGCGAAGGCACCGTAGTAGGTGCCGCGATCCTTGGGCCAGGTTTGCATCCGGTCAGCCTACCACAAGCGGTGGCTTTGGCGATATGGGAAGAAAGTCATGAGTGGGGTCATGGTCGACTCGCACGAAACCAAGCCTTGTTGTAGGGCGGGGTCTCCGAATCCCGCCCATAGCAGCTCACGCTAACGGAAAGGCGGGATTCGGAGATCCCGCCCTACAGCGTTACTCGAACAGCGGCAGGATCTGCATGCCCGGCACGGTCACGAGGCCCTTGTCGGTGATGCGGATTTCGGGAATGACGGAGAGCGGGATCAGGTTGAAACCCATGTAGGGCAGGGTGCAGCCGGCGGCGCTCCACGCGGCCTTGAGCGCGGTGGACTCGGCGGCGACCACGGTGGCGCGTTTGTCGGAAAGAAGGCCGGCGACGGGCAGAGCGACCTTGGCGACGACCTGGCCGCCTCGGATGACGCAGACGCCGCCCCGCATGGCCTTGATCGTCTTCAGTGCGAGCTGCAGGTCGGCCTCGTTTGTGCCGGCAAGGATGATGTTGTGCGCATCGTGGCCGACGGAACTGCCGACGGCCCCTTCCTTGAGGTTGAAATCCTTCAGCAGACCATGGGCAACCGCGCCCGATTTGCCGTGGCGCTCGATGACCGTGACGAAACACAGGCCGTGTTTCGCGAACAAATCCGGCCAGGTTTCGCCGGGCAGCGGATTCAGGGCGACCTTCTCGTGGAAAAGAATGATGCCGGGCAGCGCGGTGCGGATGCAGTTGGCCGTCACCGGACCGACCGGGATGGCGGGGGTGAGCTTCAGCTTCGGAGCGATCTTCACCGTCTCGTAGGCGGCGCGCGGGTAGCGGTAGCGCTTGGAGAGGGCTTTGTCCAACAGCGGCATGATCTTGCGGTCGGCGACGACGAGTTCGCCACCGTACCAGGTATTCTGCGGCACGAGGTCGTCGTTGAGCAATACAAGGTCGGCGCGGCGGGCGGGGGCGAGGCCGCCGATGTCTCCATCCCGGGCAAAGCGGGTCGCCGGGTGCAGCGAGCCCATGCTCCAGGCGGTGACGGGCTTCATGCCGTATTTCACGGCCTCGCGCACGACCCAGTCCATGCCGAAGAGAAAGAGATCGTCAGCGTCGCGGTCATCGGTGCAAACGCAGACGCGCTTCGGGTTGGCGCCAAGTTCCGTGATGGTCTTGATCGCCTGCGGCAGCGAATGCCAGGGTGTGGTCGGCGGGCCGCCGCGGAGGAAGACCCACACGCCGTTTTCGAGAAAGTCGTCGGCGATGTCGCGGTCGATCGCCTCGTGGGTGTCGCTGATGCCGCTGGCGGCGCCGGCGGCCACAAATTCGCGGCCGTAGATGTGGCCGCTGATGGGACGACCGCGTTTGATGGCTTCGGCAAGAACGCCGTGGCTGCGTTTGTCGCCCATGGCCACTTGCACGAAGTCCATTTTCTCGCCGAGTGCGACGGCCTCCGGCCATTTGTCGAAGAGCTTGCCGATTTTCGCGGGCGTGAGGTCGCCGCCGGCGGTCTCGAAATGCGATGACGTGGCCGGTACCGTGCTGGGTACGGTGAGGAAGATGTTGAGCGGGGCCTGACGGGCGTCGCGGAGCATCCACTCGATGCCGGCGGCGTCGCACACGTTGCCGATCTCGTGGCTGTCGCAGAAGATGGTGGTCGTGCCGTTGAGCAGCGCGCCCTCGGCGTAGGCGCAGGCGGTCATCATCGAGCTCTCGATGTGAATATGCGGATCGACCAGCCCGGGGGCGAGAATGCCCCCCCGGGCGTCGTGGATCCTGGTCTTGGCGCCGGGACCGGGCTTGAACGTGCCGGCGGGTTTCACGACGGCAATGCGGCCGGACTTGATCCAAATCTCGCGGTCGGCGTGGATGCGCTCGGTGTAGGTCGAGAGCAGGCGGGCGCCGGTGATGACGAGGTCGGGTGCCTCGCGGCCCATGGCCACGGCGGCGAGCGAGCGGGTAACGGTATGCAGCGGCGGAACGGAAAAGCGGGTGAGCGACATGGGGGTGGTTTAGCACCGGGAATGCCAGTCGCGAAGGGCTTTTCCCAGCGAAAATTTGCGCGTCCTTTCGGGAGCCTCATCTCCGTTTCTGGCCGGCCCTCCTTTCGGTTCTGTAGGGCCGCCGCTCGTCGGCGTGCCGTTGGGCACGAGCAACATCCCTGGCCTGCCGACGAGCGGCAGCCCTACAGATATGCAAAAAACAAAAAGGGCCCGGCGGTCCGGGCCCTTGAGGGACGAGAGAATCAGCCGGCGATCAGAACTCGCCCTTCAGGCCGAAGCTCCACTGGCTGCCGTAGTTTTCGACCTGACGAATGCGGCCATCGGACCGGTAGTACCAGATCTTGCCCGAGTCGTAGGCCCGGTCGCCGGCGACGAAGAGGCTCAGGTTGTTGTTGAGCCGGTAGCGCAGGCTGGTGAACAGGATGAGTCGCGGCTTGAAGAATTCCTCCTCGCCCGCTCTAGCGACGGTCGTGGTCGAGGACACCGTGTTGCTGCCTGTGTAGGTCTTGTCCGTCCAGGTGCCGTTGACCTCCGCGTAGAACTTGCGGTAGCTCCACTTCACGCCACCGGTGAGAATGGTCGGGACGAACCGCGTGCCGGTGCGCGGCCGCGGCGTCGCGGCGAAGTGGGAGTACGTGCCGAACACGGTGAGACCGCGCAACACCTCGGTAGGCAGGAAGCGCAGCTGCTGCGAATAGCTCAGCTCGATACCCCGCACCGTGCGTTTCTCGTCGAGATTGGAGAAGGTGCGGAAGAAATAGCCGGCCAGCGCGGGATCGTCGCCGAAGCCGGCTTCCTCGGCGGTGATGCCCTCGGCCTTGTCATCAATCGCGTTGGTGATGTCCGATTGGAAAACGTGGACGCTGAGGCTGCCGGCCGGTTCGAAATAGTACTCGGCCATCAGCGAGATGCGCTCGGAGCGTTCTGGCTTCAGCGCCGGGTTGGGGATCGTGATGGTCAGGTCGCCGAACTCCTGGTCGATGTCGATGCTCCACGGGCCGGCCGTGCGATTGAGGTCGGGACGCTTGATCGCCTTGTTGTAGCCCAGCTTCAGGAAGAGATTGTCCCGGACGGTGTATTTGATGGCGGCGCTGGGCATCACGTCGTGGTAGTTACCAAAGGTGGTTTCCCGGCCTTTGGAGAAACGGTAGTTGACGAAGTTGCGAGTGGCCGCGGCGGTGTAGACCTTGGTCACCGGATTATAAATGGCGTACGGGTTGTCGCGGATCGGCACTTCACCGGGCACCGTGCTGCGGGTGTGGGTGCTTTCCAGCCGCGCGCCGCCGACGAACTGCCATTTGCCGACGCGGCTTTGCGCCATGACGTAGCCGGCCTCGACGTCCTCCTGGTTGCTTTGGGGGCTGGCGAGGACATTGTTCAACTGGGTGGCGAGGTTGGATTCGCTCTGGGTGAAATAAGCCGGGGTGGTGCGCCAGTAGGTGTACAGCGCCTCCTTGTTGACGACCGGGAACGGCTGGAGGCCGCCACCCCAGCCCTTGTCGATCAGGAACGTGGCTTGCGAAAGCGGCATGGGCGAGGTGAGCGCGTTGCCGGTGGGACCGACGTAGCGCGCCACCATGGATTCGCTGACCCAGCGGTGCTTGAAGAGGACGTTTCGCGCCACGCCAGCCTGCAGCGTGGTCGGGACGGTCCAGTTCATCACGCGCTTCAGATCGAGCTTGGCGGTGTATTGCTCCGTCTTGCCGTATTGGGAGTTGGAATTGACGTCCTGAGCGTCGAACACGCCCCAGCTGGCCCAGTTGTACCAATCGGCGCCGCTCGTCTGAGTGATGGTCCACTCAGAGGAATCAATGCTCGGGCGCTGGGCGGTGAAGCCGACACGGCTGAGGCGGACCGGCGTGTTGCCGATCGTGCCGTATTCCAAGCCGCCGCGCTGTTCACGGGCGCGCGAATAAAGCAGGGACAGATCGGCGGTCCACGGCCCGAGCTTGTAGTTCACCAGGTAGCTCACGTTGGTGTTGTCCTTCTGCTTGCCGGTGGACTCGCCGGACTGGTTGAGGG
>DATCRM010000017.1:0-4760 GCA_036568985.1 Lacunisphaera sp. | reverse complement strand
CGATGCAGTCGGCGCGGGTGGTCGGGCACGTCCCTGTGCCCGTTTCGGAGGGTATCGAGCCACTCGCACGGGGACGTGCGCGTCCACCTTTCGGTATCCCAACTTTCAGCGCTAATTTGCGCGCCGACTGCATCGTTCCGGCTTAGCCGGGACGATGCAGTTCAACCACGAATGGACACGAAGGAACACGAATGAGAAACCAAGGCTCGATTCCTATCACCAGGTGGTGGCGTGAGGTCAGCGGTCCGGTCTGGGCAACCCTCACTCTGGATTCGTGTGAATTCGTGTCCATTCGTGGTTCCATACTGCATGGATCAGGCTTAGAGTTGAGTGTGTTGGGCCCGGGCGGCCCGCCGGCCGGTGAGGACTGCGTCGCGCACCCTCGCATAAGGGAGTTCGCGATTGGCCCGCACCGCCCGCAGCAGCAGCGCGCCCCGGCTCATGTCGCCCCGACCGACGAAATCGGTCGGGAAGAACAGCTGCTCGCCAAACACCTCGAGAAAAACATCGCGATACTTGGGTGTAGCGATGCTGCCGAGAAGAACGACCGTGCCCGAAGATCCAATCCGTTTGGCCAGCGCGACGGCATGGCGGCGCAGCGGTCGTCGATAGTTGGGATCGCCGGCCTCGATGTCGGTGGCCCCAAATGCTGCAATGTCCGCGGGTCCGACCCGGGTGTCGGGATCGAGGAGGCCGGCGTTGGAGGTGATGATGCGAGTGACATCGCCGCGTTCGGACCGGGTGAAATGAGTCGCGTAGGCGATCTTGCCGCGAAAATAGAGGCCGCTCGTGAACGTGAAGACCGTCGCCAAGCTGAGGCCGGTGGCATGAAACTCCCGCGCCAACGCGAACGGCGCCCGCGGGTTCAGCAGCAGCTGGGCGCGCAAACCGCCAACATGCGCGGGCGACAGCAGGAAAATTCGCGGACTTCCGTTCGGCATGGCCGCGGCTGCAATGGCGACGGAAGATCCCTTCATGCTTCGCGGGACAGCAGAACATGCCACCGGGTTGCAGGCCGGCTCACGCGCGGCATACACCTGCGCAGAAGAACTGTAGGGCGGGATCGCCGAATCCCGCCACCATGTTCTCGTGACTGGCCAGCTTGCCCGTTCGACGGGCTCAGGGCCTTGCGCCCGCCGGGCGGCGGGCGCACCTCGTCGCGGGTGTTCATGGCGTGAGCAAGCTCACCGCCCACATCGGCAAAAAGGCGGGATTCGGAGATCCCGCCCTACAGGAATAAAATGCCTCGCGAGCGAATACGCCAGCACCCGAAGAGAACGACCCGGCCCAAAAAAAGCCGGCCCACGTGGGCCGGCTTGAAATTGCGGATTGAGTGCGGCGCTTTACGGCGCGGGCATGTGGTAGCCCGGAGTGGACTTCGAGAGCGCCTCTTCGTCGGCGCTCATGCCTTCGGGAATGCCTTCGAACAGGGGCGTGGTCATGTAGCGCTCGCCGGTGTCGGGAAGCATGGCGAGAATCACCGAGCCCTCAGGAGCCTTCTCAGCGATCTGCATCGCGACGGCGAAGGTCGCGCCGGAGGAGATGCCAACGAAGATGCCTTCCTTCTGCGCGAGCTTGCGGGACCACTCGATGCCCTGGGGACCGGGGATCGCGACCAACTGGTCGTAGAATTTCTTGTCGAGGCCTTCCTGCAGCACGTAGGGAATGAAGTCGGGCGTCCAGCCCTGCACCGGATGCGGATTGAAGGCGGTGTGGCCGACCGACGGGCCGTTGTCGGAGCCGCGCTGTTGGGCCACGCCGCTGCCGACGAGCGCGGCGTTGGCCGGTTCGCAGAGAATGATCTTGGTCTGGGGCATTTCCTTGCGCAGCACGCGGCCCACGCCGCTGAAGGTGCCGCCGGTGCCATAGCCGGTCACAAAGTAGTCGAGGCGCTTGCCCTTGAAGTCGGCGAGAATTTCCTGGCCGGTGGTGTTCTCGTGAATCTTGGCGTTGGCGGCGGTCTCGAACTGGCGGGCGAGGAACCAGCCGTTTTTCTCAGCGAGTTCCTTGGCCTTGTTGTACATGCCCATGCCCTTGGCCGTGCGCGGGGTCAGGACGACCTTGGCGCCGAGGAAACGCATGAGCTTGCGGCGTTCGATGGAGAAACTGTCGGCCATCGTGACCACGAGCGGATAGCCCTTGGCCGCGCAAACCATGGCGAGGCCGATGCCGGTGTTGCCGCTGGTGGCCTCAACGACGGTCTGGCCGGGCTTGAGGGCGCCGCTGCGCTCGGCTTCCTCGATGATGCTGATGGCGAGGCGATCTTTGACGGACGCGGCGGGGTTGAAGAACTCGGCCTTCACGTAGACGGTCACGTGTTTCGGTGCGAGGTGGTTGATGCGGATGCACGGCGTGTTGCCGATGGTGTCGACGATGCTGTCGTAAAGGCGGCCTTGGCCGCTGGTCTTGCGTGGGGAAGCGTTCGAACTCATAGGAAACGATGAGTTACGTCATTTCCGGGCGACAGGCAAGCGCCGCGGAGGACGGCAAAACAGGGCATGGATACCCGGATATGGATCGAATCACCAAGAGGCACAAAACGAACGGAGACGGACGTAGGCCACAGACATGAGACAGCTTTAACGCGGAGGATGCAGAGGGCGCGGAAAAAATGGTGGACTGACTCCGCGCCCTTCGCGAGCTCCGCGTTTAATGGTTTTTGGGTTCTGCCTGGAGCTATTCGCTTCTCGGACGCACGAACCACAAAGGCACGGAAACACAAAGAACAGCCCCGGCATCGCTCGCTGGCCGTGCTTCGGGCCCGCGTTTCCATTGTCAGGCTTGTCGCGTCAGGTTGAGGCCCACGGTCCAGGCAAACCGCGAGCGTTGACCGGCAAGGGGTGCGGAGTTGGGTGCGACGCCAGGGAGTAGGATGGTTCTTCGTCTCACCATCATGACTATTGCCCAAATAGCCGGGATTCTGCCCGCCATCGTATTTCCTGCCGCGACTTTCCTCCAATTGTGCCGGATCGTCCGGAGTCGCTCGGCCGCCGGGGTGAATGTCGCGACTTGGTTTCTTTTTGGTTGGGCGAACATCGCGATCTACATTTACGCGGGGCACTACGACGAATGGCAGGCCATCACCGGCATGTTGCTAACCGCGGTCCTCGACTTCGTGATCGTCGGTCTTGCCCTGTTTGTCTATCGCCCGCGCCGGGAAAGCCTGGTTCCAGGCGGCCGCGGCCCGATCAAACCGGCGATCACCGCCCCCGAAAGCTTGGGATCGATATCCGCCGCGAGAACCCTTTAGCGTACTCCCATGTCATCCCACCCCGTTTCACGTTACGACGACGAGATCGTCATTTCCTGGGCCGAGTTGCATCGCGACGCCCGTTATCTGTCGATGCAACTGCACGCGCTGGGCACGTGGCAGGGGATCATCGCCATCACGCGCGGAGGCTTGGTGCCGGCGGCGCTGGTGGCGCGCGAGCTCGAGATCCGGCTCATCGACACCGTGTGCGTGACCAGCTACGGCGCAGGCGGGACCGCCGGGGCCGAGCAAGTCCAGGGCGAGGCACGCGTACTCAAGGGTGTCATCGGCGACGGGGCGGGATTCCTTCTCGTGGATGATCTGGTTGACACCGGCCGCACGGCGAAGGTGGTGCGGGAGATGCTGCCGAAGGCACACTTTGCCACCCTATACGCCAAGCCGCTCGGCCGGCCGATCGTCGACACCTGCGTCAAGGAGTTCAAACAGAACAAGTGGATCTTTTTCCCGTGGGACATCGAGTACCGCTTCGCCCGTCCAATCAAAGATGGCGGCGGAGTCACGGCCAAGGGCTGATGGCGGAACGGCCGCGCCGATCCTGGCATGGAGGAATTTTGGGCCACGAAGAGGCACAGAAGACACAACCAAAGCAGATTTAACGCGGAGGACGCAGAGAGCGCGGAGGGGAGGAATTTGGCCACAAAGAGGCACGAAGGGACGCGAAAGGGAATCGATCAGACACGGGTTTTCTTTTTGTGCATGCTGGTGCCTCTTCGTGCCTTTGTGGTTACCCCAAGCAGTTTCACAGAAGATCGCAAAGATCGCAGAGTAATGCAGCCCTTGGCTCGCTTTGCGTCCTTGGGGTAAACAAGTCCTCCAACCATTAGTGATGATTAGTGTCCATCAGTGGTTAACCGTCCGCCTCCGTTCCCTTGGTTTCTCCCTGTAAGAATGATTTTCGTGTGTTTTGTGTATTTCGTGGTGAAATTTGAAAAACATCATTCCGACTTAGCTGCTTGGCTGCTTCGTGTGGGATTGAAATGGAATCGCGAAGCGGGATTGCCTCGGGGCGGTTCGGGTGAGGAAATGCGGCATGCAAGACCCTGATCACCCCGCGCAGGAAGGACTGGCCACGCCGGTTGCGCTCGATGCCCTGGAGGCCCGCGTGCTGGGTTGTCTGATCGAGAAGGAAGCCACGACGCCGGATGTTTATCCCCTTTCGCTCAACGCGCTCGTCAATGCGTGCAACCAGAAGAACAACCGCGCGCCGGTGATGGAATTGGGCGAACGCGAAGTCGAAGGCGCGCTGGACCGGCTGCGCGGCAAGCGGCTCGTGACCGCGTTCAGCGGGGCGAATGCGCGCGCGATCAAGTACAAGCACCGCTTCGGCGAGCGTTTCCCGGTGGAGCCGCTCGCGCAGGCGATGCTGGCCGAGCTGATGCTGCGGGGTCCGCAGACCACGGCGGGACTGCGGGGAAATTGCGAGCGCATGGCGGCCGTGCCGGACCTAGCGGGTTGCGAGGCCTTGCTGGTGCATCTGACGGAGCGGGTT
>DATCRM010000016.1:0-4878 GCA_036568985.1 Lacunisphaera sp. | reverse complement strand
TGGTTTACCAGGAACCTAGTCAGACCCACTTTGCCCTGAGGTACTTTGGCAAAGGAACTGGTAAAGCGAAGGGGTCCGATGTTGTACCCGGACCGGTCGCGCCGGATAAAGATTAGGCTCTGCTTTCCCCCGCCGACGGGCATTGTGCCTGCATGGAAAAACGTCCGTTCAGTGAACTGGGCCTGTCGCCCGAGATTTTGAAGGCGGTGGACAAAATGGGATTTGAGGAAGCCTCGCCCATTCAGACCGCCGTCATTCCGTTCGGCCTGGCCGGACGGGACGTGGTGGGCCAGTCGGCCACGGGCTCGGGCAAGACCGCGGCCTTCGCCATTCCGGCGATCGAGAAGGTGGACGTGGCTTTGAAGAAGGTGCAGGTGCTCGTATTGTGTCCGACCCGCGAACTCGCGGTGCAGGTGGCCGAGGAGTTCGGGAAACTGGCGGCGTTCAAGCGAGGCTTGATGGAGGTGCCGATTTATGGCGGCCAGAGTTACGACCGGCAGTTCCGCGCGCTGGCGGCCGGGGCGCAGGTCGTCATCGGTACGCCGGGACGCGTGATGGATCACATGGAGCGGGGCACGCTGCGGCTGGATGCGCTCAAGGTCATTGTCCTCGACGAGGCCGACCGGATGCTCGACATGGGTTTCCGCGACGACATCGAGCACGTGCTCAAACTGATCCCGGCGGAGCGGCAATGCCTGTTCTTTTCGGCGACGATGCCGCATGCGATCCAGGACCTGATCAAGCGCTACACTCGCAATCCCGAGTGGATCCGCATCGAGGCGCAGGCCCAGAACGCGCCGCAGGTGGAGCAGATTTATTTCGAGGTCGACCGTCGCTCGAAGATCGAACTGCTCACGCGGCTGATCGACCTGCACGATTTCCGCTTCGGCATCATTTTTTGCAGCACCAAGATCATGGTGGACGAGCTCGACGAGCACCTGCACTCGCGGGGATATTCCACGGACCGCCTGCACGGTGACATCACGCAGGCGCAGCGCACGAGGGTGATGGACAAGTTCCGCCGCCGGGGCTTCGAGTTTCTCATCGCGACCGACGTGGCGGCGCGCGGGCTCGACGTGGACGATCTCGAGGTCGTCTTCAATTTCGACCTGCCGAACGATGCCGAGGATTACACGCATCGGATCGGACGCACCGGCCGCGCCGGCAAAAAGGGTATGGCCTTCACCTTCGTGGCGGGCCGCGAGCTCTACAAGATGCAGAACATGGTGCATTACGGCCGGCTGAAGATCCGGCGCGAGCGGCTGCCGTCGATGGACGAGGTGGAGGAGGCCAAGGGGAACATGTTCTTCGAGAAGCTCCGCGCCACGCTCGAGGAAAAGAAATTCAAGTCCCACGACCAGATGGTGGACCGCCTGCTGGAAATGGGCTACACGAGCACCGACATTGCCTCGGCGCTGATCCATCTGATGCAGGGCCCCGCGGTTGAACCGGCCAGGCCCGCTCACGCGAAGCCGCGGGCGGAGCGGGTGGCAGCCAATGAGGCACCGGTGTTCAAGGCTGGAGGGCCGGTCTCCCGACCGCCCGCGGCCGACCGGGAGGCCGGCCCTCCACCGAAACCCGAAGCGGCTAAGCAATTTCCCGCTGGCGACAAGTTTGCCGCGCAGAAGCGCACCTACGAGCGCAAGCCCCGCACGGGCCGCGAGCCGGGGTTTAGCGTCGTTTCATTCAATGTCGGCCGCCAGCACCTCGTTACCCCGGCCGATTTGGTTGGAAAGATCGCGGGAGTCACGCGATTGCCGGCAAACGTCGTGGGTGCCATCGATATCAACGAGGATCACACCCTGGTGGACGTCGTGAGCGAGCATGCCGAGCTGGTGGTCGCCAAGCTGGCCGGCATTCGGATCAAGAACCAGTCGCTCAAACTGGCCATCGTGCCGCCGACGGCAGGATAATTCGGTTGTTCCTCTGGTAGGAGTCTGCTTGCAGGTGAGGCATGTTGATTCTGTGACGCGGGTCTTGAATCGCCTGCAAGCAGGCTCCTACATTGCTGAGTCATGAATCCCGGCAATCTCTCGCCTGACACACATACTGCGGAGGAAGTCGCGCGGTTGCTCGGTCTGGCGCCCTTGGAACCGGAAGGCGGCTTCTTCCGCCGCGTGGCGGAAGCCGAGATGGTTCTGTCCGGTAACGGGCGACGGGCTTATTCGGTGATTTATTTCCTGGTCACGCCAACGGGCTTTTCCGCTCTGCACAAGCTGACCACGGATGAAACGTGGTGTTTTCATTGCGGCGACGGCTTGGAGTCGCTGCGGTTGTCGGCGGACGGTACCGGTCAGGTCGTGAAGCTCGGGCTCGATGTGGCCGGCGGCGAGACACCGCAAGACGTGGTGCGGGCAAACACCTGGCAGGGAACGCGCCTGCGTCCCGGAGGCCGTTGGGCGCTGGTTTCGTGTATCGTGGCGCCGGAATTCCAATGGGAAGATTTTGTGCTCGGCGAGAGGGCGGTGCTGACGGAGGCTTATCCGGCATTGGCCGAGGAAATCAGGGCGCTGACCCGCGAGAAACGGTGACCGGATCGTCACGGCGCGTGACTTGACAGCGGCGCATGCGGGGCGTATCTCCAAGGCCCGTTGCGTATGGAAGCCGCACTAGATCAACCGGTGCTCGTGCTGAATCGCCTCTGGCAGGCGGTCAACATCATCGCTGCGCGTCGCGCCTTCGCGTTGCTCGCCCGCGAGCATGCGCAAGTGGTGCATCAAACGGAGGATGCATTCCGCACCTACTCGTTGATGGATTGGATCGATTTCTCGGCCTACAATCCCGCGGTGGAGGAGCTGGAGACGGTGCATACCATCAATCGCAGCATCCGCCTGCCGCGGGTGATTTTGCTGACTTTCTTCGACAAGCTGCCCTGCAAGGAGCTCAAGCTCACGCGCAATAATGTCTTCGAGCGCGATGACGACCGCTGCCAGTATTGCGGCAATGTTTTCGAACGCGAAGAGCTGAATCTGGACCACGTCATTCCGCGCCACTACGGCGGTAAGACGACTTGGGAGAATATCGTCTGCTCTTGCATCAAGTGCAATTCGCGCAAGGCCAACCGGCTTCCGCACGAGGCGCACATGCGGCTGGTGCGCAAACCCGTGCGTCCGAAGTGGCGGCCGGTGATCAGTCTCGTGCTGAACAATCACAGTCACGAGAAATGGAAGGACTTCCTCGACGTCGCTTACTGGAACGTCGAACTGGAGGAGTGATCCGCCTTCGCTCCGCCAAGCGGAGCTTCGTCGCGACAAGAGTGGATTTTCGAATTTCGATTTTGGATTTTCAATTGGCTGGGTTGGATTCGAGGTCGAAAACGAATCTGGCCTCGCGGGAGCTCAACCCTCCGGTATGGCAAGTGCGGGGAAAAGCGAGATTGCCCGCCTGTGTTGGGCGGCTAGTCTGGCCGCCATGATCGAGAGCCTTGTCATGACCATCATCGGGGCGGATCGTCCCGGTCTCGTCGAACTGATCGCAGCGTGCGTGGCGGACCACGGCGGCAATTGGCTGGAAAGCCGCATGTGCCACCTTGGCGGGCGCTTTGCCGGCATCGCCCGGGTCGAGGTACCAGCCGAACGGCTGGCCGAAATGAAGCGGGCCCTGCATGGGTTGGAAGCCGACGGGTTGCGCATCGTGGTTGAGAGCGGAGGCGGGACTGTTGTCGCCTACGGCGTGGCGGCGACGCTGGAGCTGGTGGGCAACGACCGGCCGGGGATTTTGCGCACGGTCACTGGCGTCCTCGCGTCGCATGGCGTGAACGTGGAGGAACTTTCCTCCGAATGCGTCAGTGCGCCCATGGGTGGCGGCGATCTTTTTCAGGCGAAAGCCCGCGTGCTCGTGCCCGCGACGGTGAACCTCGAAAAAGTGCGCACCGACCTCGAAAAGATCGCGGCGGATTTGATGGTGGAGCTCAAGCTGCGACCGTTGACGTGAGGTGGCGAGCGCGGAGGCTCGCGCTGTATCCAGTAACTTCCCGTCTGAAGCCGAGCCGACACACCCCGCCCTGTCGGGCACCCCTCTTTGAAGCCGGAACAATGCAGCCGGCGCGCAAATTTGCTCTGAAAGTTGCGATACCGAAAGGTGGCCGCGCACGTCCCCGTGCGCGTGGCTCGATGCCCTCCGAAACGGGCACAGGGACGTGCCCGACCACCCGCGCCGATTGAATTGTTCCGGATGAAGAGGGGTGGCGCTCTGCGCCGGGGTGTGTGGACGGACCGGGATGAGGGTTAACTATCCACAATTCAACCTGCTGTGAGCGGCAGCGTCACGCGCATGGTGGTGCCGCGCGGGCCGGTGGCCATGAGCTTCAAGCCGCCGTGGTGGTCCTTGACGATGCGTTGCGCGATCGTGAGTCCGAGACCGGTGCCGCCGGCGCGGGTCGAGAGGAAGGACTCGAAAATGCGCGGCTGCACTTCGGGAGGAATGCCACTGCCGGTGTCGCTGACGTCGATGTGCACGGAGGATCCGTCGATCAAACAGGCGATGCGCAGATCGCCGCCTTGCGGCATGGCGTGAAGGGCGTTGAGCGCCAGGTTGAGAAAAACCTGTTGGAGCTGGCCCTTGTGGACATCGACTGCCACGGGCTGCGCCGGTGGCGTATAGTGGAGCTGGACGCCGGCCTGCGCGAGTTTGGCGCGGAGGAGGTGGTTGGTGTCGCTCAGGATTTCATCAAGCGACCAGCGGGAATGGATGGTCGCGGGCGCGCGGGCGAAGGAGAGCACGCGGGTGACGAGGCCCTCCAGCTGCTCGATTTTTTCCGTGATGATCTGGAGATCGCGGCGCCGGGGATCGCCGGGAGCGAAATCGGAGCCGAGCGGGCCGTGTAGGAGTTTGATGACGGTAAGCGGATTCCGAATGTCATGGGCGATCTCAGCGGCG
>DATCRM010000015.1:0-12691 GCA_036568985.1 Lacunisphaera sp. | reverse complement strand
ACGCTGGGCCGAGGCCGGGCAAAAGACCGCTGCCGCACCCGCCAAACTCGCGCTCTCGGCGGACCGCGCCACGCTCCGCGCCGACGGCACCGATCTGTCCTTTGTCACCGTCTCCGTGCGCGACGGCGCCGACGTACTTGTGCCGCGCGCCGACAACGCCCTTCGTTTCACGCTGGAAGGCCCCGGCGATATAGTCGCCACCGACAACGGCAACCCGACGAGCTTCGAGCCATTCACCGCGGCGAGTCGTCGCACCTTCAACGGCCTCGCGCTCGTGATCGTGCGCACCCGCGCCGGCGAGGCGGGCCAGCTCGTGCTCCGCGCCGAATCCGACGGTCTCGTTCCCGCCACGCTCTCGCTCGAAAGTCGCTGAGCCCGTTGGGCAACTCTTCACCGTGCTCCGTATCGCGACACAATGAAGGCTTGGTCGGCGTTGCTTTCCAGTGAAACCGCCTTTGCGGTTTCCGTGCCCGCGCCGATCGGCTAGGAATCGACGGCTGCCCCAAAACCAGATGAGCAAGTCGCTCGACTCCGACGTCAAGGTGCCGCCGGACGCCTAGACCACCCCTCCGAGATGAAGCTCTAAGGAAAAATAATCCTGAGCGTAATCCGCCATACCCCGTGTATCCCTCCCATCAACCCGACCCCAGTGCCGCTGAATCCATTGCCGTGCTCAGGATGAAGACTCCCTTTACGACACGCCCCACCCATGCCTCCAATCCAGGGCAAAGTCTGCCCCGGGGCAACGCATGGGCGGGTTTCGCTTTTGCGCCGAGACCAACCTTGACGAGGTCCCGCCGAATCCTGCACAACCTCTTCCCAGGGCCGCCCAAGTCGTGAAAAAATCCCTCGTGCTTTTTGTCGGCTCCCTCGGTCTCAATGCCATCCTTCTCGGTTGGTTTGTCGCCCGCCGCGCCGAGGTTCCGGCGGCAACGGGCGACAAGATCGTTCCGGGCTCCACGGTTATGGCAGCAGCTGATCCGACGAATCCGGTTCGTCGCGAAATCGCGGGCTCTGCCGGCCCCGCCGACAAAGTGGCGGCGAACACGACGACCCTTTGGGCCTCTCTCGATTCGGCCGACCTACCCACGCTCATCGCGCGTCTGCGCGCGGCCGGATTTCCTGCCAACCTGATTCGGGAAATCGTATCGGGTCGCATCGACGCCCACTTTGCCACGCGGATGAAGGAGATCGCAGCCAAACCGAGCGACCGGCCTTACTGGAAAACCGAACGATTGAATCCCTTCGGACCGCAAAATTACGAAGCAATGAGCCAGCTTTATCGCGAACGGGCCCGGATGCTCCGCGAAGCATTGGCTGACCCATTTTTCGTCGACGCGCCGCTTGGTGGCGCCGAACTCGAGCGGCGTCGCCAGTTCGGCAGTCTTCCCAAGGACAAGGCTGATGCCGTCCAACGCATCGCAGACGACTACGCCGAGATGACGACCAAGATCAATGCGGCCATGGGCGGCATCCGCTTGCCGGAAGACAAGGAGCAGCTGGCGCTATTGGAACGCGAAAAACGGGCTGATCTCGCTGCGGTCCTTACACCCCAGGAACTCGAGGATTACGAAATGCGGACTTCACCCGTGACTTCACGATTGCGCACCGCCCTTACGCTGATGGACGCCACGGAAGAAGAATTCCGGGCGATCTATGCCATGCAGCGAGCCCAAACTGACTCCCGGGAATCGCTGTCTTTCTCCGGTCCAGTTTCAGGTGCGAACTGGCAGGAGGTACAGCGCCTGGCCGCCGAACAGGCCAAAGCCCTGAAAGCGGCTCTCGGTGAGGCGCGCTATGCCGACTACGAACGGTCGAGCGATCGGGAGTTTCAGCAGCTCAACCAGATCGCCCAGCGGGAAAACGTTTCCCGCGAAGCCACCTTGCAGGCCTACAACCTCCGCGAGACGACAACCCGAGAATCCAACCGCATTTTTGACGACGCGACGCTCACGACCGAACAAAAACGCGCAGCTTTGCAGGCGCTCGCTCAAAATACAAAGACCCAGATGCGAAACACGCTGGGTCAGGCCGCAGGCGATGCTTACATCCAGTCTGCCGGCTGGGTCAAAGCGCTCGAGAACGGGCAGGCCGTGTCATTTAGCGCGGGTGGTGGCACCCGCATGCGCAGTCTGCCGGTCGCGAAAAATGTCAATCCGTGACCACCCATGAAGACGCTGCTTTTCTTCGCTGTCGGTTTGTCCCTCGCGCTCAATGTCGTGCTGGGCGGCCTGATCGTGTGGGGTCCGGCCCGTGTCCGCACGAGCGCTCCGTCTTCTCAAGGCGCTGTTGCCGATATCGCCGCCGCGCCCGCATCGCCGTCCACCCATTCCACAGCGAAAATGGATCCGTCTCTCCAGGCGGCTTTTGAAGCTGGGGACCTGCCGGGTCTGGTCGCCCGGCTGCGTGACGCTGGGTTTCCCCCGGATATCATTCGAGCCATTGTGCGGGCGAAGCTGGGCGAGGCATTTATTGCGCGGCGCAAGGAACTCGATCCCGGTGAGGCCACCCGGCCGTTCTGGAAAACCCGCCCGGCCGATCCGAAAATGAACGCGGAGATTGCGCGTCTGAGTGCGGAACATGCCAAGATCCTGCGCGATCTGTTGGGCAATGATGCGATGGATCCCCTCGAGGCTGCGGCTCGGGCCAACCGACTCGCCGGGCTGCCGCCGGACAAGGTCAATGGGGTGAAGCGGATTTTGCAGGACTACTACGACATGCGGACCGAGCTTTATCGAATGGGCCCCGTCACCGCAGCCGACAGGGAGAAACTAGCTGCGATCGACAAGGCCCAACGGGCGGATCTAGTGCAATTGCTCACCCCCGCCGAACTTCTGGAATACGGCCTGAGATCGAGTCCGACGGCTGACCAACTCAGATGGCGTCTGTCCGCCTTCGAACCTTCCGAGGCGGAGTTTCGAGCCATCTACCAGTTGCAGGCGGCGTTCGACGAGCAAGCGACCAGTTACTTCGGTCCCATGTCGGCTGAGCTGCAGCGACAACGCGTTGAAGCGCAGAAACAACTCAGCGAACAGATTAAAGCGGCGCTAGGCCCCGAGCGCGCCGCCGACTACGAACGCTCCCAGGACAGCAATTATCAGCTGACGAGCCGGTTGGTCGCCCGGCTCAACCTGCCCAGGGAGACGACGAATCAAGTCTGGTCGGTGCAGCAGGATATTCAGAAGCAGCGGCAGGCGCTCCTAGCCAATCGTGCGCTGTCGGCAGAGGAGCGGAGCGAGCTGCTCGCCACGCTCGGAGAAGAAGCGAGCGCCCGGATTTCTGCCACCTTGGGCGCGCGCGGATTCGAGGCCTACAAACAATATGGCGGCCAGTGGTTGCAACAGCTTAAGCCCGGTGCGTCCACGAGCACGCCGACGGCGACCCCGGGCGGTCAGACGGGGTTTATCGGTCGGTAGTCGAGTCAGGGCAGAGCTTGGTCCAGGGCTTCGCTTTCCAGTGAAACCGGTTTTTCGGTTTCCGAAACGCCCCGGCTCTGAAAATCTGAAGGTTACCCCCGGTCCTGCCCGGCATCCTCTGTCAATGTCCAACCCCGCCCCCGTCTCCCGCCGCTTCATCGAGCCCGGCCTCGTCTGGGCTGATGATCGCGGACGCCACATCCAGGCCCACGGCGGCGCGGTGATCCGTCAGGGAGACGTTTGGTATTGGTTTGGTGAGGATCGTTCGCGTGACCTGAGTCCGGCCGTTCGCGCGGTGGCCTGCTATGCATCCACCGACTTGGTGAACTGGACCTTTCGCGGCCGGGTCCTGCGCCTGGCCGACCCGGAAAATTTCGGCGAGGAGTGGATTCTCGAACGCCCCAAGGTTTTCCCCTGCGCGAAAACGGGAAAGTTCGTGATGTATTTCCACCTCGATGGCCGGCTGCCGGGCCACTGGTCGCGCTACAGCATCGCGCGGGTGGGCGTGGCCGTGGCCGACACGATCGACGGCGAATATCGCTACGTGCGCAGCTTCCGTCCGCTTGGGCAGGAGAGCCGCGACATCGGCCAGTTCATCGACGACGACGGCGAGGCCTACCTGATCTTCGAGAGCCGGCCCACCAAGGGTTTCTTCATCGCCCGCCTCTCGGCCGACCGGCTCGACGTGGCGGAGCAGGTCGCGTTCATCGCCGCGCCCATCGAGGGCGGCGCCATCGTGCGCTACGAGGGACTCTATTATTGCATCGGCTCCCACCTCACCGGTTGGTGGCCCAACGCCAACAAATACCTGACGGCGGAGCGCCTGTCCGGCCCGTGGTCCGAGCCGCGCGACTTCGCGCCGCCCGATTCGCAGACCTACGGTTCGCAATCCACGAACCTGCTCAAGATCGTCGGCACGAAACGGACCACCGTCCTCTATCTCGGCGACCGTTGGAATCCCTACGACCTGCCCGACAGCCGCTACGTCTGGTACCCGCTCGAGATCGGCGGCGGCCAACTCCGGTTGAAACCCCAAGGCTGGATGCCCGGCCCCTGGCGCATCGACGTGCAAACGGGCGAGGTGACGTACGCGGAGGCGTGAGACCACGGACCAGGGACCAGAGACCAAGGACCACTGACCAAAAATTAAGAGACTACTGACGCGGACCGCTGCCACGATCCTGTCGCGCCCCACAATCGTAAATCGTCCATCGTAAATCACAAATGACTTCCCGTCCCATGCTGGGCCTTTGGTTCGGCAATTTCTTCGAACCTTTCTACAGTGACCGCGAAGCCGTTCGCCGCGGGATCGCCGAGGCCGCCGAACTCGGCTTCACGAGCCTGAACCTCGACTCGAAGCCATGGGAGGACTTCTTCGCCCGCTATCGCGGCGAACCGGCCAGCCAATATGTCGGCATGCAGGAATTCATGATGGCCGAGGCGCAGAAGCTCGGGCTCGATTGGACCCACCTCGCGGTCTACCTCTGCGGCGACAACCTCTACCCGACGATTCGCGACGTGCCGCCGGTGCGCGGCGAGGAGGCGATCCGACCCGACGGCAAGCCGATGGGCACCTACAAATACTGGTCGCCCAAGGCGCAGCAGACGATGGTGGATCATGTGCTCGGCCTGCTTAAACTCTACGGCGCCGGAATGCACCGCCGCCCCGACGCGGGCGACCGCATCGTCATGCAGACGATGTTCGATCCGATTCCCAAGCCGAGTTTCGACGCCGAGGGACGACAGAAATACCTCGCCTGGCTTGCGGCCCGTTACGATCACGACATCGCCAAGCTCAACGTGCGCTATGGGCTGGGCGCGCGCTCCTTCGCCGAGCTCACGCCGGCGCAATATTGGTTGCGTCCCGAGGAACTCGACTGGGTGGGGTGCGCGATTCCCAGTGACACCGACTTTGCGCTTCGCACCCCGGACTTCCATCGCTGGATCGACAACCAGACTTGGCTGGCCGGGGTGATGGCGGAATATTTCGGCGCAATGAAAGATCGGTGGCGCGAGGTCGCGCCGGAGCTTTTCGTGGAGCCGGTGCTGCACCAATGGGGTTACTTCTTCAACCCGCCCGACCAGCCCTACTGGCCCACGGCCAAGCGCGCGCTCGATGTCTGGCGCGTCGCCCCGCACGTCGATGGCGTGTTGTTCATCACGTCGCCGCTCAACGCCGAGAACTTCCCCGACGGTACGGCCGTGAGTGTCGAGGGATCGATCCTGCGCAGCGCGAACGGTCACCGTCCGTTCACCGGCGGCCTTTATGTCGGTCGCCACGTTAATGGCGACATCTACCGCGCCGTCCCGCCCGCCGAGGCCATCGGCACGCTCGTCGCCGCCGGCGCCGTCAACATGCATGTTTACGGCTACAGCGGGCTGGACGACGGCGGCGTGCTCTTCCGCATGGACGAGGTGTTCAAGGACTCGCTGCGCGCCGGCAATCGCTGGGCCGTCGAGGTCATGCCGCTCCTCGACGCCCCGCGTGCAAAGGAGGTCGCCATTCTCTTCCCGCGCGAGATGAGTCTCTACGAGCCATTGCCCGTCGACGAAGGCGGCCGTCACCGCATGGATCTGCTCGGCTGGTATCAACAGTTCACCGATCTCGGCTGGCATGTGGACATCCTGCATCCGGACCAGATCGTCGCCGGCGCGCTCCGTGACTACCGGCACCTCGTCGTGCCGACCAACTCGCTCTACGATCTCGGGGACAACATCATCCTCGAATCCGCCGTGCGCGCCTGGGTCGGGGCCGGCGGCACGCTGTTGCACGGCCCGCATTGCGAATTGGCCCGACGCGCTCTCGGCATCACCGAGGAAATAATCAGTTTCGACTGCCTTACTTCTTATTGTAGGAGCGGCTTTATGCCGCGATTTGAAGGCGGCACGCGCAACGAATCGGGGCATTCCGCCGTCGCCAAGGCTATGGCGGACAAGAAAGCCCCTCCTGCGGCAAGGAACGAACGCGGCGAAGACATCATACCTCACGGCTGGTCCACCGTGGCATTCTCCGGCGGCACGGCGCTCGCAACTTACATCCAGACCGGTAAAACCGCCCTCGCCGAAACCCACCTCGGCGCCGGCCGCGTGCTCTCCTTCGGTTTTCAATACGGCTACGCCTACTCGCGCCGCACGACGCCGATCGTCCCGTCGCAATACGGCAAGCGCGAGATGCACCCGGTCGTCCTGCTCAAGGAAACGCCCGTCGCCGCGCTCATCGGCGCTTCGCCGCAAGCGCCATTACCGCCGCGCAAAGGCGTCGAATTTGCCCGCTTCGGCTCGCGGCTCGTCATCGTCAACCACCGCGCCAGCCCGATCGACCTCAGCGCAATCCGCCCGCGCCGGGCGATTCCGCAGGTGCCGACCGCGCCCGGCTGGCTCGCGGCGCACTCCGCGGTGTTGCTTGAACTCTGACGCCAGCGGGGCCCGCCCCATTTCCACGCCGTCAACCAACCACCTGGAGACCCCGGCTGGGATGGCCGTCTTCGTCGAACGGACCCGAACCAAACGGCGCAACCGCGGCAAGGAAGCTGGATCAGGCCCGATTCCGGCGCCAACATCCGTCCATGACCCAATCCATGAAAATACGATTCATCCTTTTGCTGTGTGCCGCGATCGCTACGGCTCGCGCGGCTTCGGGCGGTTACCTGTTCGTCACCTTCAAGGGCGAACAGAACCCGATGACCGAGCAGATCTACTTTGCGCTGAGCAAAGACGGGCGGAACTGGCAGGCGCTGAACCATGGCGAGCCGGTGCTGGTGAGCCAGCTCGGCGAGAAAGGCGTCCGCGACCCGTATCTGCTGCGCGCGCACGACGGGAAGAAATTCTACCTGCTCGCCACCGACCTCTCGGTCGCGCTGAATCGTGACTGGGGCCGCGCCGTCCGAGCCGGCAGCCGGTCGCTCGTCATCTGGGAATCGACCGATCTGGTGCAGTGGTCCGCGCCGCGCCTGGTGCCGGTCGCGCCCGACGACGCGGGGTGCACGTGGGCGCCCGAGGCGGTCTATGACGAGGACGCAGGCGACTACCTCGTGTTTTGGGCGTCGACGACAAAGCGCGACGATTTTGCCAAGCACCGAATCTGGGCCGCGCGGACGAAGGATTTTCGGGCTTTCTCTCCGCCGTTCGTTTTCATCGAGAAACCGACGACGATCATCGACACGACGATCGTGCGCGACGGCGGGAAATACTACCGCTTCACCAAGGACGAGCAGTTCAAGGCGATCGCCATGGAGGAGAGCGCCAAGCTTGCCGGGCCGTGGCACGACGTGACGGGTTTCTCCCTCGCCAAACTCGTCGGCTACGAGGGCCCGGAGTGTTATCCGCTGCAACCGGTCAGTGGCGAGCCGCCGATGTGGTGCCTGATCTTGGATTATTACAGCAAAGGGCAGGGATACCAGCCGTTCACCACCCACGATCTGGCGGGCGGCCATTTCGAGCCAGCATCCGGCTTCGTTTTCCCCTTCCACTTCCGCCACGGTTCCGTGCTGCCGCTCTCCGCGGACGAGTTCCAAAAACTCGAAAACGCGGCCGCCATTGCCTCAACGGCCGCGGGCACCCCCCCGTCCCAGTCGGGAAAACCCTAGCGCCTGCCGCCAAGATCCGCCGCGATTGGTTTCTTTCATTCCCTGCCACCGCGGCGCTTCTCCAGGGTGCAGGTCGGCGTGCGCGAGGCGACACGGAGGTCACGTCCGCTGCTGGAATGTGGGCTTTATGCCCCGACTTCAGATGCCGCCCGCACCCTGTCGGGGCGCAAAGCCCATCCCACACTTATGAAAACGGGTCCAGGTTTCTCATCGGCGTTACTTTTCTCCTGCTGGCAGCCGGGCGGCTCGCCGCTGTCGAGATCGTAGCGTGGGGGAAGCCGCGTTGGAGCAGGGCGACAACGCGGCTACGATTCAGATCGCTCCAGACACTCACTTCTGCACGACCTTCGTCTCCTCGGGCGGGATGGTGCGGCGGAGGAAGCCGTCGATTTCGTTCAGCATCATGACGCGTGATTCATAGGGCCATTCCGTGTGGCTCGCGCGGGGAAAGCTCATGGATTCGACCGGAGCATTTTGTTTCTTCAGCGCGTTGAGCATCAGGCGCGCTTCGGTGGGACGTACAGTCGTGTCTCCTTCGCCGTGCATGATGTAGATCGGTTGCTTGAGCTCGGCGACCCGGAGATAGGGGTCGATGAAAGCTTCGGATTTTTCAAAGTCCGAGTGTTCGAGCAGACTCTTCCAATAGGCGGCGCCGTAATCGCCACCGTTCCATATCTGTTTGGTGTCCTGGACCAGCGACTTCCAGTGCGAGACGGCGGCGATGGCGACGCCCGAACGGTAGAGCTCGGGATACTTAATGAGGCTCATGTAGGTAGCCCAGCCACCAAAGCTCCCGCCGATCACGGCAATCCGCCGGGCATCGGCTTCGCTATTCTTGATCAGCGCGTGGACGCCGTCGGCGATGTCGTCGAGTACCACCGTGTCGAAGCGGGCGTAGAGACCGGCCTTCTGATAGGCGGCGCCGTAGCCCGAAGAACCCCGGTAATTCACCTGCAGCACCAGGTAACCGCGGGTCGCGAGGAACTGATTGGTCGCGTTAAAACCCCAGGTATCGCGCGCCGCGGGTCCACCGTGGATGTAGACCACCACCGGCAGAGCCTCGCCCGGTTTGGCGCCAGGAGGCCGGGTCACATAGGCGTGAACGGTGGCCCCATCTCGGGCGGTGAAATCGAATGTCGTCGTCCGGGCCAGCGTCTCTCCTTTGAGGGCGTCGCCCATGGCCAGCAACCCGAGCAATTGGCGCTCTTTGGGTCGAAAGACGTAATACGTGCCAGGATCGCGGTCGTTGAAGGAATAGTAGATAAGCGTGTTGCCGTCGACCGACCAGTCGAGCGGGGTGTTGATGTGATCGGGCAGAGATTCGTCGATTATCTTCTGCATGGCGGCATAGTTCGGGTCGAGCCACACGACTTGCGGTTTTTCTCCCTCGTAAATCAGGCCGATCAACTCCGATGAACCCTTGCGAAAAAGCAGGCGCGTGGAGCCCTCGTTCCCTTTTGCGAGGTCGTATTTCGGATTGGATGCGACGATCTTGCGAATCTTGCCCTCCGCTAGACTGTAGGCGGCAATTTCAAAGCGATCGCTGTGGAGCCGGGTGGAAATGTAGAGGGTGTCGCCGTCAGGTCCGATCGAGTGGATTTGACAGACACGGTCCAGGACATTGCGACTATCGAGGTCGAAGCGCAGACCGGGTTCTTCAACATGCTTGTCGAGCAGTTCCCATCGCGAGTTCGACGAGGCCTTGTAGTGGAAGCGTATGCGCGGGCCGTCATATTCATCGCGAAGCCGTTCGCTACCGTTGTCGTCGAAACGGGTGGTGCCCACTTCCAGTGACTGGACCGGCCCTAAGCGGCGATTGCGGACGTCGTATTTAGCCGTGCCCGTGTGGTGTTGCCATCGCCAGCCAAAAACCACGAGCGTGGACCGATCCTTTTTCGGCGAGCTGAAAATATTCTGGATATCCTGAGCAAGCCGCTCGGTTTTTCCAGTCGTGGTATCGAGCAGCATCAGGTAGGTATGATAGTCGCCCTTGTTTTCCATCGTCACGTAGGCGAGTTCGTGATCGGAGATCCAGGTCAGGTCCCAAGCAGTCTCACCGAGGTCGCCCAGCTTGATGTCGTGGCGAAGACTTTCGCTCTTGAGATCGAAAATGATGAGCGACTTGTGGGTATCTCGGTCGCGGATGGTGGCGAGCAGGCTGCCATCGTCCGACAACTGGTGTGGGAAGGTGTCTTCGGCTTTGCACAATGCGGCTGCCGCCACGCCTCGGCTGCCCTGGACGAGCTGATCGAAATAAGTCTTCGCTTGGTATGGCCCAGTAACCTGGTTGGACACCAGCTCAACGCCGTTGCCGCCGCCGAACAAGTGAAGTTTGCCCACGGATTCCACGCGATGACGGAGTTCGATCTTCACGTCGCGGGATTTACCGGCGCTCAGAGAGCCGATATGGACGAAGCTGGTACCCACCGAACCATTGGCGACGTAGGTAAGCATACCATAGGCGTCCTTGACCGGCTGGGTGCTGCTGACCTCGGCTTCGTAACGGAAACGAATGAGAGAAGGTGCGGTGCGTTTCTCAGACGGCAGGTTGCGCGTCGGATCGAGATCGGTGCGAACTTTCGTGATCTCGGCGGTCACGCCGGGGAGAAAGGCGGTGCCGGGCTTTAGCTCGATGTCGTCGGACGCTCTCTCGCGTTTGCCGTCGTGGATCACGCGCCCGACGAAACCGTCGAAGCCGACCATCGGAAGGAGCTTACCTTCGTAGCGGACGAAGGGCTGGATTTGGGCATAGGCTTGGGGAACGACGGCGGCGGCGACAAAAAAGAGTACGCCGGCCACCGAGCGGGGGCGGAACGAGGGATGCATGAATGTGGGGTTGAATCGAACAAGAAAGGCCCGTCCCCCGGAGCTGTAGGGCATACTCCCAGCCAAGTAAAACCGATTGAATGGAGAAAATATGCATTCTGGCAAAGAGGGCACGTCTGCGCCGGGCGGGGGGAACTCAATGGAATAGTGCTAGTCGCGGCCTTTCGGGGAGGGACTGAGATCCTGCCGGGGTTCGGTTCCTGCCGTTTACCAGTGAAATTGAAAAAGAGGTATGCAGCGGGTGTCGGGTGGGTCTGAATACCGGCCACCCCGATGTCCTTCTCCCGAATCTGCCGGCTTCTCTTCCGCTGGGTCGCGCTTTGGGCGGGCCTAAGTGTTTTTGCTTGTTCGGGACACGCGGCAGACGCCGTTTGGCAATGGTCGGTGCCGTTGGGCGAAGGCCGGGCGTTTCTATGGATTCCGGGGGATTGTCGGCAGGTGCGCGCGGTGGTCGTCGGCCAGCACAACATGATCGAGCAGGGAATTCTCGAGCACCCGGCGATGCGCCGCACGCTGGCGGAGCTGGGCATCGCCGAGGTATTCATCGCGCCGCCCCTCGACCGGCCGTTCGAATTCGATAAGGGCGCCGGCGAGCGCTTCGACGCGATGATGCGGGCGCTGGCGGACGAGTCGGGCTACGACGAACTGGCGACCGCGCCCGTGGCGCCGATGGGCCACTCCGCCTGCGCGTCGTTCCCGTGGAATTTCGCCGCGTGGGCGCCGCAGCGCACGCTCGCCGTGCTCTCGGTCAAGGGTGACGCTCCGCAGACCAATCTCACCGGCAGCGGCGCGCCGAATCCCGACTGGGGTACGCGCACCATTGAGGGCATTCCCGGGCTCTTCGTTATGAGCGAGCAGGAATGGTGGGAGGACCGGCTCACACCGCTCCTGAAATTCCGCGAGGCGCATCCGGCGACCCCGCTCGCTGTGCTGTGCGACACCGGCCATGGCCATTTCGACGCGACGGACGAGTTGGTGGAATTTTTAGCAATGTTCATCCGCAAGGCGGTCGCGGCGCGGCTGCCGGATTTGACTGCTGTAGGAGGGGCTTTACGCCCCGACTCGCAGACGCAGAACGAACATCGGGGCGTAAAGCCCCTCCTACAACCGATCGATCCCGCCCGAGGCTGGCTCGCGGGTCGCTGGCGGCGCGAGGCAGCACAGCGGCCCGCCGCACCGGCGCCGGCGAATGAATATCACGGCGACCCTGCCGAGGCCTTCTGGTGCTTCGACGAGGAGATGGCCCGCGCGACCGACGCCTATCAGACCAGGGGCCACGGCAAACAGATCCAGCAGCTGGATTTCGTGCAGGCCGGCGAACTGGCGACGATCAACACTCGCACCGGCATCGAATTGAAATTCCTGCCCGACGCCGACGGGCTGACGTTCCGGCTCACCGGCGATTTCATCGCGCCTCTTCCGCCGCGTCCGCCCACGGCGGCGAAGGACAACCACAAGCTCCCTCCGCCAACCTCCCGCGTACCCGATCGTGCCGCTCCCGGCGCGCACGCCGATGGTGCGGTGCAAATCCTGGCGATCACCGGTCCGGTCGAACAGCTCTCCGCCGACACTTTCCGCGTGACCTTCAATCGCACCTCCTCGACCACGGACAAACGCGACCACGACATCTGGTTCGTCGCCCTTCACCCGGGTGACGCCGCCTACAAGGGCGCCGTGCAGCAGGCCTTGCTCCGGCTGCCGAAATTCACCGAGGGTGCGCCGCAAGCGATCACGTTTCCCGCCATTCCCGACCAACGCGCCGGCATCGCCACCGTGCCGCTCGCCGCCGTCTCCGACGCGGGGCTGCCCGTTGGTTATTATGTGCGCGAAGGCCCGGCCTTCGTTCGCGACGGCGTGCTGCAC
>DATCRM010000014.1:0-9327 GCA_036568985.1 Lacunisphaera sp. | reverse complement strand
CGGCGGGACTGATGGCCCCGCCTCCATTGATAAGACCTCAGCAGTTGCCGGGCTGGCCGTAGTAGGCGCCGGGGCCGTGCTTGCGCTTGAAGTGTTTCGCGAGGAGCTCGGGCTCGATGGTCTTGAGCTTGGGCTCGAGCGTGAGCGACATCAGTGCCATGTGGGCGATGCATTCGACCGCGACCGCGACTTCGACGGCCTTTGCGACCGTCTTGTTCCAAGTGAAGGGAGCGTGGCGGTTGACCAACACGCCCGGGAAATCGAGCGGGTCGAGGCCTTTGAAGCGTTCGACGATGACGTTGCCCGTTTCCCACTCGTAAGCGCCGCCGCCGATCTCGGCCTTGGTCATCTTCCGGGTGACCGGGATATTGCCGTTGAAATAGTCGGCGTGCGTCGTGCCGAAGATCGGAATCTCACGTCCGGCTTGAGCGAAGCTCGTGGCGTGCGAGCTGTGCGTGTGCACGACGCCGCCGATGTCCGCGAAGGCCAGGAAAAGCCGGCGGTGCGTGGGCGTGTCAGAGGACGGGTTGAGCTTTCCCTCAACCTTGTTGCCCTCGAGGTCGATGAGGACCATGTCGGCGGGCTTCAAATCTTCGTAGGCGACGCCGCTGGGCTTGATGGCGAAGATGCCCTTGGTTCGATCGATGGCGCTGGCGTTGCCGAAAGTGAGATTGATCAGCCCGTGTTTCGGCAGGGCGATGTTGGCCTCGTAGGCCTCGCGTTTGAGTTCGTTAAGCATCGGAGGAGGTCACCACGAAATACACGAATCACACGAAAGGAAGGCAGCAGAAAAAAAGGCCTCCTCCTTTCGTGTATTTGGTGTGTTTCGTGGTGGCAAGGATTGGTCAGACCCGGATGCCCTGGGCGAGGTGGTAGTAGACCTCGTTGTTGCGGAGGTCCTGCTTGAGCTGGGGCAGCGTCGTGTCGGCGTTGATGTGGACGGTCTCGATGCCGGCGATGGTCGCGAAATCCTCGAGCATCTCGCTGGTGACAACGTAGCTGTAACCCGTGTGATGGGCGCCGCCGGCGTAGATCCACGCGGCGCAGGCGGTCTTGAAGTCGGGTTTGCACTCCCAGACGGCGCGGGCGACGGGGAGTTTCGGCAGCTTCGGCGTCTTGACGGCCTTCACCTCGTTTACGACGAGGCGGTAGCGGTTGCCCAGGTCCACGAGCGAGGCGTTGAGGGCCTCGCCAGCGGGGGCATCGAACACGAGACGGACCGGATCCTCCTTGCCGCCAATGCCGAGCGGGTGGATTTCCACGGCGGGCTTGGCGTTGGCAATCGACGGGCAAATCTCAAGCATGTGCGCGCCGAGAACCTGATGGCCTTTGGGCGACAGGTGGTAGGTGTAATCCTCCATGAAGGAGGTCTGCTCGCCGCCGGCCATGACCTTCATGGCGCGGACGAGCGCCGCGGTCTTCCAGTCGCCCTCGCCGCCGAAGCCGTAGCCCGCGGCCATCAGGCGTTGCGAGGCCATGCCCGGGAGCTGCTTGAGGCCGTGAAGATCCTCGAAGGTGTCGGTGTAGGCCTTGGCGCCGACTTCGGACAGGAACTGGCTCATGCCGAGCTCGAGGCGCGCGCTGTAGCGCAGCTCTTCGTGACGGGCGCCGCCTTTCTTGAGGGCGGGGACGACGGAGTAGAGTTTCTCGTAGTCGGCGCAGAGGGCGGTGATATCGGCGGCGGACACGGCATCGACTTTGGCGACGAGATCTCCGACGCCATAGGTGTTCACCGCGAAACCGAAACGAATTTCGCTGGCCACCTTGTCGCCCTCGGTGACGGCGACGTAGCGCATGTTGTCGCCGAAGCGAACGATCTTCGCGCCCTGCCAGTCGTGCCAGGCGTGGGCGGCGTGCATCCAGGCAGCGATGCGGTCCTGCACCTCGGAGTCGGACCAGTGGCCGACGACGACCTTGCGGCCGAGGCGAAGGCGCGTGTGGATGAACCCCGCCTCGCGGTCGCCGTGGGCGGCCTGGTTGAGGTTCATGAAATCCATGTCGATCGTGCCCCATGGCAGGTCGCGATTGAACTGCGTGTGCAGGTGGAGGAACGGCTTCTTGAGCGAGGTGAGGCCGCGGATCCACATCTTGGACGGCGAGAAGGTGTGCATCCAGAGGACGAGACCGGCGCAGTTGGCGTCGCTGTTGGCCTCAAGGCAGACCTTGGCGATCTGGTCGGAGTCCACGAGGAGCGCCTTGAACTTCAGCGGCAGCGGGAGGCGCTTGGACTGCGCGAGACCGTCAACGACGGCCTGGGCGTTGGCGGCAACCTGCTTGAGCGGGCCGGGGCCGTAGAGATGCTGCGAACCGCAGACGAACCAGATTTCAGGAGTGGAGGAATTGACGAGGGACATGGAGAGAGGAGGGTGAGGGTGAATGGGATGGAAGAGGGATGAGTTGAGGTAGGGCGGAGCGGCCCGCTCCGCCGCGGCGCACCGGGCCGGTGCGCCCTACCCTACCTTTTAATGCGCCGCCTCCTTGATCGTGAGCAGTTGCTTCATCAGGTCGGCAAGGTCGGTGTTGGGACCGCGGCCGCCGAAGCTGTCGTGGAGCTGGCGATAGAGCGTGTAGAGCTCGTTATAGGTTTTCTGCGCGGCGGCCTTGGGCTTGTAGGCGACCTTCTTGAGGGAGGTCATCTTCTTTTGCGCGGTCGGGAAATCCGGATGCGCGCCGGCGAGGACGGCGGCGCTGACGGCCGAGCCGAGGGCGCAGGCCTGCGAGGAACCGGCCACGAGCATCGTGCAGCCGGTGATGTCGGCGTAAATCTGCATGAGCAGCGGATTCTTCTCCGCGATGCCACCGGCGCAGACGACGCGGTCGATCGGCACGCCGTATTCCTTGATGCGCTCGATGATGGCGCGGGCGCCGAAGGCCGTGGCCTCGATGAGCGCGCGGTAGATTTCCGCCTGCGTGGTGTAAAGGGTCTGGCCGACGAGCAGGCCCGTGAGACGCTGGTCGACGAGGATGGTGCGGTTGCCGTTGTTCCAGTCGAGGGCCAGCAGGCCGCTCTGACCGGGCTTCAGCTTGGCAGCGTCGGCGGTGAGCTTGGCGTGAAGCTTGGCATCGCCAAGGACACCCTCGACGAACCACTTGAAGATGTCGCCCACGGCGCTCTGGCCGGCCTCGATGCCGTAGAAACCGGGAAGGATCGCGCCTTTGACGATGCCGCAGATGCCGGGGATGTCGGGCACGGTTTTCGTGGCGGAGACGACGCCGCAATCGCAGGTGGAGGTGCCGATGACCTTGACGAGCGTGCCCTCGGCGACGCCGCAGCCGATGGCGCCGTAGTGAACGTCGAATTCGCCGATGGCGATCGGGATGCCGGCGGGCAGGCCGAGCCTCTTCGCCCACTCGGCCGAAAGGTTGCCGGCGGATTCGCTGGCGTCATGGGCCTTTTCGTAGAGGCGGTCGCGGAGGTCGGCGAGTTTCGGGTCGAGCAGCGCGAGGAATTCCTTGTCGGGCAGACCGCCCCAGTCCTCGGCGTAGAGGGCTTTGTGGCCGGCGGCGCAGACGCCGCGCTTCACGGCTTTCGGATCGGTGACGCCCGCGAGCACCGCGGGCACCCAGTCACAGAGTTCAACCCAGGAGTACGCGGCGGAGAAGACCTTCGGGTCCACCTGCAGGCAGTGCCAGAGTTTGGCCCAGAACCATTCAGAGGAATAGGTGTTGCCGCACTTGGCGATGTACTGCGGTCGGTGCTGGGCCGCCAGTTCCGTGATTTTGGCGGCCTCGCGCCAGCTGGTGTGATCCTTCCACAACCAGCACTGGGCGTTGAGGTTTTTTGCCCACTTTTTATCGGCGGCGAGGGCGCGGTTCGAGGCGTCCACGGGAATCGGGCTGGACCCGGTCGTATCCACGCCGAGACCGATGACCTTGGCGGCGTCGAAGCCCTGCTGCTTCTTCGCCTGGGCGAGGGCGCCCTTCACGGATTTTTCGAGGCCGAAGAGATAATCGGCGGGCGACTGGCGGGCGACATTGTGGTCGCGCGGATCGAGCAGTACGCCTTGCGCGCCGCTGGGATAGTTGACGACGCTGGAGCCGAATTCCTTGCCGTCCTTGCAGCGCACCACGAGGGCGCGGACTGAGTTGGTGCCGTAATCGATGCCGAGTGTGAACATGGGGGTAAAGAGAGCGGTTCTTGTAGGTCGGCCCGGCGTGGCGGTCAACAGGCGGACAGGCATGACCGTAATGTGGGGGGTCTGCTTCCGAACCGCCATTCTGAGCGGAGCGAAGAATCCAAGGACACCAGCGCCTGAAATTCCCCTCGGATCCTTTCGCACGGCTCAGGATGACGAACCGAGGAAGGATTCGTTGCAGCCGCACGACTTACTTGACGGTTACATGGTTTGGAGGAAACAGTGACGATCCCATGGCCCGCCCTACCCTGAACGACATCGCCCGCCAGGTCGGTTATTCCAAGAACACCGTGTCCTTGGCGTTGCGGGGCGACCGGCAGATCCCGGAGGAGACGCGCGAACGCATCCGAAAGGTCGCGGCGAAGCTCGGGTACCAGCCCAACGCGATCGTTTCACACCTGATGGCCCAGTTGCGCGCGAGCCGGACGACGCGCCTGCAGGCGAAGCTCGCGCTGGTGAACGCCAACCGCGACCCGCAGGCGTTTCGCACGCATCCGACGATCCCGACCTACGTGGAGGGTGGCGAGAGCCGCGCGGCGAAACTCGGCTACGGCTTCGACCGGTTCTGGCTCCACGATCCCACGCTCAATGCCCAGCGCTGGCTGCGCATTCTCCACACGCGCGGCATCAAGGGCCTCGTGCTGGTCGGCCTGATGGACACGACGCATTTGCCCGACGAGCTCAGGCCGGTGTGGGCGCAGCTGCCGACCGTCGTCACCGGCGTGCGCACGCGCGAGCCGGCGTTGTCGTTCTGTTGCGTGGACCACCACCACCTGGCGTTGACGGCGTTCGAACGGGCGCTCGCGCTCGGTTACCGGCGGCCCGGCTTGGTGCTGGACGACGTGATCGACGCCTTGGTGGAACGGCGCTTCTCGGCTGGTTACCTCACCGGGCAGCGCATGCTGCTGCCGCGGGCGGAGCATGTGCCGATGTTCAACGAGCAGACGGGAACGCAGGCCGAGCCCGCGGGTTTTCGCGCGTGGCTGGAAAAGCACCAGCCCGACGTGATCTTCACCCTCTACAACAATGTCATTGCCTGGCTGAAGGAATCCGGCCGGCGCGTGCCGGAGGACATCGGCGTGATCCAGCTCGAATGGCGCGCGACGCGGCCGGAAATCGCCGGAATGAACCAGCACAACTTCGTCACCGGCGAGGCGGCGGTGGACATGGTGGTGAGCCAGATCCACAACAACGAGACGGGCGTGCAGGAATTTCCGCGCGCGACGCTGATCGGCGCAACGTGGGTCGATGGGTCGAGCGTGCGGGTGCAGAATGTGGGGGTCGGTGCGACGCTGGCGCGACCGGCGAAGCAGAAGCGAAAAACGGGGTAGACAGCGTGATCAAGATTCCAAAAGCCAAACGTCCAAACGCCAAACAAGGGTCAGGCTTCAGAAAAGAAAACCAGTCCGCCTGATCACAGGGTTCGGATTTTTGTCCGGAGGTTCCTTTGGCCTTTGGAGATTTGGCGTTTGGAATTTGCCGAAGGTTCACACCAATTCGCTAAGCTTCCTCGCGTTCGGTTTCAGCGGGACCAGGTCGGTCACATTGACCGGCAGATTGCACTGGATCGATTCGACTCCGGCAATGCCCACGAGGATGGACGCGGCGCCCTGTTCATGACCGGCGAAACGGCCCCACGGGTCGGTGGCCGGGGCGTCGGGCGCGTAGAAGGAGCGGTTGAGGATCTCGTCGGCGCCGCCATGCGCGCCCGTGGCGGGCGGCATGGGGACGACGTAGCTCGGTTGGAAGTGGGGGAAAACCTTGATCCATTCGCCCTCGGCCTCGGCGCCGGGCTTCTCGTCGAGCTTGAAGTCTTTGGGTCGGACGGCGCGGTTCATGTGCGTGCCGATGAACTCATGGTATTCGATCCGGCCGCGATTGCCGTTGAAGGTCACGCGCATGCCTTCGCGCGGCGAAAAGCACACGAGGGAATACGTCAGCAGCTCGCCGGTGCGGTAGCGGACGTTGAGCGACATCTGATCGGGGATGTCGATGCCGTCGCGAAAGACATTCTGATCGCGGATGTAGCCCGAGTCCGCTTCGCCGGCGCGGTAGAGCTTCCGGAAGGGCTCGCTCTCGTCGAGATCGAGGCAGAACGGATCCGACTTCGCCTCGGGGTGGCCGGTGTAGCGGGGATATTTCGTGAGCGCGTCGTCGCCGCGGGCCTCGGCGTTTTGCCTGCCGTAGAAAACGAGGTCGCCGTAGGCGAAGACCTGCTGCGGGATCGCGTCGAGCCACCAGTTCACGAGGTCGAAATGATGCGTGCTCTTGTGGACGAGCAGCGTGCCCGACTCGGCGGCATGCGAATGCCAGCGGCGGAAGTAGTCGGCGCCGTGGTTGGTATCGAGGAGATACTCCAGGTTGACGGACCGCACCCGGCCGATCGTGCCGGTGGCAATGAGTTCCTTCACCTTGGTGCGGAAGGGAGCCCAGCGGTAGTTGAAGGCGACACGGACACTCCGGCCGCTCCCGCGCTGGGCGTCGAGGATCGCGCGGCATTTTTGCGCATCGATCGTCATGGGCTTCTCGGTGATGACGTCGCAGCCGGCGCGCAGCGCACGGACAATGTAGTCGTGATGCGTGTCGTCCTTGGAGCAGACGAAGACGGTGTCGGGCTTCGTTTCGCGCAGCATGGCATCGAACTGCGCGGCGGGGTAGGCCGGCACGGTGTGGTAGGCCCAGTCGCCGGCGAGCATCTCGTTGTAATAAGCCATGCGGGCCGGACTGAGATCGCACAACGCGACCAGCTCGTTGGTGTCACGGTAAGTCGTGACCAGCGGCTCGACGAAGCTGATGGCGCGGCCACCGGTGCCGACGAAGGCGAAACGTTTTTTGCTCATGGGGCGGTTAGGACGTACAGGGGGCAGAATCGGCCGGAACGGATCAACCGTGCAATGCGCACGGGTTCGGACCGTGGGAGTGGTGGGATTGGGAAGGTGGAGCCCGACCTCCATCCTTCGCCAAGGCTACGGATGGCAGGCCGGGCGGGCTTGCCTTGGGCGTTGCGGGAAAAATCTGCCCGGAGGTCAGGTTCCACCATCAAGGCAGATCAAGCCGCTTGAGCGGCGTGAGCGTCACCGGCCCCAACAGGCCCGAGGGGGCCAACGGCCAGGCCGAGGCGTCGAAGGGTTTGTAGTCGACGTCCACGAAATTGATTTCGCGCATGATCTTCCAGTCGACCTTGCGCCGGTCGAGGTCGCGGATGCGATTGGCAGCGAGGTTCGTAACGTCGAGTTCGAGGATGTTGCGACCCGACTTCAGGTGCGGGCCAACGTGGAGACGAAACGGCAGGCTCCAAGCGGTTGCAACCTCAACGCCGTTGAGCCGCACGCGGGCGCTCTCGCGTACGTCGCCGAGGTCAAGCAGCCAGTCGGCTGCGGCGACGGCCGGCAGGTCGAATTCCAGCCGGTAGCGTGCCGTGCCCCCGAAACGCTGGGCGGCTTCGCCGCCAAGCTCGGTCCAGGATTTGAGCTCTCGGGTTTTCAAGGCAGCGGGCAGTTCAGGGCCGCCGGAAAGAAACGTGAGTTGCCACGTGCCGGCGAGTGGCACTGGAGCACCGGCGGGCGCAGTCCAGGTCCAGGCGGGAAATTTTTCCACGGGCGCGGTCTCGAAGGTGCGCAGCAAAATGGATTCGCCCGGAGCGAGTTGGAGATAAACCCGCGGAGCGAGGCCGGCGATCAGCGGTGCGACCCCTGCGCGGCCGGTGAGTGGATCGGTGAGCACGGCGCTTTTCGCCGGCGTCCCGAGCTTGAGCCACCCGTCAAAGCGCCGGTCGGTGAGATTCACGAAGAAGTAATCGCGGCCGCCTTGCCGCTTGCGGCGGACGAATTCGAGTCCGGCTTTCGCGGCGGATTCGCGAGGTACCTGTCGGTTGGCGAGCGTGGTGAAGAGGCCCAGGGTGGGACGCAGCTCGGGCGAATTCAACAGCTCGCGGAATTGGGCGCGCCGTTCCTCGAGTTGACCCAGGCCGGGCACGTCGTCGGGCGGGCCATCGGAGAAGACCACCGTCGCGCCCTGCCGGATTAGCTCGCGAATCTGAGCGAGCGTTTCGACCGGCATGTGGTGGGTCAGGGGCACTGCCAGCACTTGGTAATGTCCGCCGCCGCGCGTCACGATGGCGCCGTCCGCGCCGTAGGAATGTAGCAATTGTTCGTCGGAAACATAATCGATGCTGTAGCCGGCCTTGAGCAGCTCGGTGGCGGTGTTCTCGAAGGACGAACCGTTGAGCCAGTCGCGGTTGTGCACGCCGTATTGTTTCATCAAGCCTTCGGGCTGGTGGAGCACATCGTGGAACGGCCAGTAAACCAGCACGTCGTTGTCGGGGCGACCCGCCTGCAGGACGGTTTGCACGCGGGCGACGTAGGCGTTGAGCGCGGCGAAATCGCCCCACCACGTGTTGTTGGGATTGAATTCGGTTGAGGCGTAGAAGAGCCAGCCGGGCCACGCGGCGTTGGGCGGGGAAAACACGGTGCCGTGGTAAAAGACGTGGTTGATGCCGCAGGTGAACAGCCGGTCGATCTCGGGCTTGGCGAAGGCCAGCGCGACCTGCCAGTGCTCACGGAGCCAGGTGCACGTTTCGCTCGACACGAGCGGACGGCCCATGACATGCGCGGCGGATGAGGCCATGCGCAACACGAGCGGATCGGGCAGATCGCGGTTGGATGCCCAGTCGCGGCGCAGGCTGGGAATGGGAAACGGGGTCGAGCCAAAGGTCTCGGTTTCGGGGATGTCCACGGCGCCATAGAGATCGAGGAGATTGGCCGGAGCGCCGTGCGACTGGTTGCGGACAATGAAGCCATGTTCGTGCGACCAGCGGATCCATTCGCGCAGGTAATCGAGATGAAGTTTCCCCAAGGTGGTGCGGTAGTCCGCCTTGAGACGCGGGAGTGAGGCGTCGAAATCCAGCGCGAGCTCCGCGATTTCGTCCTTGGTCAGGACCTTGGGATCGACCAGCTCGGCGGCGTGGGCTTGGAGATCGTAGCCGTGCATCCGCTGGAAGACCGCCGGCAGCTCCGGCGTCCAGCCCGACTCATAATATTCGAACGAGTCATGAAACTGTCCGCGGACGAGCCCGATGGGAAATCCCGCGAAAGCCTTGCTGAACGGTGCGAGGTAATGGCTCAATGCGGCGGGCGAATAGGGATCGACGACCAGGCCCTCCGCGCCGGGCGCGGCGCGTTTGACCTGCATC
>DATCRM010000013.1:0-9773 GCA_036568985.1 Lacunisphaera sp. | reverse complement strand
GAGCGGCGGCGAGGTCGCCGCCGCTCCAGCCCCAGATCCCAGACCCAAGACCCCACCAGCCCCCGCCTCGTCACTGATCCCTGTGACAAGGCTCCAATTCGTCTATCGCCAGGGCAAGGAAAGCGCCATCGTCACCACCGCCCATGCCATCAACGAAGGCATCGCCTCGCCCCCGCCCGTCGTCAGCGAGGTCGCCCAGGTGCAGGCGTGGAGCGATCTCAATTTCATCGCCGCCACCAGCGCCGAGGACTGCCTTGCCAAGGTCATCGAGCTCTGCACGACCTTCATCCCGTCGCATTTCAAATGGTTCCACCCCGTCACCGACGTACAGGTTCTCGCCCCCATGCACAAGGGCGTGGCCGGCGTGGCCAACCTTAATAGCCAACTCCAAGCCGCGCTGATGCCTTGGAAGGTGGGCGTCGCGGTCCCTCGCGACGCTTCTTTGACTGCGCGAGGGACCGCGCAGTCCACCCTCAGGACTGTCTCCGGCAACTACGAGATCGGCGACAAACTCATCCAGCTCCGCAACAACTACGACAAAAACCTCTTCAACGGCGACATCGGTACCGTCGTCAGCGTGGATCTTTCCAAGGGCACCCTCGTCGCGGATTTCGACGGCGAAAAACACGTGTTCGAGCGCGGCGAATTTGGCGACGTCGCCCTTGCCTACGCCATCAGCATCCACAAATCGCAGGGCAGCGAATACCCCGTCGTCGTCATCCCGCTGCTCAAGGGTCACTTCATGATGCTGCAGCGAAATCTGATCTACACCGCCATCACGCGCGGCCGGAAAAAAGTCTTCGTGGTCGGCGAACCCGCCGCCTGGGGCATGGCCGTGCGCAACGCCGAATCGAAATTCCGGCACACACATCTTCGCCAGAAGATTCTGGACGCCTGACCATCCGCCTCCTCAATCGTCAGCCCGGCGACGGATGGCGTCGCGCTCCGGCGTACGATTCAGTTCAAACCGCTCTGGCGGGGCCGGTCGGAACCCGCTGGTTTGGATTCCCCGGCCTGGGGCGGTCGGCTGCCGGAATGAAAAGGAGTCCCCGATAGCGAGTCATAGACCCCTCGGAACATCGCGACGATGCGACTGAGGATTTCCCGAGCCGTATGCTCCGTGTGGTGCGGCGACGCTGGCGCCGCTACGCCTTGGGCGCGCGCATTCTTCGCCTGGCGCTCGGCCAGCACCCGCGCCAGCACGGCGGCAAACGCCGGATCGCTCCGCAGCACCGGCTCCATCTGGGCCTTGGTCACCTCCCACGCCACCGCGTCAGTCAGCGCCCGCACCGTCGCCATCCGGGGTTCGCCGGTGAGCAGCGACATCTCCCCGAGAAATTCCCCGGGTTGAATGACAGCCAGTGGCTGGTCAGTCCCCTGACCGGCCGCATCGGTCCGCACTTCCAGCAAACCTTCCATCAGGACAAACATCGATTCACCCGCCTCGCCCCGACGCACCACGATATCACCGGCGGCGAAAAGGCGCGGGACCAGCCCGGTCGCCAGCGCCTGCAATCGTTCGTCGGGCAACGACGCAAAAAGATCGATCCGCCGCATCAAGGTGAGGCGATCGGCCATCGCCCTTCCGTCGAACTGCCGCGCCGGCATGGGAGCCGTGAAATTATCGCGCTTCGGGTAAGCCGGAGTTATCCCGGCAACATGCAGATGGTGAAGCGCGCTCTCGAGCACACGCGAGCGCGCCTGCGTGGGTCCGCAATGATCCACCTGCCAGTAATCCACCCGATAAATCACCCCGAGTTCGGAAGTTCCCTCCACCATGACGGTCGCCGCCGGCTCGGCCAGAGGGCCGTCGGGATGGATCGCAGCTTGGAGTGCGCCCAGTAGCACGCGACGAACCCGTTCGACGGGGATCGAATAATCCAGGCAGATCGTCACCGTCTGGCGCAAATACGGCCGCGGCCGGGAGTAATTCGTGAGGATTCGCGTTCCCATCTGGCTGTTCGGGACGAGCACGAGATTCCCCTCGACGGTCTTGAGCCGGGTGGCCCGCCAGTTGATCTCGACCACCTCGCCGGTCACCGCCCCTTTGCCTCCATTCTCCACGTCAAGCCAGTCGCCGATCCGGTAGGAACGGTCGAGGTTGATGGTCAGGCCGGAAAACACGTCGAGGATCACCGGCCGCAGCGCCAGACCGATCACCAGGCCCACCGCACCGCTCGTGGCCCAGAACGCCGTGATCTCCCACCCGAAGACAAACCGCGCGATGCCCGTGACGGCCAGGGCGAGCATGACCAAGCCGATCACGTCCCGCAGCAAATGGGGCGTCGGTCCGCCGATGGCCCCCGCCATCACGCCATCCAGCACCAGAACCCGGATAACACTGAAAATGAAATAAGCCGCCGCCAACCAAAGACCGATCTGCAGTCCGATATCCAGGCCTCCCTGCGCCGAGCCAAAGGTTCGCGGCGCGACGGCCCGCATGATTTCACCTTCGTAGATCCAGGCCAGACTGAACGCCAGCAGCAGGAGCGCCGGCAGGAAAAGTTCGCGAAACGATGGGGACCGGACCGGGGTCATGAAGAAATGCATCAGGGACGCAAAGCCGCCCGGACGCAATACCGCGGGAGCCACCGCCCATCCCGACGAATGATCCTTTTGTCCTATTGGCATCCGCGCGGAGGTCGTGCTAGGTTCCGCTTCTTTAAAACCCGTTCCTTATGACCAAACGCTTCCCTGCCCTGAGCCTGTCGAAAGGGCTTGTTCCCGCCGTTCTGTCCGTCCTCCTGCTCGCCCCGTTTACCCGCGCCGAGTCGTCCGCCGAAATTCCTCCCCGGCCGCAAGCTGCCAATGACGAAGCCGAATACCGGCACCTGACCCTGGACAATGGTCTCAAGGTCATCCTGCTGTCCGACCCCAAGCTCAACAAATCCTCCGCCGCGCTCGCCGTCGGCGTCGGTTCGTACAGCGATCCCGCCAACCGCCAAGGGCTCGCCCATTTCCTCGAGCACATGCTTTTCCTCGGCACCGAGAAATATCCCGACGAGGCGGACTACGGCAATTACCTGAAAACCAACGGCGGCTACAACAACGCCTACACCTCCGGCGATCACACCAACTTTCACTTCGAGATCCGCCATGAGGCCTTCGAGGGCGCACTCGATCGCATGGCCCAGTTTTTCATCGCGCCGCTGTTCACACCCCAGTTCACGGAGCGCGAAATGAACGCCGTCAACTCGGAGAATCAGAAGAATCTCGAGAACGACAATTGGCGCGAATACCAGCTCGGCAACACGCTCTACCGACCGGGCCATCCGGCCAATCACTTCAGCACCGGCAACCGCGACACCCTCGGCGGCACGACCCGCGAGGAACTGCTGGCCTTCTACCACGCGCACTACAGCGCCAACCAGATGACGCTCGCGGTCGTCGGCAAGGCCGGACTCGACCAGCTTGAGCAGTGGACGCGCACGTATTTCTCGCCGATCAAAAATCTCGGCCTCAAACCCATCGACTATCCCGCCGACTACCTGCCGCCCAAGCCCGCCCTGCGGCTTGCCCGCATGGAGCCCCTCAAGGATCTCCGGCAGCTCAGCCTCGAATTCCCTCTGCCGGCCACCCTGCAATTCTGGGCCGGCAAACCCGACCGGCTCCTCGGCTTCATCCTCGGCCACGAGGGCGAGGGCAGCCTGCTCTCCGCGCTGAAAGCCGAGGGCCTCGCCACCGGCCTCGGCGCCAGTGCCACATCCAATGCGAAGGATTTCGGTTCGTTCAATGTCTCGGTCAACCTGACGCCTGCCGGCCTCGAAAAATATCCGCGTGTGCTCGAGCTCTTCTTCGCCACCGTCCAGCGGCTCCGCTCGGCCGGCTATCCGTCGTATCTCTTCAAGGAACGCGCCGCGATGGCGCGACTGGACGAAATGTTCCGGGACAAGGGCGAGGGCGCCGAACGCGCCGTCACCCTCGCCAACTTGCTGCGCGACTACCCGCTGGAAATCGCCGAGCGCGAACCCTACCTCTGGCTCAAGGAGGATCCCGCCGCCTACCGCTTGATCCTCGATCAGCTCCGGCCCGACAATATGCTCGCCATCCTGACGGCCAAGGGTGTGTCGACCGACAAGACCGAACCTTACTACGGCACAAAATACAGCTACACCGAGGACGCCGGCCCGGCCTACACCGCCCTGCTTCACCCGCCGGAAGTCGCCGCCATCCAGCTGCCCAAGGCGAATCCCTTCGTGCCGGCGAGCGCCGCCGTGCTGCCGACTCAGCCCCTGCGCCTGATCAACGAGCCCGCACTCAGCCTATACTACGCCCAGGACACCGAGTTCCTCCGCCCAATGGTCGCCGAGGTGTACCGCTTCCGCCTGCCCCGCGCCCTCGGTTCACTGGAAACCGCGGTGTTGCTGCGCTTCTACGAGGCCTGCGTCCGCGAAGCGCTCAACGAGACCGCCTACACCGCCAGCGAAGCCGGCCTGCATTTCACCTTCAACGCCGCGCTTGAGGGCGTGGAGATCGCCGTCGACGGCTACGACGCCTCCGCGCCACGCCTGCTCGACGCCATCGCCGCCAACCTCGTGGACTTCAAGCTGCCCGAGGAACGTTTCGCCGCCATCAAGGACCGTCTGCTCCGCGAGCTCGCCAACTTCCCCCGCGCCGATGCCTACCAGATCCTGACCGAAACCCGGCGTGCTGCGGTCCGCGAATTCCATTTCCGACCCGACGAACAGCTGCCCGTCGCGGAAAAAGTCACGCTGGCCGCCGTCCGCGATTTCGCGAAGAAGCTCTATGCTCGCGGCAAGCTCGAGGCCTTGGTGCATGGCAACGTCCCCGGTGACGTCGCCATGGCGCACGCCCGTCAGTTCGGCGCCGCCCTCAAGAGCCAGCCCGTGGCCGACGCCGACCTGCTCCGCCGGCGCCTGCTCGTGCAGACCCCGGCCGAATCCCTGCGCACGAGCGAGAAGCTGGTCGTGAACAACTCCGCCTTCCGCCGCGAATACCTGCTCGGCGGCGATTCGCCCGAAATCCGCGCCGCCACGCTCGTGCTCGCCAACTTCATGGGCGAGCCCTTCTACTCCGAACTGCGCACCCGCCAGCAACTGGGTTACATTGTCTTCGGCGGCGCCGGCGACGAGGAGCGCACCAACTTCGCCTATTACATCATTCAGTCCGGCGACCACCCGGCCGACGAAGTCGAGGCCCGCGCCGAAGCCTTCATCACCCAGCTGCCCGCCATGCTCGGCGCATTGCCCGACGAAGCGTGGCAGACCATCGTCGGCGGCGTTCGCGCGCAACTGGAGGAGAAAGACAAGGCTATCGTCGACCGGGCGAAACGCCTCTTCGACCTCGCCTACAACCGGCAAGGCGACTGGGGCCGCCGCGACGCCACGCTGGCCGCGCTCGACACCCTGACCAAGGAGCGCACCCGCGAAATCCTCGCCCAAGCCCTCGCCCCCGAGACGCGTCAGATGCGCACCTTCCTCGGCTTCGCCCGCCAGCACGACGCCAAGATCCCGCCGGCCACGACCTTCAGCGACCGCCCCGCCTGGAAGAAGACGCGGAAGTACGAGTAACGGGAAAGTCACGGATGCGCGTCCGGCCAGTTTGGCTATTTCGCGCCGATCCTTGTCCAACCCACACCCTCCGGCCCGGAGCGCCACCCCTCTTCATAGAGGGGAATTTAACGCCCCGAAGCCGAAGTCCCCTCTATGAAGAGGGGTGCCCGACAGGGCGGGGTGTGTTGGGCGAATTTCGGATCACCCTATCGTTCCGCCGCCACCATCCGGAACAACGGCTCTTCGCCGGCGTTTTTGGGCAGGAGATAGGTCCCGGCAAACGTCAGCGAAAACTCCTTCACCCCGAGCGCAGCGGCGACGGCAGCAAATGCATCACTGCAGAAAATCTGGTCCTCGTCCGCCAGCGGCTCGATGCGGGCCGCCCGGCTGACCACCGTGCCGGTGAAATACACGTTACCCGTAAATGGGTCCTTCACCGTCAGCACCGGGCCGCTGTGGATCGCGGTGCGCAATCTGAGCGGTCGCTCAAACCCATGCTTCACCCAGGGAATCCTCGTGAAAAATCGCCGCAACGCCAGGGCCGCCATCCCACCTTCCCTCACCCCCGAAAAGCCCAGGTAAAGCGCGTCGCCCCACGTTTGCACGAACACGGGCGGTGAGGTCAGCGTTAGCAAAAATTCGGCGATCTGCGGCAGGATGATCTGTTGGAAGCAGGCGACGCGCGGCTCATCCAACTGACCATAACCCACGACATCGAGGAAGATCATCGAGCGCGCGACGCAGCGGTCCGGCGGAATTTCCCGGCCGTCATGCAGCGCCTGCAAGACCGACTGGTAGGCCCGCGCCGGTCCGGCGGTCACCTCTGGCGGACGCGGGAAATGCAGCTCCGTGGACCAGGTTTCCGCCAGGCGCCTGGCCCGGCCCGCTTGAAGCAGCGCGCAAAAGCCGGCGAGTTCATCGGTCAAACGCGAATCCTGCGGATGAGCCACGGTGATGCTGGCCGCGCGCTGCACCCAGGATTCGCGCTGCGCCGGGGAAAGCGCCAGCTGATCCGCGGCGTATCGCTCCAGCGGAAAGGCGAGCACAAGGTGAACCTCCGCTCCGTCGTCGAGGGCGGCCGTGACATTGCGGGCGTCCTCCGCCGTCCACGGACACAACACCACGGCTCCCGTCTGCCCCGTCGGAATCTCCGCGCCCGAACCAAACAGGGACACGGGCGGCAGCGGCAGACTCGCACCGAGCACCGTCTGCATCCGTGATTTCGATCCGAGAATCTCCGCCGCCTGGCGGCGCGCGCTGGCCAAAGCGGCCCGCTGCCCGCCGCATTCCGCCGCAAACGCACCGTAATGTTTTTGGGCCTTGTCGGTCTCCCCGAGCAGCAGTGCCGCCTCACCCAGGGTCGCTTCCGCCCAGAGCCCACCCGGCTCGCGCGTCGCGAGGTCCGCCGCCCGTTCGGCCCACTCGCGCGCCGCCGCGGTCTGACCGAGGCGAAACTGCAAGGTGGCGCAATTGATCGCGGGATAGTAATCGGGCGCTCCCACGTTGACCGAATGCTGATAGCCCTGCTCGTAAAGGTAACAGGCCATCGCGAGGCGCTCGCGTTTGCGCTCCGGGTCAGTTTCCGCCGCAGCCAGATCCTTCCAGGTGCGGGCGCGCAGACTCCAGGTTTCGGCAGTCACATCCGTTCCTTCATCGAGTGATTCGAGAAGCTTGCGGGAGCTCTCCGTGGCGCCGCTCTGGGCGAGGGCCCAGGCCTTCATCTGCACCAAGCGGATCTGCTGCGGAAAATGCCGGAGCCCTTCCTGGCACACATCGATCGCCACGAAGGCCTCACCGTGCAGGCAGAGAAATTCCGCGAGCACGGCATACAAGCTCGGCTCTCCCGCCCAGAACTCACGGGGACGCTGCCGCCAAAGCTGCAGCAGCTTCCGGCGGTCCTTCCGCTGCGCCTTGATCTCGGCCAGCGCCGCGGTCAGCGCTCCACCGACCGGTTCACGGATGATGGACGTTCCGTTTATCGCCGGCCCGCCGAATGTGGTCGGTTCACTCATGGCTTCCATCCGGTCGCTGCATGACGTTCAGCCAAGAGGGGCCCGCCGCTTTGGGCAATGCTGCTTCATCCAGCCAGGCGAAATTTGTCGTGCGCACTTCCGGCGTTCGCGGGCGTCCCCCGGCGAAAATTTGCCCTTTTAGACCACCGTATGGTTTATTGGGTCTCGCGGATCAGACTGACAGGTAGGGCGCGCCGGCCCGGTGCGCCGGGAACGTGATATCATCCTCGCGGCGGAGCCCTTCGGCGGGCTCAGGGGCGTTGAGCCTGTCGAAACGGCGGACCGCTCTGCCCTATCTCCCGATTCGTCAACGTCAGTCGATTGCCCGAACCTCAATGGATCGTCGCGAATTGGGCGGATAAGCCGCGATTCTGTCGCAACACAAGGTGAAGCATGGCATCGGAGCACGGCAACGATGGTTTCTTAGCCGCAACGATGCAGTCGGCGCGGGTGGTCGGGCACGTCCCTGTGCCCGTTTCGGAGGGTATCGAGCCACGCGCACGGGGACGTGCGCGTCCACCTTTCGGCATCCCAGCTTTCAGAGCTAAGTTGCGCGCCGACTGCATCGTTCCGGCTTAGGGTAACGCCCGGCGCACGGCACCCGGGCGCCTGCTTAGGCCTTGCCAGTCCAAACCCGCGCTGACACCCGTTGCAACCGTCATACCCGGACGCCGCATGACCACTTCCGCCACCTCCGCCAGTCAACTGCCCCTGTTCCACGTCGTGGGTTTCTCCGGCCACCGGCAGCTCGCCGATCCGCGGGGAGTCGGACAGGCGATCGGGGCTGTGCTGCAGGAGCTGCGCAAGGAGGCGCCCGGCGAATGGATCGCCCTGTCCTCGGCCGCGGCGGGAGCCGATCTGCTTTTCGTGCAGGCAGCGCTCGACCAGAAACTCGGCTGGGAAGCCAGCCTGCCGCTGCCGATCGTGGACTTCGAACGTGACTTTCCCCCCGACGAATGGCTGGAGGTGGCCGCGCTGCTCAACCAGGCGGAACATACCGAGATCGCGGCCGAACCGGGCACCCGCGAGGAAGCCTACCTCTCCGGCGGCTTCGAGATCGTGAACCGCTGCGACGTGCTCCTCGTCGTCTGGGACGGCCAGCCCGCCCGCGGCAAGGGCGGCACGGCCGATGTCGTCGCCTACGCCCGCGCCATGGGCCGGCCGATCGTCATCCTCAACCCGGACACGAAGGTCGTGCGCCGGGAAAATTTCGAGGTCGTGCGCCTGCACGATGCCAACCTGCGTTTCCTCAACGCCGTTCCCGGGGGTACTGACAAGCCGGTGACCAATTCCCGCGAGCTGGTCGCCGCGTTCCAGAAGAAGGTGGATGACGCAGCCACCCACAGTTCTCCCCATTTCCGCAAACTGATCGCCATCACGGTGTGGCTCCATGTTTCGGCCACCGCGCTGGCGACCGCGGCGCTGGCCTTCAACTGGCACTGGGGCGCCTTGCCTTGGGGCAAACTGCTGTTGCTCGTTGGCGCACTCGCGGTCGCCAACTTCGTACGCACCCAGCGAACCCACCACCACTGGACCCGCTGCCGTCTGGCCGCCGAAATCACCCGCTCGGCGCTGGCGATCTGGGGCCTGCCGCGCGCGACCCGCCTTTTCGCCGATTTCGACTGGGCCGGCGTGGAACCGCTGCGCCGCTCGCTCGACGTACTGCACCGGCGCGCGGCGCGGGAATCGCGCGCCGACTTCGATACCTTCCGCCAGAAATATCTCGCCGACCGCATCGACGATCAACTCGCCTATTTTGCCCGGCAGGAAACCCGCGCCATTCCGCTCTTGGCGCGGCTCCGGATGGGCTTTGCCGTCAGCTCCATCGCAGCCATCGGATTCACGGCCCTCTACGCCTTGGAGGCCACCTTCGGCTGGCCGGAACTGCCGCACGTCGTGGTCGAGGCCCTTTTCTATTTCGCGCCAATCATGCTGCCGGTGCTCGCGGCCGCGTTCATCTCGCTGATCTCGATCAATGATCTGCACCGCCGCGTGGCGCGGTACCGCGAGATGTGCATCCGGCTGGAGACCGTGCGCAAGGAGATCGCGCACAGCCAGACGTGGTCCGGACTCGAACGCGCCATATCCAAGGCCGAACGCGTGCTCCTGCAGGAAGTCTTCGAGTGGCACTCGATCACGAGCTTCACGGAGTCGCACTGAGGCGGAGCCAAGGCGGGTTTTACCGCTCATGAGCCTTCCCTGTCAGGCTGACGGGTAGGGCGCACCGGCTCGGTGCGCCCTACCCGTC
>DATCRM010000012.1:0-2051 GCA_036568985.1 Lacunisphaera sp. | reverse complement strand
CTGCGCCAAGGAGGTCATCGTGGATACCGGCTGGGCCGATTTCGTCTTCGAGGACGACTACCATCTCGCGCCGCTGGCCGAGGTCGAGTCGCACATCAAGGCGAAGAAGCACCTCCCCGGCATCCCCTCCGCCGCCGAGGTCGCCGAGCACGGCGTCAGCATGGGCGACATGCAGGCCAAGCTCCTCTCCAAGGTGGAAGAGCTGACCCTCCACCTCATTCGCATGGAGAAGGAAAACGCCAGCCTGCGCGAACGGGTGCAGAAACTTGAGGCCGTCTCGGCCAGTCCCTGAACGTCCAATGGCCAACCCGATTCCCGAATCCCTGCAAATTACTTCCGCTCCATGAACTCCAAAGTTCCAGTTTCAGTCCTGATGAGCCTCCTGCTGCCGCTTGCGGTCGCGGCGCAGACCGTCATTCCCTCCACGACGTATACCCCGGCTCCGCCGGTGGTGGTAACATCCTCGTCCACGATCACCACGAACTCCAATACCGTGACCGTTTCCAGCGGAGCGACGGTTACCTACCAAGCGGCCGCCAGTATCACGCTAAAGCCTGGCTTTCAGGTCGCGGCAGGTGGCAAGTTTTATGCCGGCATTGGCACCGCGACAGGAGCTGATACCGATGGCGATGGTCTGCCGGATGTCTGGGAGCGTGCCTACGGCTTGAACCCCAACAATGCAGCCGACGCCGCGATTATTCCGGCATTCAAAATACTCTCCGCCCTCAGTGAATACATGTTGGGCACCAATCCCGCCGCGGACAAGCAAACCGACTCCAACAACAGCCTGCAACTCCAGATCAATCATCCGACGACCCCATGAATCCGTTTAACTTTTCTGCTTCTACCGGCGATGCCGGCCGCCTAGGCAGGCCTGATCATGCCCCTTCCGCCGGCCTTGTTGGGGGGAGAGCCCGCCGCGGTCTGCTGGAGTCATGGCGAATCTTCCTTTGGTTCGCCAGTGCGTTCCTGGTCACCGGTCTGTACGCCCAAACCGGCAATGGGGGAGGCAAACCGGACGATACCCGGGCAAATGATCGTTCCGCCGAGGACCATGAGCGCAAGCAGGCCTTCACCGAGGCCATGGCCCTGTATCGCTCGAAGGATCACTCGCGGGCGGAAGAACGACTCCTCCGGGGCAACCGGCACCAGTCGCGCACGCTCGGCTGGTATTTGGAATCGGCGGGCAAGCTCACCCAGGTGGCGTTGAGTTTGCGCCAGCAGTACGATCTTCACGGAGCGGTGCTCGCGGCCCAACGGGCCCAAGCCTTGCTCGAGGAGGCGGGTAAGGCCGCTGGCCTCGCCGACAAACTCCGGGAGCGTGCCGCGGTATACGAGATGAAAGGGTATCTCGAGGATGAACTTCTGCGCGATCCCGACGCGGCCCGGGCGAGCTATGAGAAGGCGAAGAAAATTGATCCGCAATCGGTCCGGGCCGGCAAGGCGATCGAACACCTCGACGCAGACCAGGCCAAGGACGCGCGCTTGCGGGGGAAAAGCTAATTTCCGACCAGCATGAAACCATTTCACCTTTTGCGTTTCCTGATCGCGGGTTTGATCCTCGGGTTCGCCCAATCGGGCCGGTCCCAGGCGCTTGACGGCCCCGTGGGCGTGGCCGTCACCCTCAAGGCCCTCGACTTGCAATGGGGCTACAACGGCGGCGGTTATCTGGATCTAAGCGTCGACGGACTGAATGGCTATCAGTCGGTCTCGGCCTCCTACGATTCCGAGACACCCCAACTGACCGCACGGCTGGAACCGGGCAAAACCTACCATGCGACCGTTTCCTCCGATGATTTGTACAATCTGACGCTCCAAGCCGTTCCCCCGCCCGGTTACGTCATGGAGATCGAGCGGGTTTCCCGAGAGCGGTTCGCCATTGGCTACGGCGGTTACACGAGCGTGCAGATTCGTGTGCTGGCCCCGATGCAGGAATACAGCGGTCGGGCGGGTGTGGCCACCTCCCTCACCAGCGGGCGGATTTACTGGCAGGTGGCCTTGGGCTCCCTCGCCAACGGCTCCTCCGCCGGTTCGCTCGCCATCATCGATAC
>DATCRM010000011.1:0-9617 GCA_036568985.1 Lacunisphaera sp. | reverse complement strand
ACCCTAGGTTGCCCATTTCCCACGGAGCAGCTGAAGTTCTGGCGAGGGGATGGCGGCTCGTTGAGCGGCAATGACCAGGCGACTGGCGTATTTGGGCCGACCAAGATGCAGACGTTGAGCCAGCCAGGCGTTGGGGGCTTGGGTCCGCTCCTTCAGCAAAACGGCCAGGGCCACTTTCCAAGGCGCGGATTTCGCGGCCGTGGCCAGCTCGTCGTCACGGCGATGCAGGATCCGCAAAGCTTGGCCGCAAAGTTCCTCCCAAGCCTGGGCCCGGATCTCATGGACACCACTTTGTTCCCAAGCGCGGGTCAGGGCGGCGATAGCGTGGTCTTTGACCAAGGTGGCTTTGAACCCGGCGCTGCCCAAAGCCCAGCCCTTGCTCAAGGAAACGTAGGCTTTGGATTTTCCGGTCGGTCCCGCTTCGGATTGCCAGGCGAGGTAGTCGCGATAGCTCGCCCAACCGGGCGCTGTGTCCGTCAGCCCGGCGGTTTGGCTCAGCAGCATTTCCAGACAAAGAAACGGAGGCCGAGCTTCGGGCCGGGTGAGGTACCAATAGCTTGAGTAACGATATTCGGTCAGCCGCTCCGTCGATAGGATCCCGGCCCGGACCGGATTCAGATGAATGTAGTGCCCGACGAAGGCGAGTGGTTCGCCTTCTTCAACGAGCAGGGCCTTGTAGCGGCCTTGGAACAGATGGCCGCGTTCATCCCGGAACCGGTTGAAGCGATTGGCGAAGGTGGCTTGCAGCCACTGCATGCCGGCGACCAGATTGCCCTCCGGCGTTTCCACGGCCAGGTGGTAGTGATTGCGCATGATCACGAAGGCATGGAGCAGCCAGGCGGATTTGGTGCAGGCCTCGAACAGGCAGCGCTCGAAGGCGATCTTGGCGCCTTCCGTGGCGAAAACATCCGCACGATAGTTACCGCGGTTGATCACATGATAACAGGCACCGGGGAATTCGAGTCGCAGCTTGCGGGCCATGGCGTGAAGCCAACACCTGCCGTCCTATCGAGCCAGATCCGTGCCGTAATTTTTCCGTGAGTGACAGGTTGATTGGGAAATGGGCAACCTGACCCCTTGGCCGAAAATTTCGACAAGCTCAAGGTCCCGAGCCTGTCGAGGGACTACGCTCCAATACGGCACTAACTGACGGTGGCACCAGCCGGGCTCAGGTTGCCGGTGGCGGGGCTGACCGGGTGTAGGGCGGTGGCCTGGGGTTGTGCGACTGAGCGCGGCGCCACCCAGATGTAGACGGCGGGAATCACATAGAGGGCCAGGCCGGTGCCGAGCGAGAGGCCGCCGATCACCGCGATGCCCATGGATATCCGGCTTTCGGAACCGGCGCCCAGCGCGAGGGCGATGGGCACGATGCCGAGGATGGTCGCCAGCGTGGTCATCAGGATCGGGCGCATGCGGGCGAGGGCGGCTTCCTGCACGGCGGCCCTGGCCGTGGGCGCTCCGGCGGCGCGCCGCTGGTTGGCAAACTCGACGATCAGGATGCCGTTCTTCGTCACCAGGCCGACCAGCATGATGAGGCCGATCTGCGAAAAAATATTCAGCGTCTGCCCAAAATACCAAAGCGCCCACAGCGCTCCCACCACGGCGAGCGGCACGGTGAAGAGGATCACAAACGGCGCGCGGAAGCTTTCGAACTGCGCCGCCAGCACCAGGTAAATCAGGAGCAGCGCCAGTCCGAAGACCCAGCCCAGGGACGACGAGCTGTCGAGGAAGTCGCGGGCGGCGCCGGTGAGCGTGGTCGTGAAACGATCATCCAGGGTGGCCTGCGCCACTTTTTCGAAGGCCGCGACGCCTTCGCCCATCGTCCGGCCGCGGGCGAGGGTGCCGGAGATGGTCGCGGAAGCATAACGGTTGAAGCGGTAGATTTCGGGCGGAGCGCTGTGCTCGGCGAGGGTGACGAGGTTGTCCAGGCGCATCAGATCGCCGCCGGTGGCGCGCACCGAAAGATTCGCGAGATCCCCGGGCTGGGCGCGGAAGTCGCGGGTGATCTGACCGATGACGTCGTATTGCTTCCCGTTAAAAATGAAATAGCCGAAGCGCTGTCCGCTGAGGGCGGTCTGGAGCGTCTGTCCGATATCGAGGGCGCTGACCCCGAGGGTTTGCGCCCGGTCGCGGTCGATGCTGATCCGGACCTCGGGTTTGTTGAAGCGGAGGTCGCTGTCGACAAACGTGAACAAGGGGCTTTTGTGCGCCTCCTCCATGAAGGCGGGCAGCACGGAGCGCAGGGCCTCGATGCTGGGGGCCTGGATGACAAACTGCACGCCGCTGGAAGTCGCCCGGCGCTCGCCGATGCTGGCTTCCTGCGTGATGTTGATCCGGGCCCCGGGAAATTCGCGGCCGAGGAACTGCAGGTCGTCCGCGATCTGCTGCTGCGAGCGTTTGCGTTTCTGTTTGTCGCTGAGGAAAATTCGGACGAAGCCGCTGTTCACCGGTCCTTGCACGCCCGGACCGCCGCCGACGCCGGGGACCTGCGTCATCATGACCTCGGCCTCGGGCGTGTGATCCGCCACGGCCTGAGCCACATCGTCCATGTAACCCTGCATGAAATCGTAGCCGGCGCCTTCCGGGGCGGTGGCGCGCACCCAGAGCCGCGCGCGGTCTTCCAGGGGCGACAGTTCGCGCGGCAGGACGGAGAAACAGAGATAGATCGTCACGCCCGTCAGGACGAGGATGAGGGGCGCGAGCCACCAGCGGTTGAGGAAGGCCGCCAGACCCCGGGCGTAGGCGGCTTCCATGCCTGCGAAGAACGGTTCCGTGGCCGTGAACAACCGGCTCCGATGCGCGTGCGGTTTGAGCAGACGGGAACTTAGCATCGGCGTGAGCGTGAGCGCGACCACGGCGGAGATGAGCACCGCGCCGGCGATGGTGACGCCAAATTCCCGGAAGAGCTTGCCCGACAAGCCGCCCATGAACAGCAGCGGCAGGAAGACCACGGCCAACGTCAGGGTGGTGGAAATGATGGCGAGAAAGATCTCCCGGGTGCCAGCGATGCCGGCCTCGACGGGGGAGAGCCCGTTTTCGATTTTGGTGTAGATGTTTTCGAGGACCACGATTGCATCGTCCACCACGAGCCCGATCGCCAGGACGACCCCGAGCAGCGTGAGCGTGTTGATGGAAAAGCCCGCCATGTCCATGATCGCGAATGTGCCGATGATCGAAACAGGGATGGCGAGCACCGGGATGAGGGTGGTGCGCCACTCGCGGAAGAAAGCGAAGACGACCAGCGCCACCAGGGCGAAGGCGATGAAGATCGTCTCGTTGACCTCGTGAATGGAGCGGCGGACATACTGCGTGTTGTCGTAGGCCACCTCGAGCTTGATGTCCGGCGGCAGCTCCTTGCGCGTTTGCGCGAGCCGGCGCATCAGCTCGTCGGCGATCTCGATATGGTTCGCGCCGGGTTGCGGACGGAAATAGAGACCCGCGACGGGAGTCTGGCCGAATTTGAGGGCGCCGCGTTCGTTTTGCGGTCCCAGTTCGGCGTGACCGACATCCTGGAAGCGGACCAAGCGGTCTTCCGTGCGCTTGAGCACGATGGCATTGAACTCCTCGGGCGTGCTCAGCCGGGCGAGCGTTTTGACGGTCAGCTCAACCGTGGTGCCCTCGACGCGTCCGGAGGGCAGCTCGATGTTTTCCCGATTGAGCGCCTGGCGGATGTCGAGCGGGGTCAGGCCATAGGCGGCGAGTTTTTCCGGGTCGATCCAGAGGCGCATCGCGTAGCGCTTCTCGGCCGGCTGGTCGACGGCGGCCACGCCCGGGACCGTCTGCAGGCGGTCCTTGATCGAGTCCGCGTAGGCGGAGAGTTCCAACTGGGAGCGTTGGTCGCTGCGGAGCATCAGCCCCAGCAGCGGATTGGAATCCGCGTTGGATTTGACGATGATCGGCGGATTGGCGTCGGGGGGCAGGTTGCGGACGGCGCGGGAAATCTGGTCGCGCACGTCGCTGGCCGCGGTGTCCAGATCGGTTTCCAGCGTGAATTCCACGCTGATCTGGCTGGCGCCCTCGCGGCTGGTGGACGTGAGCGTGCGAATGCCCGCGACCGAGTTCACCGCTTCCTCCAGCGGCTCCGTGATCTGCGCCTCGATGACTTCGGCCCCCGCGCCGGGATAGCTGGTGCTGATGGACAGGGTAGGCGGATCGACGGCAGGATACTCGCGCACGCCCAGACGGAAAAAACTCAGACCGCCGAGGATCGTGATCAGCAGCGACAGGACGATGGTGAAGACCGGCCGGCGAATACTGAGAACCGCAATGTCCATTCGTCAGTTCTGTTTCCGGGCGTCGGCCGGATGATCGCTGTGATGGCTGGCCAGCTTCGGCGCGCTGGCGTGGGTGGCTTCCGTTGATTCCGGTTCCAGCACGCGCACGGGCTGTCCCTCACGAAGCTGTTGCAGGCCCGACGTGATGACCGTGTCACCGGGTCGCAGCCCGTCGACAATCTGCACGGCCGAATTCGTGCGGGTGCCGACGCTGACCACCCGACGTCCGACCTTGCCGTTTTCCACCACCAAAACGCTTTTCTCATTCACGCCCAGCAGCACGGCGAACGACGGCACCAGGATGGCATCGGGGACCCGCGCCAGCGCCACCCGGACACTGACAAATCCGCCGGAGAGCAACCGGCCGCCCGGATTGGGGCAGAGGGCGCGGATCAGCACCGTGCGCGTGGCGCCGTCGATGCGCGGGTCGACGGCGTAGACACGACCCTGCAAGGGTTGGCCGCCGCCGGCGACACTGATGCTGACCTCGCTGTCCGGTTTGATGCGGTAGGCGTATTTTTCCGGCAGGGCGAAATCGACCTTCAGTTGGTCCAGGCGCTGGAAGGTCGCGATCTTGGTCAGCGGCGTCACGTAGGCGCCTTCGCTGACGTTGCGCAGTCCGATGATGCCATCGAAGGGCGCACGAATTTCCGTGCGCGCGAGTTGGGCATCGATAAGGGAGACCTCGGCTTCGAGCACGTTGAGTTCGCTGACGGCGATGTCGTATTCCTGCTGCGTCACGCCGCCGTTCGCGACCAGCTGGCTGACCCGGCGGACCTTGAGGCTGGCCAGTTCCCGCCGGTAAACGGCCCGTTGGTAGGTGGCGCGCAGTTCGGAATCGTTGATCCTGGCCAGCAGTTCACCGGCGCGGACCACGGTGCCTTCCTGGAAAAATATCTTCAGCAACTTGCCCGAAACTTCGGGTTGCACGTCGATGCTTTCCTCGGCCCGAACGGTGCCGGTTGCGGCCACTGATTCCTCCAGCGCCTGAAACTGAATGGTCACGGTATGTACCGGCAGGGCAGCGCGGGCCGGTTTGGCCGCCGCGGCTTTCTCCGGCTTGGCCGACGGCCGGAGCGCGGGCCAGAGCATCGCTGTGATGACGAGAATGGCGCCGAACCACGGCAGCGCTTTCCGGAATTTGTTTTGCACGGGTATGGATGTTCCTTGTGGGGAGCAGGAAGCGTGCGCAACCATCAGCGGCCCAATGAAATCATTTCATCGGGTCCCCTCTTTACGGCGAGGCGTCGAGGACTATGTTCATTAGCAATTCCTCCTGCTGCTCTGCACAGGATAAGAATAACAAAAACTCGACAGCTTATTTCTACCCCATGAAAAACTCAAAAATGGCAATCCTCGGGATGAGCGTGGCGCTTGTCCTTTCTCTGGCGGTTCCCGCCTCCGCTGCTTCCAATCGCGACTGGGCCCAGTGGGTCTCCCACTATTATGAAGCGCCGCAACCGGATCTCGTGGTGCCGGCGGTGTTCGCCCTCAGCCGGGAAGGCTACTTCGAACAGGCGGGCCAACCCGCCACCGCGATTGGCTTTCTGAGCACGGTGTTTGCGCAGAACCCTGAGAAGGTTGCGGGATGGATGCGTGCGTTCCGGGAGCTCCCGGCTTCCCACCAGCGCCTGACTGCCGCCGCGCTTTGGTATTCCGGTGTCCCGGGCAATGATCGCGGGCTCCGCGCGCTGGCTCGCCAGAGCAGCCCCGAGCTGCGGGCCGAGATCGAGCAGCTGCTCGCCAGGAATGTCGTGCCGGTGCGCGAGACGCCCGTCCTCTCCGAGTCGTCCCTCAATCTCCAATGGGGTGCGTTCACCGCTTCCGGCGAGCAGCAGCACATTGTGAACACGCTCGCGGCGCTCGGTTCCGGCGAGGCCGGCCTGACCTCCGCGGTGCGCAACTCGCTGGCTCAAAAGGCGACCAGCCACCAGCGCGTCTACGAGATTTGCCAGGCGCAACTGGCGAATCAACCCGCCGGGGTGCGCGACCAGATGCGCACGGCCCTGGCCGGCATCCGGACGCCCTGATTGGAGTCTCATCGTCACGCTCAAGCCGGCTTCCTCGCGGAGCCGGCTTTTTTTATGCGCTTTGAGTAAAGATTCCCGGGGCAAGCCCCGAGGTATTGTAGAACTGGAGGCAGGACTATCAGTCCTGCGAGGCATGCGCCGCACTCTTCCCCAAACGCGGGACTGATAGTCCCGCCTCCAACGAAGGCGAAGCAAGCTCCGGGGAATGGACATGGATTCTTCGCTCCGCGCAGAATGACGAACTGGGTTTGAAAACATGGCCTAATCGTCGTCGTTGCCAGTAACAGTAAGCGTGATGGGTAGGGTAATCCGCAGAAAAGTTTTTCATACGGGCCCTCCAGCGCAGTGGCGGGCACATGAGGTGCTAATGGCTGGGGTATGCATCTTGATCCAAAGTTCCGCGGAGCAGCGGTCTTGCTGCTCCTGTTGGCCGTGACAAACGCCTGGGCTGCCAGCCACACGGTGCCGACGGTAGCGGTGGTGCGCACTGCCGCATTGATGCCGGGCGATGCGGCGAAGCAAGGCGCGGCCGAAATGCTCGTGCTGCTGGAGGTCGCCCGCGTCCAGCATCAGAGTGTTCAGGGTGGGGTGGTGGCCGTGGGTGACCGGCGCGGATTGTTCCCGGCGGGTGCGGAAGAGGCATTGCATGACGCGGTCCTGCGCGGCGTTCCGGTGGTCAAGCTGGCGACCGGTGGCCGCGTGCTGCCTGCACCGCACGGACTTTTTCTCGATGGCGGCGCTTTGTCTCCGGATGAAGCCGCTCGCGTGCTCCAGCATTGTCTCGAGCTATATGGAAACCTGCCGACGTCCGCGCGGGCCGGCGTCAATGCGCCTGAGCTCCATGATCAGCTCCGGCGGTTCCAAAATGAATTTACCCTCGCCGTCAGCCCCCGGCTTGCTGCCCGGTGACCCCAACAACCATTCCGCCGCATGAAAAACACCACCAGTTGAAAACCACGATTCAACAGCCTGCCTGTTGATTCGATTTCAATTTTATACGGGCCATAAAAATGAAATCGGTCTTGGACAGCAGACAATTGCTCGCCGCACGGGTATTGGCGAACACCGGCAGCTTTACCCTCGCCGGTCAGCAGCTTTCGCTCACCCAGAGCGCGGTGAGCCATGCCATCAAGGCGTTGGAGGAGGAGGTCGAGTGCCGTCTTTTCCATCGTGGCGGCAAGGGCGTCACCGTGACGCCGGCCGGCAAGCACTTTCTCGAATACACCGACAAGATTCTGGCGCAGATGGAAACGGCGCGGACGCTGGTGGCGCCCCGCACGACGCGAGGCAAGGAACGCCTGCGGTTGGGAGTCAGCGCACGAGCCCGGCAGTTTATCCTGCCGGTCGTCCTGCCGGTTTTTAAGCGCGAATACGCCAACAAGCTCGTCGCCATCGAACCCGGGGACTATGCGCGGAATCTCGAACTGCTGGAATCCGGTCTGCTCGACTTGGTGTTCACCGTGAAGCCGCCCGGCCGCCTGCAGTCCGGTTACATTCATCTGTTTGACGATGAACTGCGGTTCTTCGTTGCGCCCGGGCATCCTTGGGCGCGTACCGGCCGCGCCTCCCGCGAAGATCTGGCTGGCACGACGCTGATGCTCTATCTCAAGGTCAACAGTACCCCCGAGTTGCTCGCCGACTATTTCAAGGGTGAGCGGGTGAAGCCCGCCTATGGGGTGGAGATGACCGATCACGAATCGCTCAAGGCTGTGCTCAAGACGAGTCTGGCGGTGGGAATCCTGCCGCCCTGGCTGGTGGAAAAAGATCTGGCGGACGGTTCGCTGGTGTCTGTGCCCATGGGCTCGAGGCCGCTGGTCCGGCAGTGGGGCCTCGCGTATGATGCCAAACGAGAGCTGACGGCCATGGATCGGCGTTTCATCGAGCTGTGCCAGCAATCGGTGCCCGGAATCCTCAGCCGGCTGCAAGGCCAGTCGACTCCGGTTGCCCAAAAAAAAGAGCAGCCGGTCGAACCGGCGCTCGCCGAGGCGAGGATGCGATACGGCGGGGTCGCGATGCTCCTGGCTACGGCCTATAGCTTTTTCAGCGATTCGATCGCCTGGATGGACTTGGGATCGATGGCGATGGCGGTCTCGTAGGCGGTCCTCGCCCCGGGCTTGTCGCCCTTGCGTTCGAGAATGTTGCCAATGAGGGTGTGCGTGCGCGCGTCGGCGGGCCGGCCCTCGCGCGCCACGAGCTGATGCAAGGCCGTGAGGCCACGATCGAGTTGCTCGCCGGAGCGCGCGGCGAGACGGCCGATTTGGAAGAGCGCGTCGTCGTCGTCGGGCTTTTCCTTCAACACCTCGTCATAGAGCGCGAAAGCCTCGGCGTATTTTTTCTCCGCGCTGTAGAGCGAGGCATATGCGGCGCGGCCGCGGCGGGCGTCGAGTCTTTTGATCTCCGCCGCCTGCGCATAGGCGTCGGCCATCCCGCCACCGAGAAAGCCCGGAGCCTGGCGGCAGTATTCCATCACGCTCCAGCGGGCGTTGATGTTATTTGGGTCGAGTTCGACGGCCTTGTCGTAGGCGCCTTTGCATTTTTTGGCAAAGCCGACCTTGCCCAACGGGCCGGCCTTCATCGCAGCCAGCCCATAGGCGTTGCCGAGCTGCAGAAAATAGTCGCTCTTCGTGCCATCGAGGCCGGTGGCTTTTTCGGCGGCGGCCACGGCTTTGTCCTGATCCCCGCGGGCGAGGTAAACTTGTCCGAGGGAGGACCAGGCCTCGGCATTGGCCGGTTCCTTCGTCGTGACATCCTCGAGGAGCGTCTGGGCCTCGGCCCATTGCCGGTGTTTGAACAGCTCGGCCACCTGATCGCGAAGCGCGTTTTCGGCGGCGAAGGCGGGCCACGCGGCGAGCGCGGGAAGCAGGAGGAAGCGGAGTCGGAGCATCGGCATTAGAACCGCAGGCCCGTGAGTTTGTTTCGAGCAAATTTCCATCGACAAGCGGCGGCGTGCCGCCGCCGAACAGAAGATAAGTGAAAGCGCGGACAAAGATGCGGCGCCTTCCGGCGCAGCAGAGCCCCGATCCAAACACGGAGCGATCTCGTCACGGAACATACCGAGGAGCCCCCGAGCTCATGGAGAATGCCTCTGTTAACTCCGTGGCCCTCCTGTCTTTCTTGGTGGCGAAATCGCCTTTTTGTGGCCAACCCGGATCGCGCGGCGGCGGATTGCCGCTATGACACGGCATCCGCCGGTGCGCGTTTGCCACGATTTCGGACGACTGGTTGCCTGCCGACATGCCCCATCTCCTCGACTACCGCCGGTTGTTTGTGCGCGAACACGTGGCGGTGATCAAGTTGACCGACACCTATGACC
>DATCRM010000010.1:0-5466 GCA_036568985.1 Lacunisphaera sp. | reverse complement strand
CAACGTCACCGGCGGCACGCTGACCTTCGATGGTTCCCTGGCCATCGCGGACTTCGGCGGCTTCGACATCAGCGGGCAAACGGGAACCTACAATCTGTTCGACATGGTCGCGGGCGCGGGTGACTTCGACGCAGTGACGGTCGATGGCAATGCCCTCACCTTCAACGGGGGAACCGACACCTGGAGCGCGACCTCGGGTCTGGTCACCTACAACTTCGCGGAAGGCACCGGCGTGCTCTCCGTGGCGGTCGTGCCGGAACCGGCCACCGCCCTGCTGGGTGGCCTCGGCCTGCTCGGCCTGCTTCGCCGGCGCCGCACGGCGTGAGAAGAAGGCTCATCTGATTACACGGCCGGCCGGGGATCTCCCCGGCCGGTTTTTTTATGTACCCCAAACTGTCCCGCCCATTTTCTTTCGAAGGGAGCGGACCTCCACCGGTGTCAAATCGGGGGCCTCGAGGCAGGATATTTTATGGATTTCTCAAATGCTATTCGGGAAATCGGCATAAATCCGATTCAATTTTATTAATAAGTTAAAAACCCAAGGGTCTGCTTACTAATTCGAATAAACAAATCACCCCTTGTTCTATCAAAGAAAAAACACCCTTACTCCACCGTCCAATCGGAGAAGTCCGGTTTGCGGCCATTCCCCACCTAAAAAACCTACCGAGATTCGTCCATGCGGAACCCGCTTTAACCGCATGGCTTTCTTCCCCCATCCATGACCCTATGAAACCCAAAGGACTCGCAAAAAACCTGCTTGGAAGCTCCTCCGCCATGTCCGGATTGCCGGGTGGTTTGTTTTTAACCCTTGGCCTCGCCTTGGCCGCGTCGGCTTCCGCGGCGACCGTCACCTTGAGCACAACCGATGGAGCCGGCGAAAGCAGCTTCTCTTCCGGTCTGCATTGGAGCGACACCACCGCGCCCTCGATCGCCAACGACTATCTGGTAAACGGCGGACGGTCCCTCCGTACGATCGCCGACTCCGGCTCCGCGACTTTCGCGGGCAACTCGCTCACACTCGGCGATGGAACGAGCGCCGGCACCTTGGTTTTGAAAAATCAGGCCGCGGGCGCCATCGTGACGATCGACAACCTCACGCTCAACAACGGTGAGCTTCAAACCGGCGGCACATCCACCGGGGCGGCCCACACCGTCACGATCGCCGGCAACGGCATCACCCTTGCCTCCGGTTCCACCAACCGCTTGAACACGGGTGCGGCCGAACGCCGGCTCATCGTGTCTTCGCCCATTTCCGGCAGCGGGGCGTTGCAAAAAACGTCGGCCGGGGTGGCCGTTTTGACCGGCTCCAACAGCTACACCGGCGGCACCACGATCGCAGCGGGGATGCTCCAGTTCGGCACGATCGCTTCCATGCCCGCCAGCGGGACGGTGGCGACCAGTGCCAACACCACGCTGGGGGTGAATGTCGGGGGCGCGGGCGAATTCTCCACCGCCACCTCGGGCGCGGGTTCGATCGGCGGCTTGCTCGCGGGGACCGGTGGCCAGGGAGCTCCGGTAACCTGGAACGCTTCCGCATCGCTCGGTTTGGATACCACCAATGCGACCGGAACCGTGACTTATGCGGACGCGATCAACCGGGGCCTTGTCAAACTCGGCACCGGAACGCTCGAACTCACCACCGGCGGAACCTACGCGACCAACGGCGCGGCCGGATTTCCTTTGGTGATTCGTCAAGGAACGTTGCTTTTGAACGGAGGCACTCACACCGTTACCGGGGAAGCGGTGGTCGGCGGCACCTTCACCACCGCGAACGGCGCGGCGGGTTACGACGCCAAACTGCAGGTTGACGCGGGAGCGCTGAACATCAGCGGATACCTTTCCGTCGGCCGCGGCAATGGCGTCGGCGGGGTTTCCTCGGACCTCGTCCTCAACAACTCCGCAACGGTCACCGCGGCCAACTACAGTGGCGGTTACAACGCCGCCAATGCCGCGAACCTGCCCAAGGGCACCGTGACATTTAACGGGAGTTCTTCCCTCACCATCAGCGGCAACGGTGTGTTCAACCACGCGGAGTCGACGGGGTCCAACATCGTGATGACGATGAACGGGTCCTCCGCATTGACCGCGACGGGCACCGGCAACAAGTGGATCGGCAACGGCGGCACCGGTTCTCTTACGATGAATGACACGAGTACCGCTAATCTCGGCACCGGCACTCTTTTCATCGGCGGCGTCGGTGGGAACGGCACCTTGAATCTGAACGGCACCTCGTCGTTCACCTATGGCAATGCGACCACTTACGTCGGCTACCGGACCGGCACGGGCACTCTGAACGTCGCGGGCGGCACCTTTACCAGCGCGGGTGAAGTGCGGGTCGGGGGATCGGACCTCAACGGCACGGGTGTCAACGGCACGGGCACCGTGAATGTGAGCGGCGGCGCCATGAATGTGGGCACTCTCACCATCGCCCGCGGCAACAACAACCAGAACACCGTCTCCGGCTTGGTAAACGTGACCGGCGGCACGCTGACCTCCACCAACGACGTGATCGTCGGTTACGCCGGCGCTGCCAATTTGGGCAGACTTAACGTCGCGGGCGGCACGGTCAACGTGGGCACCAACGCCACGAAGTGGCTTCAGGTCGGTGTCTGGGATACCGCCAAAGGCCAGGTCGATATCAGCAGCGGCAACCTGAACCTGAACACCGGGTCATCGATCAAGTTCAATACCCAAAGCGGTACGGGCGCGAATGTGATCAACCAGACCGGTGGCAACGTTACTTTCTTCAGCGACAACGCCACCACGGTGGGCGGCGCGGGAGTGATCGATATGCAAACGATCGGCGCCGCCGCCAGCAGCAACACTTATAATCTGGATGGCGGCACCCTGACGGTGCCGCAGATCGTTTCCACCGCCACGACCGGCACACGCACATTCAACCTCAATGGCGGCACATTGAAGGCCGCGGGCAACAGCGTCGCGTTCTTCAACCTCGGCGCCGGCAACGCCCGGGCGAACGTGCGCAACGGGGGCGCGATCCTCAACACCAACGGCTTCAACGTGACCGTGGCTCAGGCGCTGCTTCACAGCAATATCGGCGGCGACAACGCGATCGACGGCGGTTTGACCAAGAGCGGTCTTGGCACGCTCACGCTCTCCGGCGGGAATACCTTCACCGGTGCGACGACGATCAGCGCGGGCACGCTAGCCCTCGCCTCGACCGGTAGTCTCGCCAGCACGCAGATCACGACCGCCAACGGCGCGACCTTCGACGTCTCGGCCGTCAGCGGCTACACCGTCGCTTCCGGCACCACCTTGACCAATAATGGCACCGTGAACGGTGGTTTCACCGTCGCCAACGGAGGCACGCTCAACGGTTCAGGCACATTCAACAACGAGGTCACGGTCAACGGCGCGCTTAACCCCGGCAACAGCCCGGGCAGCCAGACCTATGGCTCCGGTCTGACGCTGGGCGCGGCTTCGACCACCACCATGGAAATCGCCGGTCTCGGCGGCGTGGCGGGCACCGACTTCGACTTCATCAACGTCACCGGCGGCACGCTGACTCTCGGCGGCGCACTCGGGATCGTGGATTTCGGCGGCTTCGATATCAGCGCGCAAACGGGCACTTATAACTTGTTCGATGCGGTCGCGGGGGCGGGCGACTTCGCTTCGGTCACTGTCGACGGCACTTCCCTCACCTTCAACGGGGGGACCGACACCTGGAGCGCTACCGCGGGCCTCGTCACCTACGACTTCGCGGAAAGCAATGGAGTGCTCTCCGTGACCGTGGTGCCGGAACCGACCGCCGCCCTCCTCGGTGGCCTTGGGGCGCTCGGCTTGCTGCGCCGTCGTCGCGAAAGTTGATTTGCAGGCGAAATCCATTGGGTAGCTGAACCGGCCGGGATCCGTCCCGGCCGGTTTTTTATGCACTTTGGGCCGAAAACAGATAAGGGTATTTACGCAGACAACTCCCCCAGCACGGTTCAGCATTACGGCGGCCAAATCCAAGCCACCGCTAGAAAGCCCGCAAAAAAAGCCCAACCGCGAACGCTTCAATCTCTATTTCAGGACTTTATCGCGGCAACTTTGTTCTTGCGGTTGTAATGGGGTTATCGCCTACAACGCACCGTCCGATCGGGCTATGTCCGATTTTGTGACACCTCCCAACAAGCCCCCAAACCCCCGATTCGCTGCCGGACAGGGCATTCCTGTGTCGTGTGGCTTTCTCCCCTGGACTACCCATGAAACCTAAAGGACTCGCAAAAACCCTGCTTGGAACCTCCGCGCTGACCGCCGCGATCGTCGTCAGTTTCATTACTCCCTCCGCGCACGCGGCGAATACCAACCACACGCTCACGACCACCGGCGCCAACAACCTAAGCACCGCGACATGGACAGGCGGCGCGCCGACCAATCTGACGATTGGCGACATCGCGATTTACACCACGGCTACCACGGCCTCGACGACCACGATCGACACAAACGTGACGATCGGCGGGTTTCGCACCAACAACACGGGCGTGTGGACACTTTCCGCTGGCGCGGGGACGCTTACCCTCGATGGCACCGGGTTGACTTCGGCCAACTCGCCGTTCGCCAATGCCGGCGTGGCCTTCCTTGCGAACACCAGCACAGCGGCTGGCGGCCTGACGGTGAACTCCAATCTCACCCTGGCCAATACGAACCTTGACATTGGCACTACCAATTCGGGCTCTGTAATCGTCGGCGGCAACATCGTGGCTTCCAGCGCGCAGACGATCAGCTTCCGTGCGAATGGCACCGGCGCTATCACCGATTCCGGCAGCATCGGCGCAAGTGGCAGCAACATCGCCATCCAAAACGTGGGCACCAGCACCGGTGGCGTCACGCTTTCCGGAAGCCTCGGGTCCAGCGTCACCAGCGTCACCCAGAACTCCGCCACTTCGGCGCTCACCCTGAGCGGAGCGAATACCTACACCGGGCCGACCAACGTCGCCACCGGCACGCTCACGCTTTCAGGTTCCATCAGCTCCAGCAGTGCGCTGACCCTCGGCGGCGGTATCGGTGCAGCGACCCTGAGCTACACCGCGACGGCAGGCAGCACCCAGACCTTCGCTTCAACCGCCGTCAACTCGTTTTCGACGGTCACCAACGCGACCGCGACGAACGTTGTCAACTTGGGTGCGATTACCCGTAACGCCGGTAGTATCCTGAACGTCTCTTCCCTCACGGGTACCACGAACACCACCTCCGCGGTGGACTCCACCGGGATCCTTGGCACGTGGGCTACGACCGGCACCGGCACCGGCTTGAAGTATGCCGCCGGCGGCAGCGGCGGTGCCATCACTGCCTATACGGGCACTGCGGCCGCCACGGCGGCCAACGTCACCGACACCACGGGCACGGTGAACTACGATGTGGCCGCGGTGGGCACCCTGGGCGCTGGCGCTTCTTTCAACACCCTGCGTTACACCGGCGCGGCCGGCACCATCGCGGGTGACTTCACGGCCAACGGTCTTATGA
>DATCRM010000009.1:0-10117 GCA_036568985.1 Lacunisphaera sp. | reverse complement strand
GAACTCCTGCCGTCGTGCGAAGATATCTTGGATGTCCCAACTCATGGACTGGGGGCCATGGCCCCCAGTCCATGAGTTGGAAAGTGTTACCTCTAACCCGGTACAGGTGTTACCCATGACCCGGTACGGTACAGGCCCGGTCCGCCGAGACCGTGATATCACACTCACGGCGGAGCCCTTCGGCGAGCTCAGGGCCTTGAGCCAGTCGAAACGGCGGGCCGCTCCGCCCTACCTTGTTCTATCCAGGAAAGAACCGTCAGCCCACCGGCCAAGTGGAGCCGAGGGCCGGCAGCCCATCATGAGGGCGGAGATAGAGATAGGTTTGTGCGGAGCCGGTGTGCGGATTCGGCGCAAGCAGTACATCCACACGTTCGTAGAGGCCTTCGTCGAGACCTTCGAGCCGGTCGAGCTCCGCGAGACAGGTGTCGTCCACGGACCAAAGCTCCCCGATCACTCCTTCGACGTCACCGGGCGCGCGGACCATGCCGGGGTAGTCGCCGAGAGAGTAAAGCGTGAAACCGGCGACAGTGCGTGCGTCACCGAGAAAATGCTGGCCAGCGAGGAATAGGTGGTTCGAGCCGCCGCGCTTGAGCGTGCCGTAAACGAATACGGTGGTCATGGGGCGAGGCCCTCGATGACGAGGGCCGTAATGTTGTCCTTCCCCGAGGCGGCCAGCGCCGCCGTGATGAGACGTTCAGCGACTGGTTCGGGACCGGACGAGCGGATAATCTCTTCGAGATGGCGGTCCCAAAGGCCTTCGGTGAGGCCGTCGGAGCAGATGAGGAAGCGATCGCCGGGCGGGCAGGGGAGCACGCCGAACTGCGGCTCGATAAACTGATGGGTGGCGCCGAGGGCCTGATGCAGGACGTTGCGCCGCGGGTGCGTGCGCATCTCGCGTTCGTTGAGCCGGCCGTTGCGGCGGAGCCAGCCGACATGGCTGTGATCATGCGAGAGCTGGACGATGCCGCCGCCGGCCGGAAGGTGATAGATGCGGCTGTCGCCGATGTGGCCGAAGTAAAGCCAGCCGGGCGTGAGCCAGCAGAGACTCAGGGTCGTGCCCATGCCGCGACATTCCTCGTAGGATTCTCCCAGCTTCATCAGGTCGTCATGGATCGCCTTGAACAGCTCCATGAGCGTCACCTCGTAGCGGCTGGACGGCCCGGGAGCAGCCGGACGATACCCGCGGGGCATGAGTTTGGTGATCTTGTCGATGGTGATGCGGCTCGCGAATTCGCCGGAGTTCGCGCCGCCCATGCCATCGCTCACGGCGAAGACGAAATCGCTCTTCGCCCATGGGGCCTCGCCATTCTTGCCGAGATAATGAACCTCGTGACCGTCAAAGGTGGCGGCGAGAAAGGTGTCCTCATTGTTGGTGCGCAGATGACCGCGGTGGGTGAGGCCGGACCAGCGCAGGTTGGGCGGGAGCGCCCGGCCGATTTCTTCGATCAACTCCGCGAACTCGAAATCTATGATGCAGAACCGGCCGTCGCTTGGGCGATAGGTGATGTTGCGAATCTCCGGGTCGTCGTGCCTGACTCCGAAGGTTTCCAATTCGGCGAAGAGCTGTTTGAGGCGCTCCGGATTGACCCGGTCGACCCGTGAACCGCAATTGGTAGTGACGATGCTGAGTTTGGCTTCGTCGCATTCGACCAGACGCGGGACAAATTCACATTGCCGCGCCTCGAGGTAGCGGAGGACCCGGACTTCGTTGGCAAACCTCGCGTAGGCCTGATGTCCGCGGAAGGTTTTATGAACCAGACCATCGTAGGCGATGCGGACCAGGGCGCGTTGGGTATCCTTGACCTCGTGCATGATGGTGAACGCCTAGGATTTGCTGCATGATCGGCCGAGGCAAGGAATGAGTGGAGCAGGGCATCGGCGAGCTCTGGCATAACCGGAAATTGCGCTTTCCTCTGGCATATTAGGTGCTTTTTGTCGGATGTATTGCGTCACTGCATTCCGGTGTCTTTATGAACCCGGCTTCTCTCACGCCATACAGTCCAAACCTCAAATAAACACATCAGTCCATGGCCAAATATAAACTGGAATACATCTGGCTCGACGGCTACACGCCCCTGGCAAGCCTGCGCAGCAAGACCCAAATCAAGGAATTCGCCAGCTTTCCGACGCTCGCCGATCTGCCCAACTGGGGCTTTGACGGCAGCTCGACCCAGCAGGCCGAAGGCAAGAGCTCCGATATCGTGCTCAAGCCCGTCGCCTCTTTCCCGGACAGCACGCGCAAAAACGGCGTCCTGGTGATGTGCGAGTGCTATCAGCACACCGGCGTGCCGAGCCCGTCGAATTCCCGCGCCACGATTCCGGATGATCCGGACACTTGGTTTGGCTTCGAGCAGGAATATTTCTTCTACAAGGACGGCGCCCCGCTCGGTTTTCCTCCGGGTGGTTTCCCCGCCCCGCAGGGCCCGTATTACACCGGCGTTGGCTACAAGAACGTCGGCTCGGTCGCCCGCGAGATCGTCGAGAAGCACATCGACATCTGCTTGGATGCCGGCATCAACCTCGAAGGCATCAACGCCGAGGTCGCGAAGGGCCAGTGGGAATTTCAGATCTTCGGCAAGGGCTCCAAGAGCGCCGCTGACCAGATGTGGGTTGCCCGCTACATCCTGACCCGTCTGGCCGAGACCTACGGCATCGACATCGAGTGGCGCTGCAAGCCGATCCTCGCTCCCTTCCAGCAGCCGCTCGATTGGAACGGCTCGGGCATGCACTCCAACTTCTCGACCAAGTTCATGCGCGAAGTGGGCGGCAAGGAATACTTCGAAAAGCTCATGGCTGCCTTCAATCAACACCGCGACGAGCATATCGCCGTCTATGGTCCGGAGAATCATCTCCGTCTCACCGGTCTGCACGAGACACAGTCGATCGACAAGTTCAGCTACGGTGTCGCCGATCGCGGCGCTTCGATCCGCGTGCCCCACAGCTTCGTCAACAACGGCTACAAGGGGTACCTCGAGGACCGTCGTCCGAACTCCGCCGCCGACCCGTACCTGGTTGCCGGCCGGATCCTCAAGACGATCCAGAGCGTCCCGACCAAGTAATCCCCGCGATTGCCGAGTCGTTTTGCTTCCGCCGCCCGGTCCGCAAGGCCGGGCGGCTTTTTTGTGGCTCCGCGCCGGCAAGCCGTATTCAAAACGGGCTGAATGATCGCGCAACAAGACAGCCCCGGCCCGGTTCCGCGTTGGGCGATTGCTGCGGAGTGGACGCTCGTGGTGGGCCTGGCGGTGACGCTGGTCTGGACGACGCTTTGTCTGGGGGGCGTTTTAGGCCAAACGATACTCGTGACGTCTTGGATGGTGTTTGGCCTCGTGCTGTTGGGGATGGTGCTTTGGGCGTCGGGGCACGCGCAGGGTGGGCGACTCCTTCATCTGGCGGTCCTGCTACCGGTGCCCTTTCTGCTCTACGCGCTATGCAGTGTATACTCGCTGGCTCCGGCGCGGTGGCTCGCTTGGGGTGAATGGCTCCTTTGGTTCCAGATGTGGTTGGTGTTTGCGCTGACGCTGCATTTCGCGCGCAGCCGGGCGCAAACGGCAGTGCTCGTCGGCACGATGATCACGCTGGGTATCGTCGGCACCGGCATGGCCGCTTATCAACGGTACGTGGATCCCACGTGGATCATGCTCGTCCAGCGCCAGGCGGGGCAGTTTATGGGCCGTTCCTCTGGCATGTTCGGCATTCCCAACAGTCTGGCTGGTCTGCTGGAGGTGATGATCCCGATGTGTTTCGTGTTGTTGTTTTCACGCACAGTTCGTCCTGCGACCAAGGTGCTGGCCGCTTGGCTTGCAGCGCTCTTCGTCTTCGCGATCGTGCTCACGGGCAGTCGGGGTGGCTGGATCGCGCTCGGGTTGAGTCTCCTCACCTGGCCACTCGTTACCGGCCGGGAGTGGAAGCGGAAAATCGCCGGGACGCTTGTGGTGTTGTTGGGTGTCAGCGGCGGAGTGTGGGGACTTTATCGTGGCAGCGAGTACGCCCGGAGCCGGATCGAACCCTTTCTCGAAGGGCAATTCGAACTGAGCCGTCCGATCATCTGGAAGGCTGGTTGGCAGATGTGGCGCGAGGGACCCTGGTTGGGACGCGGCGCAGCATCCTACAACGTGTTGTTCGATCAGTACCGGCCACCGGGCTTTCTGAATGAGCCGGAATGGACGCACAACGATTACCTGAACACACTGATCGACTACGGCCTGGTCGGTTTCGCACTCTGGCTTGCGGTTGGACTGGTGCTGGGGTGGGCCGGCTGGAGGGCGGTGCGACGGGCGCGGCGCGACGTGGCCGCAACCGATAATTTCTTTGCGCGGGCGAAATGGAAGCTCGGTCTGTTGCTGGGCTTGCTGGCCTATGCGTTTCATCTCGGGGTGGATTTTCACACCAAGATTCCGGCGCTGGCGTTTCTGGCGGCCATGCTGGCGGCGTTGCTCGTGCGCGATGAACCGGCCTGGTGGCGTCCGGTGAGGGCCCGGGTGGCTTGGAGCGCCGGACTGGGATTGGTGGGGGGCGTGCTTTTGCTGGGTTGGCGGGTCGCGACGCCGCTGTACCGCGCCGAAGCGTTGCGTTTTGAGGCGCGGCGTTCCATCGACCGTTATGCCCGCACGGGGCAGGGAGATCTGGCGGTGATTGCGCCCGCCGCAAAGAGTGCCCTGACCCAAGCGGTGCGGATTGATCCCGGGAACGGCCAGGCTTGGGCGGACCTGGCCTACGCCACGGTGCAGAGCTGGCAGGCAGGCAAGGGGGATTTGGTCACCTTGGGCCGGTTTGCGGAACTCGCGGCGGATGAGGCGTTGCAGCGTTGTCCGGTGCAGGCGGAGTTCTGGCTGCGCAAGGCCGTGGCGCTTGATATCCAGCGAGGCCGCCGGGAGACGGAATCCTGCTACAAGCGGGCGATCGAATTGGCCCCTAATTCGCGGATCGCTTGGTATCACTACGCCTACCATCTGAAAGCTTTCCCCGCGCGCCGTCCCGAGGCGTTGCGGGCGATCGAAACCTGTTTAACTCTTGACCCCTATTACCCTGCGGCGAACACTCTGCGGCAGCAGTTAGCCACCAACCACTAACTGAAATCAGACGAGGATTTATGAAAATTCCTGCACTCTTTCGTTACCTGTTTTGTGCATTTGTCGCGGCTGCTTTGTCGGTGAGCGCATCGGCCCAGACCGCGGCCGGGCAGATTAAGGCGGCCAAAGTGCAGGGCGAGGTGCTTAAAATCACGGCTGCGGGGGCAACGGCTCCGCTCAAGGATGGTGACGCGCTCACGGAATCGGACACGGTCACGACTGGCAAAGGCGCGAGTGTCGTGCTGGTGTTCATGAACGGCTCATCGGTGCGCGTAGGTTCGGATTCCCGTTTGGCGGTGGAAGAGTTCAAGATGGATCCCTTGGCCCAACCGCTATCGAATCCCACGGCGCTCAAGGCCGAACCCTCGAAATCAAAGACGACCCTGAATCTCTCGTACGGCGAAATGGTGGGCGACGTGAAAAAACTCAATTCCTCTTCCACCTACTCGATCAAGACCCCGGTGGGCGCCGCCGGTATTCGCGGCACGATTTATCGCATTGTTTTCAAGCCTTCATCCAATGGTAAGGCATTCTTCACGATCTCCACGGCGGAGGGCAAAGTAGTGATGGAGGGCGTCACCGATCAGACGATCCCGGTCGATGAAGGCAAGGAGGTCGTGGTTGAAATCGACACCGATAATCCCACCACTCCGAAGATCGTGACGCAGGACATCCCCCCGGCCACGACCGCCCTCATCAATGCGGCGTCGCGGGAGCTGACCGAGACCATGAAGGATGCCGTGATTGATAATCCACCGCCGAAGAACGAGCCTCCACCCAAGAAAGAAGAGGAAGCGCCGGCGCTTCCCCAGCCGGCGAATCCGAACCTCACGAGCAAAGCGGGAGAATAAGGTTTTCGATTCTCGCACCCGGTCCGAAAGGCCGGGTGTTTTGTTTTCGGGTTTTGAATCTGCTTTAACTGCCGGCGACCGCAGCTACTGTCCGACGCGTGGCGCAGTCGAAGAAAAAGAAATTTGGTTGGAAGTTCCTGTTCGTGCTCGTCGTGCCGCTCGTGTGGGGTTGGCTGTCCGTCGACGGTGACCTCCAGAGTTTGGAAAACTTGGTGTTGGACCTGCGGTTTCGTTTTCGCGGTCCGCTTGCCGCTCCGATCAAGGTATTCTACGTGGATGTGGACACACGGGCTATTCAGCTGATCGGGGAACGCCCATGGGACCGGGCGCGCTTTGCCGCTGCGGGGCGGTTGCTGATCGAGAAAGGCGGGGCCAAATCAGTCGGGTTCGATTTTGTGTTTTCCGATTTTGGCCACTCCGACCTGGTGAACAAGGAGGATGCCACGAAGGGCAACTTCGCCTTGGCGCGGGTCGCACGCGATCATCCGGAAATTGTGCTCGCGGCGCAGTATACCGGCGGCGAGGCGCGTACGCAGGAAGGGACCCGGAAGTTTCCGCTCCTGCGGCAGGGTTTTCGGTTCCGGGAGAAAAACGACATCCCGGAATTGCCGGTTTATCCCATCGTCAACCCGGTCTCGTCGGCGACGATTGGGCTCATCGACATCGATTTCGACTACGCGGACGATCAGGTGCCTCGCTGGGCGCCATTGTTTGCCGAGTCGTCGGCCACCACCTTCTGGCACATGTCGCTCCAGCTCGCGTGCATTGAGCTGGGTTTGCCCCCGGGTTCGGCCCGGCGATCCGGAGATTTTCTCGATCTGGTCGCCCCCGAAGGCAAAGTGGTCCGCCACATCCCGCTGACCGAACAACAGCTGGTCGAGGTCAACTGGTTCTCAAAATGGGATACGCAGGAATACAACCCGCGCTCCAGCATGGCCGACGTTCTGATTGCCGGCGAGTGGCTGGAATCGGAGAAGTCCGAGGAACGGGCCCAGGCCGAGGAGTATTTCAAGCGCTTCGCGGGCGCTACGGTCCTGATCGGTCCGGTTGATCCGCTGTTGCAGGATCTGGCGCCCACGCCATTCGACCGGGATCCCGTGCCGAAGGTCGGCGGACACGGCAACCTCATCAAGACCATCGTCACCGAGCAGTATCTAATCCATACGTCCCCTTGGGTTCTATGGGCCTGTGTGTTCGGACTCTCAATCGCGGTAACCGCTCTGTCGGTCTGGGGTGGATCGCGGAGCCTTCTCACGAAGGTCGTCGCGCTGCTCGTGATCGCAAGCTATGCCTTTATCTGTCTGATGGTGTTCGCCCATGACCATCTGATCGTGCCCATGGTTGCGCCGATTGGGGCCGCGTTCAGCACCGGATTCATCGCGACGTTGTGGCAGTTGGTGCAGGAAGAGAAACAAAAGGGACGCATCAAAAACATGTTCGGTACCTACCTGGCGCCCGAGCTGGTCAACCGGATGGTGGAGTCGGACACCGATCCCCAATTGGGCGGACACAAGGAGGAGATCACGGCATATTTTTCGGATATTCAGTCGTTTTCCACCTTCTCCGAGCTGATGCCTGCGTCCCAGCTCGTCGAGCTGATGAACGAGTATCTCACGGTCTGCACCGACATCGTGCAGGAGGAAAAGGGCACGCTCGACAAATACATCGGCGATGCTGTCGTCGCGATTTATGGCGCACCGCTGCCCGTGCCGGACCACGCGTTCCGGGCCTGCGTTGCCACTATTCGCGTGCAGAAGGCCATCGAGGAGCTGCGCAAGAAGTGGCGGAGCGAGGAGGGAAAATGGCCGCCGATTGTCCATTATCTGCGCGCCCGGCTCGGTTTGAATACCGGCGAGGCCATCATCGGCAACATGGGCAGCCGCTCACGTTTCAGTTACACCATGATGGGCGACAATGTGAACCTGGCGGCCCGCATGGAGTCGGGTGCCAAGTCGCTGGGCGTCTACACCATGGTCACGGAAGCCACGAAGGTGGCCTGCGAACAACATGGCGGCGACAAGGTGGTGTTTCGTTTCCTCGACAAGATCGTGGTCAAGGGCCGCACGCTCCCCGTGCCCGTTTACGAGGTAATCGGGCTGCGCGACGAAGTCAGCCAGCAGACGTTTGATTGCCTGAGCATCCATGCACAGGCGATCGAGCGTTATCTGCAGCAGGACTGGGACGGAGCCCTGCAGTTTTTTGCCAAGAGTGCCACGCTGGAACTCCATCAGCCGAGCAAGGCCCATTTCATCGAGAGCAATCCATCGCTCATCATGAGCGAGCGCTGTCACTACTTTAAGAAACACCCGCCCGCGCCTAACTGGGACGGGGTGTTCACGATGAAGGAGAAATGAGGGGACGCGGGACGCTGCCGAAGGTGGAACCCGGCCTCCGGACGGGTTGGTTATGCGCACGAGATCAACCAAGGCCACGCATTGGCATTCTGACATAGACCCTTTCGCACAGGATTGTGGCGGATGTAGTTTTCGGATTCTTGCAGTCCTTCGCGATTGCGAATGCGGTGATCGAAAAAATTGTTCTGCCATATCAGGCCCATTCGCTTTGCTTGGAATCCTTTCCATGCTCCGATGATTGCATGCATCGGTTGGTTGCAGGGAAAAATGAGCAAGGCATGGAGGTGATCTGGCATCAGCAAGAGCAAGCGACAATGCCAGCGTTCGTAATCATGATAGTGGTGCGCGGACTCCAGTAACTGCGCTGCGATGCAGGGTTCGGTGAGGAGTTTGACTGGTCCTTGGGCAACGCTTATCCGGATGTGAAAGGTCTCTCCTTTCTCCACCCATGAGGGCGTGAGGTGATGAAGGCGACCGGGATAACGGTTCACGCGCTCAAACCAAACCCGTCCGGAGGCGGGTTCCACCTTGGGAAGCGCCTGATTTCAGGGATGCAAAAAAAGCCGCGCCAGTTGGCGCGGCTTGAAAGGGTAGGGCGAATCCTCCGGACGCGCCTTCGGCGTTACTTCAGCGCGGCGACGTAGTTCGCCTCGGCGGCGTCCCAGTCGACCACGTTCCAGAACGCGGCGATGTAGTCGGGGCGGCGGTTCTGGTAGTTCAGGTAGTAGGCGTGTTCCCAGACGTCGAGGCCGATGACGGGTTTGCCCTCGATGCCGGCGACGGCTTTGCCCATGAGCGGACTGTCCTGGTTGGCGGTGGAGCCGATGGACAGTTTGCCGCCGTTGACGACGAGCCAGGCCCAACCCGAGCCGAAGCGGGTCGCGCCGGCCTTGGCGAAGTCTTCCTTGAACTTGGCGAAGCCGCCGAGTTCCGCGTCGATGGCGGCGGCGAGCTTGCCCTTGGGTGCGCCACCTTTGCCGGGTCCGAGAATGGTCCAGAAGAAAGAGTGGTTGCTGTGGCCGCCGGCGTTGTTGCGCACGCCGCCGCGGATGGCCTCGGGAACTTTCGACAGATCGGCGATCAGCGCGTTGACGTCGAGGGCAGCGAGAGCGGGTTGCTCCTTGAGCAGATTGTTGGCGTTGGTGATGTACGCCTGGTGATGCTTGCCGTGATGGATTTCCATCGTCTTCGCATCGATGTGCGGCTCGAGGGCGTTGGGAGCGTAGGGCAGTTTAGGGAGTTCGTATGCCATGGTATTCGTGGGTTGAAATTACTGGAAGCAAAGGTGCACGGCTCAGGGACGGCGTCAACTGCCCGTCTTGTCACGGTTTCAATTGTAGGGCGGGATCGCTGATCCCGCCTTCGCTTTTGTTATCTTCGTTCGTGGCGGGATCAGCGATTCCGCCCTACAGTTCATTCTTCTGCTCGCTTCAGCTTAAAATAGGCTTGGAGCAATTCGAGGCAGGGTTGTTCCAGCATCCCCCGCGTAATTTCAAGGTGGTGGTTTACCTGAGGCAGCGCGTTGAGGTCGGTGGCCCCACCGAGGCAGCCCATTTTGGGATCGGATACGGCAAAAACCACCCGTTTCACGCGCGACATCAAGGTCGCGCCCGAGCACATCGGGCATGGTTCCTTGGTCACATAAAGGGTGGCGTCGTTCAGCCGCCAGTCCCCGATGGCCTTGGCCGCCTGGCCCAGGGCGAGAATCTCGGCGTGGGCCGTAGGATCGCGCGTGCTGTCGCGTTGATTGTGGGCTGAAGCGATGATCTCGCCGCCCAGCTCGATCACGGCTCCGATCGGCACCTCGTCCTGACGCCATGCGTCGATCGCCTGATTGTAGGCC
>DATCRM010000008.1:0-20024 GCA_036568985.1 Lacunisphaera sp. | reverse complement strand
GTGTTGTGCGGCCCGCTTGTTTTCGCTGCTCCCCCGATTCCTCTCCTCGACAATCTGGGCTCCCATACGCACCCGGTCACCACGTCGTCTCCCGAAGCCCAGCGCTATTTCGACCAGGGCCTGCGCTTTCTCTTCGGCTTCAATCACGGCGCGGCCATCCACTCGTTTCAAGAAGCGTCGCGACTCGACCCGGAATGCGCCATGGCCCACTGGGGTATCGCCCTGGCCAGCGGTCCGCACATCAATTTTCCGATGGTGCCGCCCCCAGCCGCCGAACTCGCCTGGACGGAGCTGCAACTCGCCCGCCGGCACGCCGGGCATGCTACGCCGCTCGAACAGGCGCTCATCGGGGCTCTCGGCCAGCGGTACGCCAATCCCCAGCCGGAGGACCGCAGCCCGCTCGACCTCGCCTACGCCAACGCCATGCGCGACGTCTGGAAGCAATTTCCCCGCGACACCGACGTCGGTGTATTTTTCGCCGAAGCCATGATGGATTTGCGTCCTTGGGACCAATGGACGCCCGAGGGAAAACCGCAGCCTGGCACCGATGAAATCCTGGCGACGCTGGATGCCGTCCTGAAGCTCGACCTCAACCACCCCTTCGCCAACCACCTCTATATCCACGCCGTGGAGGCCTCACACCAACCCGAGCGCGCTTTGCCTGCCGCCGACCGGTTGCTGACCCTTCAACCCGGTCTCGCACACAACGTGCACATGCCGTCGCATATCTACATCCGCACGGGTCAGTGGCAAAAGGCCGTCGATTCCAACCGCGATGCCGTCGCCGCCGACCGGGCCTACCGCCGGATCGTTGGACCGGCCAAGGGATTCCTTCCGGTCTACGTGGCGCACAACGACCACATGCTCGCCTACGCCGCGATGATGACCGGCCAGGGCGATCTTGCCCTTCAGCATGTGCGCGACCTCGTCGCGGGATTGCCGCCGGAGTTCATGCAGGAATTCGGCATCGTAGCCGAGGCCTGGCTGGCGATGCCGCTCGAAGTCATGGTGCGCTTTGGCCGCTGGGACGCCGTGCTGGCCGAGCCTGACATCGCGGATACCAACCGTTTCAGCCGCGCTTTCCAGTTCGCGGCGCGCGGCATCGCCTATGCAGCCAAGGGCGACATCCCCGCGGCGCGCCAGGCACAGACCCGCTATCTTGAGGCCGCCAAAGCCGTTCCGCCCGAAGAGATGGCCGCCGGCAACAATTCGTGCCAGACCGTACTCGCCATCGTCACTCCCATGCTCGAGGGCGAGATCCTCCTGCGCGAGGGCAAGGTTGACGAAGGTGTGGCCCAATTGCGCGCCGCCGTGGCCGTCGAGGATCAGCTGCACTACGACGAGCCGCCGGGCTGGATGATTCCGGTGCGCCACTCCCTGGGCGCCGCGCTTATGGCGCACGAACGCTACGCTGACGCAGAGACCGTTTATCGCGCCGATCTCGCGCGCCTGCCCGGCAATGGCTGGTCGCTTTTCGGCCTGTCCGAAGCGCTGATGCAGCAACACAAGACTGCCGAGGTCGCCACCCTTCGCAGCCAGTTCAAGCAAGTCTGGCAGAAAGCCGACCTCACCATCACCTCATCCTGCCTATGCCAGCCCGGTAGCTAAAGGCGGAGCAACGCTTCGCTTCTCCATAGCCGCGTTTCGTCGCGACCGGGGTATTTTTCCCAACTCTTTCACCACGAAGGCGGCGTTAAATTACAAAACCCTGTCAATACAGGGCCCGTCCGGGCTGCGGTCGGTTTTCCGCTTAATGCTTCGGAACATATGCCGTTATTGGCAAACGGCCCGCCGGCTGCATCGCCATGCTGTTTCGCTCACCGCCTCCTCCCCGCCCTCCGCCTCCCTTCGCCTCTCCTGTGGTCGCCCCTCCTCCGCGCGACACCACGGGACCGCGCCCAATCATCTTGGTGGTCGATGACTCGGCCATGATCCGAGCCGCGGTCACCAAGTTGCTTACACAGCATCATTACGAGATCCGCCAGGCGGAAAACGGCCGGCTCGGTCTTGCCGCTTGGGAACAGGGCCGTGATGCCATCCAGCTGGTGCTTTCCGATGTCTTCATGCCGGAAATGGACGGACTCTCCATGGCCCAAGCCATCCGCCGTCAGAGCACGCGCATCCCCATTCTGCTCATGAGCAGCAAACTTGACGATAACAGCCGCTGGATCGCCGAGGAAGCCGGATTCCGCCTGCTGCCAAAACCCTTCAAGGATGAAATTCTGCTCACCGTTGTAGACCGGCTGATCCGCACTCCACGCCCCGCCTGATCTCGGGACATGAATCAACAAGCCAATCTCCTTCTCACCGCGGAAAATCTCCAACGTGAATCCGAGCTCCTTCGTGGACAGAATGTCCGCGGAACGTTCGCCCTGAAACGCGTGGCATCCCAGACGTATCTGGTCGTCAACGAGCTTCAGGCCCGGGTTCTTTCCGAGTTCACCCAAGCGAGATCTGTCCCCCAGGTTCTCGAGCGTTGCATCTGCGAACGGAAATGCCCGGCGCTCCGCGAATTCTACGACCTTATCCTCAAGGCGCACGCCGCCGGTATCCTGCGCAGCGAGGAACTTTGCACCGGAGGACCGGCCGCCATCGAAAAACCACCCGTACGCTGGTTTGTGTCGATCAAGCCGCGCGTGCCGACCTTGTTTGTCTGTCTCGCCGCCATTGCCGGCGCCGGGGTCGCGTTCTGGTATGGCGGAACCGTCGTACCGGTGCGCGTACTCGATTTTGTCGTGGGCTGGCTGGCCGTTTGCGCAGCGCTCAGCCTTGGCCAGGTTCTGGCCGCCGCCGCGCTCCGTGGCGCAGACTGCGAAGTTTACCAACCGCACTTCCGCTGGAAAACCCTCACACCCCATTTTGCGGTCGATCAGACGGACGCTTGCATGAGCAAACGTCTCGGTCGCGCAACCATCCATGCGATCTCCGTTCTGCCGTTGGCGCTGATTGCCACGGTCGCTCTTGGACTGCGCCAACCGTGGAGCCTGCTTCCGCTCGCCATGCTTTTCTTCCAGTGTCGGCCCGTTGGCCGCAGCCCGATCGGCCAGATCCTCCAGTTGTTCCGCCGCAACCCGCTGCTTTCCACCGATGGCAAGCCGCTCTTCAACGCGCCCATGGAATTCTCCGAGCATCTTCGCCTCGCCTGGCAGCGCTTCGATGGCGGCGTCGCCGCCATGAAACTCGCATCGAGCGCCGGTTGGGCCATCGGGCTCGCCTGCGTCGTCTACCGCATCCTCGATCTGAATGTGGCCGACGTCTTCCACGACGGGTCCCTCTGGGCCAAAACCTCGATTATACTCGGCACGATCTTGGGCAGTGTTGGCCTCCTCTGGCTGATTGGCGAGGTCCATACCCATGCTTTGGGCACGCTCAAATCGTCCTGGCGTCGCGCCCGGCTCGCGTACACCCGTCTGCGTCCAACCGCGACGCTTAGTCTGGACCAGATCGAACGCCTCATCCGGCTTCATCCTCTCCTGGGCGAACTCGATCCGGGCGTGCAGATGGAACTGGCGCAATGCCTCCGGCCGTTCCAAGCCTCCGCGTGGCGCACGCTGACCAAGTTCGGTGAAGAACCGTCGTTCGCTGGCATCATCGTATCCGGCCGCGTCACCATTTACCGGCGTCTCAAATCGGGTCGCAAAACCCGGTTTCTCCGCCTGATGGAAAGCGATCTGTTCGGCGCCCACCAGTTGTTCGAGGGAGCTCCCGGCGGTTTCGAGATCCGCACCCGCACTCCGCTCGTGGCGTTGACCTTGGATCATGCCGATTTCAAACGCTTGGTGGTGGACCGGCTCGGGCCCGCCGCCGTCGCCGCCTACCTGCAAAAACACCTTTTTCTGCAACGATCGTCTCCGGTTTGTGCCGACTGGCGCCCCGCCACCATTGCCCGCTTCAGCGATCTGATCGCCACGGCCAACCACGCGGCCGGTGGCAGGATCATCAAACGCGGCCAGGAGGTCCCGAACCTGTACGTTCTTTATGAAGGCCGCGCCCGCGCCCTCGATCGGAACAAACGCAGCGCCCGCATCAACCCCGGCGATTTCTTCGGCGAGATCAGTCTCCTTCAAACCAGCGCGGCAGTCGCCGACGTGGAGTCCAAGGATGACAGCCGAAGCTTTGTCGTGAACCGGATGGAGTTCATCCGTTTCATGTCCCGCAATCATCACGTCGCGCTCCAGATGGAACGGCTGTGCTCCAAACGACTCGGCCGTCCGCTTTTTCCGCTCGACCGGCTCTCGTTCGAGCAGCGGTGAGTCCGCCGGACTGCAGCGGTCGCCTATTCCCAGCCCGGGCTCGCCAGCCCGGGCTTTTCTTTGCACGGTCGACGCATGCTCATCCGCCTCGCGGTGTTTCTCCTCGAATCCTCCCCGATGCTACGCCGTCTGCTCTGGCGCTGGTGGTACGGTCGTCTGGCGAAGCGCTACCGGGGCGATGACTGGACGTTCATGAACTACGGTTGCGTGCCGCCCAACGGCGCGGCTCTCGCCCTCGATCCCGCGGACGAACCCGACCGGCTCTGCATCCAGCTGTACCACCGCACCGCCTCGGCGATCGACCTTGCGGGTAAGGAAGTGCTCGAAGTCGGCTCGGGCCGCGGCGGCGGCGCGAGCTTCATCGCGCGGTATCACCATCCGGCCAAAATCATCGGCGCCGATTTCTCCCCTCAGGCGGTCGAACTCTGCCGGAAGCGCCGCGCTGCGGTAACCAACCTGTCGTTTGTGGTCGGTGACGCCGAGCGGCTGCCGTTTCCCGATGCGAGTTTCGATGCGGTGATCAATGTCGAAAGCAGTCACTGCTACGGACACGTCGGAAAGTTTTTCGCCGAAGTCGCCCGCGTGCTCCGTCCCGGCGGATATTTTCTCTACGCGGACTTCCGCCCCGATGCCGAAGGCCCCGCGTGGAGCACCGCCCTGGCGGCGCAACGCAACTGGGAATTGACTGGCTTCGAGGACATCACCACCGCCGTGGCCGACGCCATGCAAGCGGACGACGCCCGCAAACGGAAACTCATCGCCGAGTTCATCCCGCCGGCCTTTCAGCACCTCTTCGGCGAATTCGCCGGCCTGGTCGGCGGCCAGATGTATGAGGGCTTCCGCAGCCGGCAAATGTTGTATCACCGTTTTGCTTTCCGGAAAAAGCCGCTTACGCATTAGTTGCTGTTCGATGGATCGTTCATCCCCATCTTCGCTTACCCCACACACCCCGGCGATGTGCGCCACCCCTCTTCATAGAGGGGATTTCAAGCATCGCAGCCAAAGTCCCCTCTATGAAGCGGGGTGCCCGACAGGACGGGGTGTGTAGTGAGCTTCCACCGCCTCCAATACTTTCGCCTCCTTCACCCCATGCGCACCCCCGCCCTTCTCCTCGCCTCGCTGCTGCTTGCCAGCTGCGCCTCCACCCCCGTGCCCGTCGTATCACCCGTTGCTTCCGTCACGTCGCATTTTGACATCCCGGCAACCGACGACGGCCTGCCCGGTACCGGCACGATCCGCCGTTACGATTGGTTCAAAAAACTCTGGCGCGAGCGCCGCACCGCGTGGGCTGGCCGCGTGGAACAGGATCAGCACGCCATCGTCTTCCTCGGCGATTCCATCACGCAGGGCTGGCACGACAACTTCGACAACGCTTTCCCGGAGCTGCACGCCGTCAACCGCGGCATCAGCGGCGACACCACCCGCGGCGTCCTCATCCGTCTGCAAGAGGATGTGATCGCGCTCAATCCCTCCGCGGTCGTCCTCCTCATCGGCACCAACGACCTCGACGAGAAGGGCAACACTCCGTGGACGATCGCGTCCAATTTCCGCCTGATCATCGAGGCCCTGAAGAAGCACAACCCCGCAATGCCGGTCATTGTTTGCCAGGTGATGCCCAGCTCCCCCGAGAAGAACCGGCCGGCCCATCTCATCCGCCGGGTCAACCAGCTCTACCAGGAAGCCGTCGCCGACCAGCCCCAAGTCACGATGCTTGAAACGTGGAAGCTCTTCGCCGGCCCCCAGAATGATGCGACCGCCGAGCTCTTCCCCGATCTGCTGCATCCGAACAACGCGGGCTATGCCAAATGGGCCGCCGCGCTCCGCCCGATCTTCGCCACGCTGGGGTTCCTCGACCGCGACAACGATGAATTCACCATCGAAAATGACTTCGTCAGTCTCTTCAACGGCCACGATCTCACCGGCTGGGGCTACCGGCCAACGATTCCGGCCGACATCGAAGCCGCTCGCCGCTGGCAGTCATCCAGCCCGGACGCCGCCGCGTGGCCGGTCGTGAAGGAGGCCGTGACCTTCGACGGGCTCAAGGCCAGCCCCGACGGCCGCTTCGTCGCCCAACATGGACGGCTGATCGTCACCACTCCGCCCGAGGGCCGCCGCGTTCAGCAACTCTGGACCACCCGCGAGTTTCCCCGGAATTTCGTTCTCCGCCTGCAGTTCCGGGCCACGCCCAACACCGACAGCGGTGTCTATGTGCGCGGTCCCCAACTCCAATGCCGCGACTACCTGCTCGCCGGCCCTTACACCAAGCTGCAGCATTACCGCGCGCAGGACTGGAACGACCTCGAGATCACCGTGAAGGACGGGGTCGCTCGCGCCACGTGCAATGGCGAGCTGCTCGAAGAAGCCATGAAGTTGCCCGCCACGGGACCGATCGGCGTCGAGGGCGACAAAGGTCAGATGGAATACCGCCGCATCCGCTTGATGGAGCTGCCCTGATTCCCCCTTCCCTCCATGAAAGCCATTATCACATCCGTGAAATCCTACCTGCTGCTTTTTCTCTGTGTCGCTGTCGTTCCTTTCGTTTCCGCCAAACCCGCGCTCAAGATCATGCTGCTGACGGGACAGTCGTCTCAGTATCACGATTGGACCAAGAGCAGTCCCCTCGTGAAAAAGTATCTCGAGGAAACCGGCCTGTTCACCGTGGACGTCGTCACCACGCCGGCACGCGGACAGGACATGTCAGGTTTCGCCCCGGATTTCTCCTCCTATGCCGCCGTGGTGATGGTCTATGAAGGGGACGAATGGCCCGCCGCCACGAAGGAATCCTTCGCCGCTTATCTCCGGAATGGCGGCGGTCTGGTTACGATCCACGACACCGACAACGCGTTTCCCTTCTGGCCGGCGTGGAACGAAATGATCGGTGTGGGCGGCTGGGGCCTGAAGGCCGACGGAGGCGTCGGAGCCCGCAACGAAAGCTGGGGTCCCAAGATCCGCTGGCGCGACGGTCATCAGGTGATCGACGACTCTCCGGGCACGGCCGGCCATCCGCCCCGTCACGATTTCCCGGTAGTCACACGAGCACCGGAGCACCCGATCATGCGCGGCCTCCCGGCTGAATGGCTGCACGCCAACGACGAAATCTACAGCCAGCTCCGCGGCCCGGCAAAAAACGTCGAGGTGCTCGCGACCGCCCGGCCGGACAAGACGAAGTTTCCCCAATCTTCCGGCGAGGACGAACCGATGTTGATGACGATCCGTTACGGCAAGGGCCGGGTGTTTCACACCACGCTCGGGCACGTTGGCCCGCGAGACACCCCTCCGTTCAAGCCGCTCATGTGCGCCGGCTTCATCGTCACCCTGCAGCGCGGCACCGAGTGGGCCGCCAGCGGCGAGGTGACGCAGCCGGTTCCCGCCGATTTTCCGACCGCGACGCAAACCTCGCTGCGAAGTAACTAGAGCGGTTCAAATTAAGGTGTAGCCTCTCAGCTTCCGCGCAGGACCCCATCTCCGCTACCGCCGTCCTGAGCCGTGCGAAGGATCCACGAGTCGGCGCAGTTCCGTCCTTACCCTTGGATCCTTCGCACGGCTCAGGATGACCGTAGCAGGGCTTCGAGTCTTTCGTGAGTGGTCCGGCTACGAGTATATTTAAAACGCTTTAAGCGGAACTATAGGAGATGGAGTGCTTTGACCCCAAGGCGCAGGTTCGGAGCGGTTTCGTCGCAACGCGCCGAGGGCAGCGCGTTCCTCCTTTCAATACCTGTGAGTTCCGTCGATCACGCCTGTTGCTGCGTGCGCATCGCTTCCTGCTTCGAAAATTTTCCAACGATCCAATCCGCCACCCGGTTCATCCCCAGCGCGAACAAAGCCCACATGACACCGAGCGCGGCCCAGCAACCCCAGCCCAGCAGCCAGTAGTTTCGACGGATCGCGAATTTCTTCCAGCCGTAGCCATCCATGAGCTTGTTCATGTCGCCGCCCTGATCGTCCTCGCCGTTGATCATCGAGCCGAAAGGGATCTCTTCCGCGCCGGTATAGACGTCGCGCCAGCGCAGCCAGATGTTGAGGAAGGCCGTGGCCCCGATGAGAAAGAAAACATAGCGGCACGCGCCCCATTTGAATTTCTCGGGCAGCTGCACCCAGAAAAACATCATCGCCAGCGTGCTGAGGTAAAACTCCCCGCCGACGCCACCGAACGCGCTCCACCAGAATTCCTGCCGGTGCGCCGGCATCTTCCAGGTCATGTAATATTGCAGCCCGGCCAGCGCGAGCGCCGCGATCATCGGCCAGACTTTGCGCTCCTTTGCGCCCGCAACGAACAGGATCGCGAACAGCAGCAGCAAACCCCAGTAGACAAACGGCGAATACACCGGCTCCACAGGCGTCCAGCCGAAGGGCAGCGGCGTCGCGCGGAACCCACAGAGCCACGCCGCCGTCGCATGGCCGAACTCGTGCATCCACACGTGGAACCCGGTGAACAGGAATTTCGCCGGGCTCAAGTTGACCAGCCACACCAATCCCAACAACAGCGGCGGTACGAAGGTGTTCACCCGCCAATCGTCGAAACGAAACAGGATGAACTCATCATCCCCCGGTTGGCGGGATTCGACGACCGGCGGCGCGACCAAAGTCTTGGGCGGGGCCGGCGGCTTCGGGGCGTGCGCCGGCGGAAGCACCGGGCGCTTGCGCTTCGCCAGCTCGGCCTGCACCTCTTCGCGCGCGTGCGCGAGCAGCTGCTCGTAGGCGCGGCGCAGCTGCTGCTTCTGCACCTCGATCTCAGGCGGCAGGGCGTCGCCGGCCGCGCCCGTGCGGCCCTTGATGAGCGCAAAATTCCTTTTCATGAGCGCGTGCTCGAGATCGTCCAGCGACGCTCCCGCCTTCACGCCCAGCAGCGCGCGGCATTGCTCCAGCTCGTCGGCTTCCATGGGTTGTCAGACTGGCTCATGGCCACCCGGCTGTCGAGCTGGGTGTGGGGGATGCGGTCCGGGTTCGATCATCGCACGCTCCAGTGTTAGAACACTTGGCCGATTTGCGCTTTCGACTGCTGCGCCCACCGTCACTCTCATTCACCCCATGAAAGTACGTCTCCCCCGCTGGCTCGCGTCGCTCTCCTCCCTTCTGTCGTTCCTGACCTGCCTTTCGATCCTCTCCGCCCAGCCTTCGGGCGGCCCCTATGGTCCGCTGCCCCAGAGCTACGAAGTGCCGAAGCAAGCTCCGCACGTTTATTACGTCGCGCCCGACGGCTCGGCCGCTGCTCCCGGCAATAGTGTCGAAGCGCCGACGACCATTGAGTCCGTCCTGCCCCGCGTCGTCACCGGCGATGCCATCATCCTGCGCGGCGGCACCTACCGCACCGGCGGTCTGGTGCTCAACCAAGGCGTGACCATCCAACCCTTCCGCGACGAGCAGCCCGTGTTCAAGGGCACCAGGATCGCTGACAACTGGACCGCCCTCCGCGACGGGATCTGGCGCACCTCTTGGAAAACGCTTTTCCCCTCGAAACCGCGCGACTGGTGGCGCCGCGACCGCGAGGGCATGCTCACCCCGCTGCACCGTTTCAACAACGACATGGTTTTCATCGATGGCCGGCCGCTCCGTTCCGCCGGCTGGGAGGGCGAACTCGACGCCAACTCCTACTACATCGATTACGACGCGGGGCAGGTCTACATCCGCACCGATCCGACCAACCGTCTCGTCGAGATCACGGCCTGGGACATCGGCTTGTTGCGCACCAGCAAGGCCGCCCACGGCAAAGAGTCCGACCATAAGGGTTACGCGCTGCGCGGCGTCACCTTTACGCAATATGCCTATCGCGCGCTCGAGGTGGAGGGCAAACGCGGCGCCGTTCCCGCCACCGAGGAACCCACCGATGACCCGATCGGCGTGGCCGACCCCGCCACGTTTGGCAAGGAGGTCGTCGGCACACTCATTGAACATTGCACCATTACCCATTGCTCGCGCGTCGGCGGCTACTTCCGTGGGGACGGCCTCGTCATCCGGCATTGCCTTTTCAGCGACACGAGCACCGAGGGCATCTATGTCATCGGCTCCTCCGATTGCCTCCTCGAGAAGAACATCGTTGCCCGCAACAACGTCGAGCAGTTCACCGGCTATTACCCATCGGCCGTGAAGATTTTCAATCAGACCCGGCGCGTCACCTGCCGCGATAACCTCATTCTCGACAACCCGTATTCCAATGGCGTGTGGTACGATGTCGGCAACGTCGACGGCGTGTTCGTCAACAACTGGGTGGAGGGCTGCCTTGACGGCTTTTTCTTCGAAATTTCCAAGGGCGTCACCGTTGCGGGCAATGTCTTCGTCAACTGCAGCCGGGGCATCCGCATCCTCAACAGCACGCGCGCCCAGGTTTACCAGAACACCTTCGTCAACGCCGCCGCCGCCTTTGAACGCAACGAACGGAGTGCCGCCGCGGACCACTTCGCGTGGCATCCAGCCACCGGGCCCGACGTGCACGAGCGCGACGGCCACGTCTTCTCCGGCAACCTGCTCGTGGCCGACGCCCGCTATCAGAAACCCCTCCTGCTCGCCGACCAAGCACCCGTACTGAAGGACAAACTCACCAAGCCCGCCTTCGCGGCCGCCGACTACAACCTCTACGTGCGCCCGGTTGGCTCCGTCTCTCCCGCGCTCATCGCCTGGAGTCCGGCCGCCGGTGAAACCAACCAGTTCCTGTTGCAGTCCCCCGCCGAGCTGACGGCCAGGCTCTCGCAATTCGAAACCCACAGCCGGCTCCTTGCCCTCGCACCCAACGCGGTGTTGCAGAGCCCCGAGCTTCGCCGCTTCGCTCCCGCCCGTTCCCTGCCGGTCAAAGCGCCGCTCCCCGGCCAGATTGCCACTTTGCTTGGCTGGGCGCAGCGCGATGGCTACGTTCCCGGCGCGTATCAGGCGGAGTGAGCGGACTTGCTTCTGTGGTCCCGTCTCCCCGGAGCCGGCGAACAGATGCTTGCCACCCACCCGGCCCAGCCACGAAGATGCCGGTGATGTCAGTGTCGTTCCGCCCCAGCCGCATGATCGGACGCCAGCGCCGCCCCCGCGCCGGCAACCGGGCGTTCAGCATCGTGGAGCTGATGGTGGCCGTCCTGATCCTCAGCCTGCTTTTTGCAATGGCGGTGCCTACCTACCAGCGCATCCAGCGCAAGGCCCGCTCCGCCACCGTGGTGAACGACTTCCGGGTCTTCGGCGCGGCGTTCCAGGCCTACGCGCACGAAAAAGGCTCCTGGCCAGCCGAGGCAGCCGCCGGAGTGGTTCCCACCGGCATCAGCAAGCTGGATATTCCGACCGAGGTCTGGGCCCGGCGTACCCCGATGGGCGGAAAATTTGACTGGGAAAACAACCAGGCCCACCCCGGCGGAACCAGCCCCGGCGGCAAATGGCGGGCCGCCCTCGCCATCACCGGCACGACGGACGCACCCTTGATCATCGACGCCGATCTGATGGAGGAAATCGACGAGGCCCTTGATGACGGCAACCTCGACTCCGGCAATTTTCGCAAGGGTTTCGGCGACTGCCCGCTTTTCATTCTCGAACCCTGATGGCCTCGCCCACTTACAGTGTGACCCTGCACCACCTCTCGTCCGGCGCGAGAGGCGCGGGACTGAATTATCCCGACGAGGTGATGATGGCCGTCACGGAGGAACAGCTCGCCGAGCTGCTGCGCGCCTTGGAGGAACTTGCGGGCCGGCTCACCATCTACGAGCCTTCCAGTCCGGAAATCCGCATCAAGACCGAGCGTGAAATCCTGGTCGTGCGCACGCGCTACCGCCGCCTGTGTTTTGTCGGACACGAAACCGCCTTGCGGGGAGAGGAACACAGTGTTGCCTACATCATGGGAGCGATCACCGGACACACCGCACCGGTCACCCGTCCGACCCTGAATCCCCGTCTTTTTGAGCGGCCGCCCAGTGCCATCCCCGTACGGCTCGCCGCCCGTGGAAGCCAGGGCGGAGGATTTCCTGACTGGATCAAGATCGCCCTGCTGCTGGTTGTCAGCCTTGCCTGTGTTGGCACCGGAGTCTGGATGCTCTTTCGCCCCGCGCGGTCTCTGGCCCCGAAATTCACCCTCATGTCCGGAACCGAAGCGGTTTCCCTGCTCGGCCGCGTCGCCGGCCAATATCAAACCGGCAGCGAAGCCGGCGATCGCCGCCTGATCATCGCACCCGATGGCACGCTCCGCATCGCCAAATATGGCCCCGAGCAGACGATCGCCGAGGAGATCATCCGCACTGCGCGCGGCGCCATGCAGGACAGCAAGCCCGCCCTCGTCACCAGCGATCCCTACGTCATGCTCATCAACGGCGCGGACTCGGTCACGCTTTACGGACAGATCTTCAAGCGCGTGGTGCGGTAGTCCCGGCGGCCGGACCGCCGGGAAATCCCAAAACCCAAAGCGCCAAAGGCCAAACAAACCTTGGGGAAAACCGCCCAAAGCCAGAAGCCAGTGAAGGTGGACTTGGATTGGAAGTTTTGTTTGTGATTTGGCGTTTGGCCTTTGGAGTTTACCCCTGCATGTCCCCTGCTCCTCCCAAACTTATCCTCCTGATGGGCGTCGCCGGCTCGGGCAAAACCACCGTCGGCCGGCTCCTCGCTCGCGAACTCGGCTGGACCTACCATGAGGCGGACGATTTTCACAGTGCCGCCAACAAGGAAAAGATGGGGCAAGGCATACCTCTCGACGACGATGACCGCATGCCATGGCTCGAGTCCATCCGCCGCGCGATGGACGGCACTATCGCGGCCGGCCGGCCAGCCGTATTCACCTGCTCGGCACTCAAGGAAAAATATCGCCGCATTCTGCTCGATGGTCTGCCTGGCACGCTGCTCGTTTATCTCTCCGGCCAGCGCGATCTGCTGCTCGTCCGCCTGCAGGGGCGCACCGGGCACTATATGAAGCCGGCCATGCTCGACAGCCAGCTCGCCACGCTGGAGCCCCCCGCCGGCGCGCTCACGCTCGACATCAGCCGACCGCCGGAAGCCCTCGTGGCGGAAATCCGGCGTCGACTCCGTCTGTAGCCGGGCCGGCCAGGGGTTTTCATCGTTGATCCTTACCGCTTGTTACTTCCGTTCTCGCCCTGTCCAGGGTTTCCTTTTTCGCGCCCTTTTGTGACTTTTTGTGGCCAATCCCTGCCTTTGGGTAATGCTGCTGCCGTGATTTTTAGTGGTTCCAGGCCAGTCTCCCTCGGTCCGCATCGTTCCAGAGCTTTCACCATCGTCGAGGTGATGATGGCCGCCACCATCCTGGTCGTGGGCTTCGTCGGCATGATCCAAGCCGTTACTTTGGGCTCCGAGATGATGGCTACGGCCCGCCGCCAGACCCTGGCCGCGCAGATCTTGGAACACGAGATCGGGAAATTGCGGCTGAGTAGCTGGGCCACGGTCAGCACCCTGACCGCATCCAGCACGGCCATCACGATCGACTCTCAATTCGAGAATGCGATCACCGCTTGTGGCCTCGTCAAGGATACCACCATCACTTTGGCTCGCACCACCACCTCTGTCCAACCCGACGGCGTGAACACCGAGCTCAAAGAAGTCACGTTCACCGTCACTTGGAACAAGAGCGGCACCAACACCGAGGCCACCCAAGCTTCGGGTTCGTGGGCGGACAGTCTTGGTTTTTCCGGCAATGCACCCATCGCCCGCACCTACACGCGCAAGAGCGTGGCTTATTTCGGCAAATACGGCCTGAACCTCAACATCCAGCGCTCCTGAGCCAGAATTTAACCACAGATGAACACAGATAGACACAGATACAGAAATTGGCCCCTTCAGGCCGATGCCTCGGCTTCTGTTTTAAGACCGGACCATCCGCGTCCATCTGCGCCATCCGCGGAAAAGGCTCCCCGGCCTTGGTTCGGATTAGTGCTCCATCAGTGTGGATTAGTGGTTAACTTCGCCTCGGTTCATTTTTGCGTCTCTTCGTGACTTTTCGTGGCCAAAAATTTTCTGCTGCCTTCACCTTGGTGGAGCTGCTCGTCGGCGCGACGCTTTCGGCCGCGGTCATGGCGGCGGTGTTTTCCAGCTACATCTATCTCGGCCGCAGCCTCGCCCGGCTGGCCAATCAGCAGATTCTCGAGACGGAGGCCCGCCGCGCACTCGGCTATTTCGCGCAGGATGTTCAGACTGCCACGGGACTGACCGATACCGCCAATCTGAGCGCCACCCGCCTGTCGCTCACCGTGCCCAGCGGCACGACCACCAACACCATCACCTACTACTACAACAACGGCGTCGCGGCCACCTCCGTCACGGTCAACGGAACCAGCGTCAGCATGGAGGCGACCGCTCTGACGCGCTGCGTTTACAACGGCGCCACGGTCACCGCGCAAACGCTCGTGCGCAACCTCACCAGCCTGAGCCTGAAATATTACGATTCGTCCGCCAATGAATACACGAGCTACACGGACTACCTCCCCGGCATCAAGCAAGTCGCGCTGCAGTTCAGCAGCCAGCTCGGCAACGCCAACAACGGCACGCAAACGCTCGTCTACCAGATGACCTCCAACCGCGTCATCCTCCGCAACCGCGGCTTCCTGCAGTAAACCGGAGCGGGCAACCACAGATGAACACGGATCAACACAGATTGAAGGCCCGAGAGAGGAGGGCTGCGCCACTGATTTCTCCGCTTGGTTCAGATCATCTGTGTCCATCTGTGTCCATCTGTGGTTCAAAGCGGTTCGGCTCGGTCCGCGGCACGGTCAGCCTCGTGGCGCTGTGCTTCGTGGCCGTGCTGGGCATTTCGCTGGCCGGCTATATCGCGGTGTGCTCACGAGCGATGACGCTCAGCAACCGTTCCTTCCAGGCCAGCCTGAGCCAACAACTCGCCGAGCTGGGCCTCGAGGAAGCCCTGCGCGCCTTCAACAAGAACGACTGGAGCGACTGGACCAGCGGCGGGATTAGTGTGGATTGGGACACTACCACATACAGCGCAAGCAAACGAGCGGTCGCCACCCTTACCTTGTCGAGCGACAAGTTCGGCCAGGGCACAACCGCCTCGGTCAAGATCCGCGTCGACAACTACGACGCCGCGCACCTCGGGTCTACGTGGAGCAGCGCCAAGACTTATCAAATCAACGACCTCGTCGGCTACAACGGCACTTGGTATCGATCGGTGCAAGACAGCAACCTCAACCATACACCCGGGGACCTAACTTGGTGGGTACCGACCCCGATTCCCTGGTCGTGGAGCAGCAATGTCAGTTATGCAGCCTATGCCGTGGTGAACTACCAAGGCGCTTGGTATCGCTGCCATACAACGCATACGAGCAGCAGTAGCATTCTGCCGACCAACATTTCCTATTGGTCCGACATTCCCGCCGTTTCCCTCAGCTGGAGTTCAAACACCAGTTACGCCCATGGCACCATCATGTATTATTCCGGAAGCTGGTACTACTGCATTTCCACGCACACGAGCAGTGGGAGCATAACCCCGACCAACACGGCCTATTGGGCTCCCTTTCTCAATTCGACGGGCGCCGCAGTTTCACCGGGTTCCACCACCTACAACGTGGGCGATGCTTATACCAGGGGCGAGTATGTCTACCGCAGCAGTAACGACACCTGGTATCGCTGCGTAGCTTCCCAACCATATATCTACGCAGGCGGCGATTATTCCGACACGAGCAAGTGGGTTTCCTCCCGCCCCTATATGTCGTGGGCGTTTCGCAGCGCAGCAACTTACTCCTTCAATGAAGTCGTCTATTACAACGATACTTGGTATCGCTTCATCAACGCCAACCCGACCGCGGGTATTACGCCGGGTTCGAACGCAGCCTATTGGGAAAACGCCCTGAGCGGCACCAACACCACTTCCAGCCCTGGTCCCCACGGCTGGAGCTCCAGCAGCATCAATTACAACCTCTGGGATACGGTCTATTACAGCGGCCAGTGGTACCGCTGCATCAAAGCCCACACGAGCGGCACGATCACTCCCACCAACACGGCCTATTGGAGCAATACCCCTCTATTCTCCACTGCTTGGGACTCCGGCAAACAATACAGCCAGTACGACACCGTCCGCTACAACGGCGTATGGTATCTGAGCCTGCAAAACAGCAACGTCGCCCAGAATCCCGCCACCGCGACGACCTACTGGATCGGAGCCAACACCAGTAACGCCACCTATACCTGGAACGCCTCGAGCAATTACCCCGCCGGTGCCTACCGTTGCTACGGCGGCGTGTGGTACAAATGCCTGATCTCCCATTCCAACCAGTCTCCCAATGACACGACTTATTGGACCGCCACTTGGGCCAATTCCGCGGGCGTCACCACCGGCGCACCCGTCATTTATGCCGAGGCCTCGGTTTCAATCGCCAACAGCCCCACGTTGAAGACCCAGCTCCGCTCGCCCATCGCGCCTTCGCCGCTTTTCCCCAACGCAGCCGGTGCCACCACCGATCTCACCATCTCCACCGGCGGCGGTACGGTGGACAGCTACGATTCCGGTGTCGCCACCTACAACTCCGGAACCGCTGGCTCCTCGGCTGTATTGGCCGCGGGCTCCACCCTGGCCATCAACGGTGCCACCACCGTCAAGGGCTACCTTGCCTGGCCGTCTCCACCCTCGGGCATCAGTAGCGGCACCACACTGAATGGGCTCACTTACAGTACCGACAAATCGCGCGTCAGCCGCAGCCCCTTCGTCCCCCAATTTGATACTCTGCCCAGCAATGGACTCACCGCGGCCTTCAGTTCGGCAAATTTTCCCAAGGGATTGGAAGTGACCGACCCTCCGGGGACTAACAACCCGGTGAATATCGGCACGCCGGGCGCTACCACTCCCGCCCGCTACTACTACAATGGCGCCCTGTACGTCAGCTCCGGCGATTCTATCGGCACGCTCAACATCAACGGTCCGGTCATTCTCTACATTAATGGACATCTGCGAACCCAGACCGGCGGTCTGATCAATATCAGTTCCACTGGTTCCGCGGAAATCCATGTTTCGGGAGGAATCCGCACGGATTCCTCCAGCAGCGGTTACTACAACCGTACCTCCGATCCCAAAAAATTGATCCTGATCAGCGATATCACCTCTCCCACCACGCAGCAGCTGGCCTCCACGACCTATCCTTTCTACGGCGTCATCTATATCCCTAAAACGACCTACTCCCTCGGCCTGGACATAAAAACCGGCATCACGATCTATGGCGCCCTTTCCGGCAAGGAGATCACCTTCAGTTCCGAGGCCAATCTTCATTACGACACCTCGCTGCGCTACGCCACTTTCGGCGGTGTGGACCAACCTTACGCGGCCACCGAATGGCGCGAACTTCCGGTAACCGAACAGGCCACCCTGCCCTGAGCACATCGAACGGGATGCCGTAACGTCGCCCTTGGCGACCTTTGGTTCGTCCTCCGTGGTCCCTTGGTCTCTGGTCCTTGGTCCCTCGTCCCTCGTCTCTCGTCCCTTGGTCTCTACCTTCCCTCCGTATTTCCACGCACGGCGGATACCTTGACGCCGCAGCAACTTGCTCAATAGTCGTTTGCCGCCCCCTCCTCGTGCTTTTCAACAACCGCAATTCCCGGCGCAGCCTGCTGATTGAGGTCAACCCTTACCAGATCCTGGTCGCGGGCATCGATCGTTCCGACAGCGGTCCGGTCACCATTGATTGTGCCGCGGAGTTCGACAACGGCGACGAGGCCGGTCTGCGAACCTGGCTCGCCTTGAATTTCGAACGCCAGAACGCCTGGGTGCCCGCCATCGCCGGCTTCGTGCCGCCCGAAGCACTGCTCCAGCGCGAAAGCATTCTGCCGCGCAAACTCGTCGATCCCGCCTACCTGGCCGACCTCGTTCGCGAACAATACAAAATCGACAATCCGCAGGAGTGGAAGCTCGCGACGCTCAGTCCGCTCGAAGGCGAACAGGTGGCAGCCGAGGGCACGCAACGCCCGGCACTGGTCTGCGGCGTTTCCTACACCAACGTCCAGCTGATGCAGCAGCGCTTGCTCGACCAGCGCCTCCTGCCCTACCGCCTGGAACTGGGCGTACTGCCGCTGCTCGGCGCCATCGCCAGCCACCAGAAACGCGCCGGCGAAAAACGCGCCATGGTCGTCGTGGTCATCGAGCAGGAGCATACCCTCGCCTACATCATCGGCAAGGAGGGTGTGCACACGCCGGCCCCCGTGCGCCATGGCTTCGCCTCCATCGTCCAGGCGGCCCGACGCGAATTCAATCTCACCCGGGCCGACGAAGTCCGCGATCGTCTCCATCTGGCCGATGATGAACTCCTGCTCCGCGCTTCCAAGTTCGTCCGCGCCATCGGCCGCGATCTCAAACCCCTCGTGGATTCCTACGAGATGACCACCGGCCAGCCGGTCGGCGAAATCTACTGCGCCTATCTGCCGCCCACCCTCGCGTGGATCGCCGAGCCGCTCGCCCAGGTGGTCGGCCGCTCGCCCTTCGTCCTCGATTGCGCTGCCTGGCAATCCACGGTTGGCATCGCTCCGGCCGAAGGCGTGATTCCCTTCGGCCAACACTGGCTCGGGGCCCTCAGCCTCGTCGCGGAAGGCTCCGCTCCCGCTCCCGACAAGGCCCCCCGGGCGGACGCCGCCTACCAGGGCCCGTGGCGGATGGACTGCCGCATCTCCGCGGCTCTGCCCAGCAGCGATCTCGTCCGGCGCCGGTTCATCACCAACGCGATCGCCGTGACTCTCGCCTCCGCCGCCCTGATGTTCACCGCCTGGCTGCTCTACATCAGCCAGACGCTCGCCAGCGAAACCACTGTCTGGCGCCAGCGAATCGCCGACAACCGGAGACAGGTGGACGCGCTGAACGCTGACACCCAGACGCTCGCCACCGCGGCCGCCCGAATCGAGACGGCGTACAAGCTCATGGTGCCGCCGTACCGCCTGTCCGAGTTGCTGATGGCGCTGGGCCGGACGCGCCCGCCGCGCATGCAAATCGAAAGCATTGATTCCTTGGAAACAGGTCTCGTGCTTCGCGGCACCCTGCACGAATCATCGGACCGCGCGAAGATCACGCTCGATCACTGTCGACAGGCGATGCTGGCCGACCCGCTGCTCGGCGCCCGCTTTGCCAGCATCGGCCTGACCTCCTTCAGCCGCAGAGAAAACGCCGACACGTTCGAGTTCGAGCTCAACTTTAAACTCAAGGTGGTGAAACCGTGAGCGGGCTCCTTCAGCAGTTCCTCGCCGTGGTCCGCCGTTATCCGGCTGCCGTCATCAGCCTGACCCTGCTGTTGGTGCTCGGCAGTGCCGATTGGTTCCTGTGGAAGCGCTGGGGCCTGCTCGCCGTGGAAAGCGAGCGCACCCGTCAGGAAGGCGAGGCGATGTTCCTCGCCCTCAGCGGGCACGCCCGCATCCAGACCCAGTCGGCCGAGGCCGCCGGCGCGCTGGCTTACATTGACCGCAACCTCGCCACCGAGGCCGACCTCGCCGGCAACCTCGACTACTTCTACCAGATCGAGAAAACCACCCGCGTTAAGCTCACCAACCTCTCGCAGCTGAGTTCCCAGCCGGCTGCCGCCGACGCCGCCTACCTCGCCATCCCTTTCTCCCTCCGCCTGAGCGGTTCCTATCTGCAAATCCTTACCTACCTGCACGCCCTCGAGACCGGACCCCGCCTCGTGCATGTGAAGACTTATCGCTTCGCCCAAAGCGAGGCCAACAATCTCGACGGCCTGACGCTGGACCTCACCGTCGAAATGCTCGGCCACCCATGAAGACGCCTGCCACCATTCTCCTCGCGCTGATCCTCACAGCGGTTCTGGCCGCCCAAGGCCCGGGCGACCGGTTCGGCGGGCTGAAGTCGAAGATCGATGCCCTCCTCAACGC
>DATCRM010000007.1:0-3799 GCA_036568985.1 Lacunisphaera sp. | reverse complement strand
GTCCCGGCGGATCGCCTTTTCGGGGAGCAGCCTTCCCGATAGGCGCGATGCGCGGCCGGTGATCCAGCGCGATCACGGCAGGGCCGCGCCACGCACGAAAACACGAAGGGCCGTCCTTATGGGGCGGCCCTCAGACTGCTGACAAACCCCTGGTGTTAGCCGGGGGTTTTTGATTCACTGGGTCATGTTGAAGCGACCCGCCCCTGAACAGACCGCCCTTGAGATCGTGACGCTGGAAGAGTTGGTTCCCAAGGACCACCTTCTGCGCAAGATCGACCGGGTGATCGATTTCTCGTTCATCCATGATGTGACGGCGCCGCTTTACTGCGCCGACAATGGCCGTCCGCCGCTCGATCCGACCTTGATGTTCAAGGCGCTGTTCATCGGCTATTTGTTCGGCGTGCGCTCGGAACGGCAGTTGGTGCGCGAGATCGAGGTCAACGTCGCCTACCGCTGGTTCCTGCGGCTGAAGCTGACGGACAAGGTGTTCGACGCCTCGACGCTGTCGCAGAACCGTCGGCGCCGCTACCAGGACGAGACAATAGCGCAAGGCATCTTCGATCGCATCGTCGAGCAGGCGATCCGGGCCGGCCTGGTCGACGGCACGGTGCTCTACACCGATTCCACGCATCTGAAGGCCAACGCCAACAAGGGCAAGTACGACCTGGCGATGATCGCCAAGTCGCGCGCCGACTACTGGGCCGACCTCGACCGGGCGATCGAGGCCGAACGGGCGCTGCACGGCCAGAAGCCGCTGAAGGAGAAGGAACGGCAGCCGGCGGTGAAGGAGACGAAGGTCAGCCGCACCGACCCGGAGGCCGGCTACATGGTGCGCGAGGGCAAGCCGAAGGGCTTCTTCTACCTCGACCACCGCACGGTGGACGGCAGGCTGGGCATCATCACCGACACGTTCGCCACACCCGCCAACGTGCACGATTCGATCGTCTATCTCGCCCGCCTCGACCGGCAGGTGGAGCGCTTCGGCTTCCAGGTCGGGGCGGTCGGGCTCGACGCCGGCTATGCGACGCCGGGCATCGCCAAGGGCCTGGAGGAGCGCGCCATTCTTGGCGTCACCGGCTATCGCAATCCAACCCCGCCGAAGCCCGGCATGATGAGGAAGAGCGCCTTCGTCTATGAAGCCGACGCCGATGCCTATCGCTGTCCCGAGGGCCAGTTCCTCTCCTACGTCACCACCGATCGGACCGGCTACCGCCACTATAGATCCGATCCGGCCGTCTGCCGCGACTGCCCGCTTCTGGCTTCATGCACCACAAGCGCCAACGCCACGCGCCTGATCACCCGCCATGTCTGGCAAGATGCCCGCGAACGAAACGATGCCAACCGCAAGACCGCATGGGGTAAGGCCGTCTACCGCCGCCGCAAGGAGACCGTCGAGCGCTCCTTCGCCGACGCCAAACAGCTTCACGGTCACCGCTATGCACGGTTCCGAAGTCTCTGGCGCGTCCGCGTGCAATGCCTCCTCGCCGCAGCCGCCCAGAACATCAAGAAAATCGCCCTGGCGCTCAGCTCAAAGCCATTTCCACGGCCCGCCTGAGGCGGCACCCTTTCCGCCAACCCCTTCCCACCGACGAAAACTCAACGCCATCCGTCTGATAATAAAAACCCCGCCGAAATCGACGGGGTTTGTCAGCAGCCTGAGGTTGGTGCGGGAATGCACCAGCCTCTTCCTCGCCCCTTGCGGGAGAGGATAGTTCGCCCCGCGAGGCGGAGCCGAGCGGCAGGGCGAACTTGGTGAGGGGTGATCGCCGGCGGAGTTTCGCATACATAGCCCCTCTCTTGCGATTTCTAACACTTAGCCGGCGCTTTCGGCCTTCGGCCGGCTTGGCTAAGATGTTGAAATCGCTTTCTCCCCCTCAAGGGGGGGATAGATCGCGCTTCATCCTCGCCACACTGCCTTTCGGCCCTGGCCTCTCTAATCGGCCGTCATTGGTCAAGCACTTCAGGCTCCTTTCTGGCGGTTGTGTATCTCTCGCGGGTCCAGGCTTCTCTTCGGGATCGGCGCTTTTGGCCCTCCCATGATGGGGTCAGAAGATGAAGCGGCTCAATCGATTGTGCGTCCTTGTCCAGAGGCAGGACAGCCAGGGCCACGAACTCGCTCCATCCATCGTCCCGCGAGGGACATCTTTCCGCTTTCGCGGAACTCTAAGCTGGGTTCAGTGGGAACCCCCTTTCTCAGACATGGACGGCCACTTCCTCCCTTTCGGCGCGGAACGTGGTGCCGTCCACCCATATGCGATGCATGATGACGGCCAGCCGGCGGGCCAGCGCGACGATGCCTTTTCTGGCGCCGCAGCGGCGCACGACCTTCATTGCCCAAGCCTTCAGCCACGACCATTTCCGCGAGCGGAACAGCATCGCCTGAGCCGCCTCGTAGAGCAGTTCCCGCATACTCCCGTCGCCGCAGCGCGAGATGCGGCCCTGGCGCTGCGTTTCGCCCGACTGATATTGCGAGGGCGTCAGTCCGAAGGCCGCTCCTACGCTTTTAGAACGGGCAAAGCGCGCCGCAACGTCCACCGTGGTCACAAAGCCGAGCGCCACCAGCGCGCCCACGCCGGGGATCGTCATCAGGCGCTGTGCCACGGCGTCCTCACGGGCGATGGCGAGCAGCCGCTTATGCAGTGCCGCCGCCTGTTCGCGCAGCACCCGGCGTACGACAAGCAACGGCTCTGCCATGGCGGCAAGATCGCCATCGCCCGCCACCAATTCGCGGATGCGCGCCTCGAAGCGGCCGGAGCTGGCAATGCCCACCTTCAGCCCGAACTTGCGCAGTGTGCCGCGCAGATCGTTCTCCACGTCGAGCGCCTTGGCCTTCAGAAGCTTGCGGTGCCTGAGCAGCATTCTGACCTTCTGGCTGCGCAGCGTCTTGACGTGTACCGCCCGGTAAAGCCCGGCCCGCATCATCTGGGCGATGCCGCGCGCATCGTTGCGATCGGTCTTATTGAGCGCGGTGTGCGCCTTCAGCACCGCATGCATGCGTCGCGTCTCCACGCAGATCGCAGGCAGCCCTGCCTCTGCCAGCGCCGACCACAGCCATTGCGACAGGGGACCGGCCTCAAGCCCGATCCGCTTCAGCCCATCCGGCCAATCGCTTAGCAGCGCGATCAGCGCCTCGGGTTCGCTCGCCACCTTCGCCTCGTGCACGATCCGCCCATCGGCGTCGACAACGCACACGCTCGTTTCCTTGACCGACACGTCCAATCCGGCAAAGTATTCCATGCTGCGCTTCTCCTTCGATGCTTGAGGCCACCCAGCGTGGACCTCGTTTCTCCATCGCCTGAAGCGCAGCACCCAATGCCTCCATGGGCAACCGGCAAGGCCGATTACCCCATCTATTGACCCGTCGACAAGCTCGGGGTGAGGAAGTCGGGAAGCGGGCGCGGGGCCTTGCCTCTCAATAGTTTTTACTGGCGCAGCACAGCCGCGCCCGCCGGCTCTCTTTTCGACCACCGCCTTCCTGAGAAAGGCAGCAGCCGCCTCCTTATAAGCCCGGGTCACGTTAACCCACCGCCGGAGGCACCGGTCCCTCCCCACCAAGCCACCGTCATGACCGGCGTTCCCGATGGGAGAAACTGACGGGGATTATGGATGAAGGGAATGGGGCGTGGAGAAAGACGAGAAAAGAAAATACGAAAAGCCAGGAAGAGCACGGGTCGAGAGAAGCACCGGGCGCCAATCCATCCACGCTTTCGCCTCGTCGGTCTCCCTTATCCTTCACCTGCTTTCCACTCCTCACGACAGCCAGCGCTTGCGCCGCTTGTAATGCTTGACGTTCTTGAAC
>DATCRM010000006.1:0-4411 GCA_036568985.1 Lacunisphaera sp. | reverse complement strand
CCATGGGCAACGGGGCGTATATCTATGTGAACGGTACGAATAACACCCTGACTTTGGATTCGACCACGACGGTAAGCGGTGATGCGAACATCTACACGGACGGCAGCAGTGGCACGGCGATTACCAACGCGGGCACGATCACGCACACGAGCGGATCAGGCAGCATCTATTCGCTGAACCTCACCAACTCGGGCACAATCACGGCGACGGGCGGGAGCTACCTCTACCTGGGCTATCCGAGTGCCAGCTACAACACGACGAACACCGGATCGGTGACCGCCGACGGTTCGGGCACCTACGTGTATCTGCGCGGTCCCTTCGACAACAACGGCACGCTGACCGCGCAGAACAGCGGCAATCTGCTGTGGGATGGGACCAACACGACCGCCAATCTGGGCAGCGTGGTGCTGACGGGTGGCGGGCGTGCACGGCTCAACGGCACGCTCAACAACGCTTCGGCGACCCTGAACGCACCGACCGGAGGTGCGTTTGATCTCTATGGCGGCACGATCACGGGTGGCACCATCGCGACCGGGGCGCTGGGCTTCACCACCTCGGGCGGCTATTTGGACGGCACCACCCTGAATGGCGACCTCAACCTGAGCGTGTCGAGCAGCTATGTGCGCTTTCTCAATGGAACGAATTTCACCGGGACCAACGCCACCTTGGCGAACAACACCGGTCTCTACTGGCAGCAGACGGGCACGCTCAGCGGCAAAACCATCACCCAGGGCAGCGGTTCCTATCTTTATGTCACCGGGGCCGGCAACACCCTCACCCTGGATCCCACGACGACCGTCACGGGCAGCCTGGGCATCTACACCGATACCAGCACCGGCACGGCGATCACCAACCAGGGCGTGCTGACCCACAACTCCGGCACGGGCTACCTCTACGCGAACACGCTGGTCAACCAGGGTTCGGTCGCGGTCACCGGCGGAAATCTGTACTTCGGTTACTATGCCAGCCACAACAGCACCAACGCCGTCGGCGGTTCGCTGACGCTGACGGGCACGAGCAACGTCCACATCTATTCTCCGCTGAGCAACGCCGGACAGATCAATGTCCAGAGCGGTACCCTCTACACCAATGGCTACCTGACCAATGCGACCACCGGCCTGATCAATGGCGCTGGCACCATCAACGGCGGCCTCACTCTCGCCGGCGGCACGCTCGCTCCGGGCAATTCCATCGGTACGCTGACTCTCTCGGGCGGGAACTTTACCGTCACCAATTCGTCCACCTTCGCGATCGAAATGGATGGCACCACATCGGACCGGCTCACTTTTCAAAGTCCGGGCACCGTGGATATTGGCGTCGGTTTGTTGCAGCTCAGTATCAACCTGCTGGCCGCGCCGACCCAGGGCACCACTTATACGATCATGAACATTGCCTCGGGCGGCACCGGTTATACGGGCTATTTCGCCGGCCTGCCGAACAGCGGCGATGCAATGATCGCGAATTTCAGCGGCACGGACTACACGCTGAACGTCTACTACCTGGCCAACTCCATCGTGCTTCAGGTGCCCGAGCCTTCGACCTATGCACTGTTGAGCATGGGACTGGCGGTCTTTGCGCTCCGGTTGCGGCGCCGGTGGCGCCAGGAATGAGGCCATTAAAGGAGGAGCGGGCTAACCTCACCGCGCTTGGCCGGACGGGTCCCAAACCAGCGCCCTGATGTCAGGTCGCTCCACCTTCATGATTCCGGCTTAGCGCCGGTTCCAGCGACCGCGGGACAGGCCGCCAAACTTCCGCGGGGTGGGCTGCTGGCCGTGGCCTACGTGTCCGTGACCCTGACCTTGCGGGGCGGGGTGGCCGGACTGTGCCGGACGCGGCGCTTGGGCCTGGCTGGAGGGTTGGAAATAGCGTTGCTCGCGCGGTTGGCCACCGCGACCGCCGCCGCCATGGCCGCCTTGACCACCTCGGCCACCGCCGTGACCGTGGGACGGACGGTGCCCATGACCGGGCGCGGCGCCTTGGAAGCCGATTGGGGCGCGCGGCTGAGCGTGATAGTTGAAACCTTCGAGCTGAAGCTGCGGGACCTTCTGGCCGATGAAGCGCTCGATGGACTTGATGTCGCCGGCTTGGTCGGGCGTGGTCAGCGTGAAGGCATCGCCCACCGCTGCCGCGCGGCCGGTGCGGCCGATGCGGTGGACGTAGTCCTCGGGATTGGCGGGGATGTCGTAATTGATGACGTGCGAGACGCCGGCGACATCGATGCCGCGCGCGGCGATGTCGGTGGCGACCATCACCTCGTACTTGCCGGATTTGAAACCTTCGAGGGCTTCGACCCGCTGGTTTTGCGAACGGTTGGCGTGCAGCACGGCGACGGAATGGTTGGCGGCTTTCAGTTTGCGGGCAATTTTGTCGGCTCCGTGCTTCGTGCGCGAAAAGACGATGCAGCTCTGGAAATCGGTCTTCGCGAGCAGGGCGACCAGCAGGTCGAACTTCAGGCCTTGCGGGACCGGATAGAACGCGTGGGTGACCGATTGGTTGACGGTGCGGGAAACACCGATCTCGACGCGCGCCGGGTTGCGCAGGGCGAAGCGGGCGACCTCTTCGATTTCGGGCGGCACCGTGGCGGAGAAGAACAGCGTCTGGCGCTCGCGCGGGCACATGCCGATGATTTTCTTCACGTCCTTCACGAAGCCCATGTCGAGCATGCGGTCGACCTCGTCGAGAATGAGGATCTTCACGCCGTCGAGGCGGAGGGTGCGTTCGTTGATGAAGTCCATCAGGCGGCCGGGAGTGGCGATGACGATGTCGGTGCCGGCTTGGAGTTCGCTGCGCTGACGGCCGTAGCCAACGCCGCCGTGGACCACGGTGGCGCGGATGTCGGTGAAGCGGCCGAAGTCGCGGAAAGCGGTTTCGACCTGCGCAGCCAGTTCGCGCGTGGGCTCGAGCACGAGCACGCGCGGACCGCGAGGTTCGTGTTTGCCGAGGCGGGCCAGGACCGGCAGCGCGAACGCCGCGGTTTTGCCCGTGCCGGTCTGGGCGGATCCGATCAGATCGCCGCCGCCGAGCACCACGGGGATGGCGCGGAGCTGGATGGGCGTCGGGTCGGTGTAACCCATGGCCTTGACTCCGTTGACGAGGGCGGGCGGCAGCCCGAGCTTGGAAAATGGCATAGCGGGTCATTAGCCGGGTATTTGCCCCGTAACGCGAGGCAAATCATCGTCTGCTGTGGGCGGGGTGAGGGCACCCCGCCCACAATTGCCGTATGACGATCCGGCTTAAAAGCCATCATCTACGCATCCACCAGTCGGTAACCGATGCCGGCATCGGTTTTCAGATGTCGCGGCGAGTGCGGGTCCACCTCCAGTTTCTGCCGGAGATGGGTCATGTGAACGCGAAGGTAGTCGGTGCGTTCCTCCGCGGCTGGACCCCAGAGTTCGCGGAGGATCTGCCGGTGGGTGACCACCTTGCCGCGGTGCTGGACGAGAAGCTTGAAGAGGGCATATTCCTTCGCGGTCAGGCGGACTTCGTTTCCCGCCCGGCGCACAATGCGTGCGGCGAGGTCTGCTTCGATGTCGCCGATGCGCACCACGGCGGGGTCTTGGGTTCCGGGCGTGCGGCGGAGAATGGCGCGCACCCGGGCCAGCAGTTCCCGGCTGCCGAACGGCTTGGTCAGATAATCGTCGGCCCCGGCATCCAGCGCGGCGATCTTGTCGTCTTCGCTTTCGCGCACCGAGAGGACGAGGACGGGCACACGGGACCATTCACGGAGCCGGCGAATGACCTCGGTGCCGTCGAGATCGGGCAGCCCGAGATCCAGAATGATGCCGTCTGGCGCCTGATGGGCAGCCTCCTGCAGGCCGAGCGTGCCGTTTTCTGCTTCGCGCACCTGATAGCCGCCGGTCTCCAGGGTGATGCGCAGCAGCCGCCGGATCTGTTTTTCATCGTCGATGATCAGCAGGGTGGCGGAGGAGAAGGGCGGTTGGCTGCTCATTCTGCTGGAGGAGTCTGCGGAGCATGGTGTGGCAGGTAAATGGTGAAGACCGCCCCGCCGCCGGGGTTCTCGCCGACCACGACCTCGCCCCCTTGGGCGGTCACGAAGCCGCGCACGAGGGACAGGCCGAGGCCAAGGCCGCCGGCCCGGGCGGCGTCGCCCCGTTCGAATTTTTTGAACAGGCGCTCGCGCATCGCCAGCGGGAAGCCGGGGCCGCGATCGGCCACGGTGAAGTACACACGCTTCCCGTCGCGCTCCAAGCCCGCGGTGAGAAACACCGGTGTGCCTTCCGGGGTGTGTCGCGCAGCGTTGAGCAAAAGGTTGGCCAACGCCTGCTCGGTGAGCGCAAAATCCGCGCGTACTGGCGGCAGATCGTCGGGCACCGCGATCTCGAGCGGATGGCCGGCGAGGTCGTCGTGCACGCCTTCCAAAGCCGCATTCACCAGGTCGTGGGCGTCGCAC
>DATCRM010000005.1:0-2426 GCA_036568985.1 Lacunisphaera sp. | reverse complement strand
CCGTAGGAGGTCCTTTCCCCAACAGAGTGTCTTGGAGAACACCGGGCAGTGCATCAAACCACGCCCCACGTCCACGGCTTAACCGATTGATCTGTGTGTATCTGTGTCCATCTGTGGTTAACTCCGATTGCCTGGTTCCGGCCAAGGACCATCCCGCACGCTCATCATGGTGAGTAACGACTCCAATGTCCTGAAGATCACTGGATTGACCAAATCTTATACCTCGCCCGACGGCACCATCAAGCAGGTCGTGTCCGTGGATTCATTCTCCATGGCCGCCGGATCCCAGATCGGGATGAAGGGACAGAGCGGCAGCGGCAAAACGACCTTTCTCAACCTGATCGCCGGCATCGTCAAACCGGACGCCGGCTCGATCGTCATCAACGGGGCGGAGCTGACCACGCTCAGCGAATCGAAACGCGACCGTCTGCGGGCAACCACGCTCGGCTGCGTGTACCAAAGCTTCAACCTGCTCCAGGGCTATACCTGCCTGGAAAATGTTCTGCTCGCCATGGCTTTCGGCGCCGGCCGCGATCGCGCCTTCGCCATCAGCCTGCTGGCCCGCGTGGGTCTTTCCCATCGCCTCGATTATTATCCCCGGCAGCTCTCCATCGGACAGCAGCAGCGCGTCGCCGTCGCCCGCGCCCTGTCCAACCGGCCCAAACTCGTGCTGGCCGACGAACCCACCGGCAACCTCGACGCGGCCAACGCGGCCGAAACGCTCGCGCTGCTCCGCGACACCTGCGCCGAACAGGGAGCGGCTCTGCTTCTGGTCAGCCACGACCGCGAAATCCTCGCCCGTTTCGCCCACACCGAGGAGTTCAGCCGCCTCAACACTCCGCTCGCTTCCGTCGCCGCGTGATCATCCCCCACATCGTCTACAAAAGCCTGCGCCAGCATCTCGTCTCCACGCTGGTCTCCGCCGCCGCCATCGCCCTCGCCGGCGGCCTGCTCATCGCCGTGTGGGTGATGCGACAGGAATCGAACCGCGCCTTCACCAGCGTGACGGGCGGCTTTGATGCGGTGCTTGGCGCGCGGAGCTCAAAGCTGCAACTGGTCCTCAATGCCATCTTTCACCTCGAGGAGAGCCCGGGCAACATCAGCCCGGCGGATGTCGATCAGATCCAAAACAATCCCAACGTGGAACTGGCGCTGCCCATCGCCGTCGGTGACAACTACAAGGGCTACCGCCTCGTCGGCACCACCAGCCTCCTGTTCGAAAAGGTCGAATCCGCCCCCGGAAAACCGTATCACATCGCGGGCAACGGGCGTCCCTTTGCTCCCGGCGAAAAGGAAGCGGTCGTCGGCAGTTTTGCCGCGCAGCAACTGGGCCTCAAGGTCGGTGACACCTTCCATCCCTTTCACGGCCTGCTGTACGACGAGAAAAAGCAGCATTCCGAAACCTATGTTGTGACCGGAATCTTCGATCCCACCGGCACGCCGGCCGACCGGGTAATCTGGATTCCGCTCGCCGGTCTGCAACGCATGAGCGGACACGATGCGCGCGCCGCCGCGGACGTGAGCGCCGTGCTGGTGAAGCTGAAGCAGGAAAACCCGATGAGCGGCTTCCAGCTGGACATGCTCTACAACAAGCGCGGCAACAAGCTGACGTTCGCCTGGCCCATCGGCGCGATCCTCTCGAAGCTTTTCGACAAGATTGCCTGGTTCGACAAGATCCTGGCGTTCATTTCCTATCTGGTCGTGGTGGTCGCCTCCGCCTCGATCCTCGCGAGCATCTACAACTCGATGAACGAGCGCCGGCGGGAGATCGCCATCCTGCGGGCTCTCGGCGCGCAACGCCTGACGGTCTTCGGCTCGATCGTCGCCGAATCCGCCGCGATCGCCGGTCTGGGAATGCTCATGGCCTTCGTCGTCTACGCCGTGATCGTGCTCGTAGCGTCGGCCATCATCCGGGTGCAGACCGGCGTGGTGATCAACCCGCTGGAGTTCCACTGGGTGATGATCGCCGCCCCGGCCGGCATCATCGGACTCGCCGCCTTGTGCGGAATCTTCCCCGCGATCAAAGCCTACCGGACGGACGTCGCGAGCAACATGTCGCCGCTTTCCTAGCATACACTATGAAGCGGCCGACTTCCCAAACAACACACCCCGCCCTACGGGGCACCCCTCTTGATCCTGATCCATGCAGTAAGGAACCACGAATGGACACGAATTCACACGAATCCAGAGTGCGGGTTGCCCAGACCGGACCGCTGACCTCACGCCACCAACTGGTGACCGGAACCGAGGCTTGGTTTCTCATTCGTGTTCCTTCGTGTCCATTCGTGGTTGAACTGAATCGTTCCGGCTTGATAGAGGGGATTCTTCGCCGCGTGGGTTTGAGTCCCCTCTGGAGAGGGGTGGCGTTCTGCTGGCCAGCAGAACGCCGGGGTGTGTCGGACATTCATCAAGCCGTTGTATTTTCC
>DATCRM010000004.1:0-2098 GCA_036568985.1 Lacunisphaera sp. | reverse complement strand
CGGCGACGCCGCGGCCGCCGCAGTCCGCTTGGTCAACGCCCCGCCGGGATTGACCAGATTCGCGGTGACGAAGATGAGCAGATTGCGCTTCTGCGTGCTCTCTCCCTTGGTGCGAAATAACCGGCCGATGATCGGCACGCTGCCGAGCACGGGCACCTTGTCGTGTACCTTTTTCACGTCTTCGCGCGTCAATCCGCCCATGACCAGCGTGGCCCCGTCCCAGAGCGTGACCCGGGTGCTGACCTCGCGCACCGCGAAGATCGGCTGATAAAAACCGGGCGGCACCGTCACCGTCGTGCCGCCCGAAATGGCCACACTCGGACCGCCGTATTCCACGAAACCCTCGAACTCCGTGACCTTGGGATTGAGGTCGAGACTCACGCTGTGGTTGTCCTCCTCCACCGTGGGCGTCACCCTCAACTCCACCCCGATATTGCGCGTGGCAAAATCCTGGGGCGTGCCCGACGTGATGGAAACGCCCGCCGAGCCGCCGCCCGAGATGCTGCCCGTGCCAACCTGCGACTGGATCTGGCCGTAGCTCTGCGGATAGCGCAACTCCTGCGCGACCGTGATCGTCGCCGGATTGCCGGAGAGCACCGTGAGCCGCGGCGCGCTGAGCAACTCGGTGCCGCTTTTCTGCGACAGCGCGCGCACGATCGCATTCACGTCAAATTCCCCGATGATGCCCGTGATGTTGGCCAGCGGGCCGGCGGCCGCGCCAAGCAGCACTCCACCCGGAATCGTCGGCGCGGCGGCCGGCAAATTGATGCCGCCGTTCGGAAATCCCTCGCCGGAAATCGAAATCTGCTGGGTCGAGGTCGTGTTCTTGAACGCCTCCGCCAGCGTACGGTTGACCCCGCCTCCGGTGGAATAGCGTGAGTCGGTTCCGTTCAGCTGCGTCGCCTTGCCGGCCACGTTCCACTGCACGCCCAATTCATCCAGCGCACCTTGCTGGACCTCCATGAATTTCGCTTCGATCTCGACCTGTCGCACGTCGCGATAGCGTGCAAGGATGTTCCGGAGGCGTTCCAGGTTGCGCGTCGTTTGCGTGGCGATGATCTGCGATCCGTCAAAAGCGAGCGTGCTGCCCGGCACGCCTTCGAAGTCCACTCCCGCCAGCTGCAGAAAACTCCGGATGGCCTGCCCCTCGCCTTCCACACTCGGCGCCGGCCCGGCCACCGGTTCGCCACTCCGGATCGACGACCGGCCGGTCATGCGCAAAACCGTGGGCCGCGACACGGGAAAGAATTGTGTCTCCATGTCCGACTGGCCTCCGCCGGGCCGGACCACGACAACATCGGCCTGCACCTCGTATTGGTAACCCACGGCGCGTGTCACGAAATCCAGCACGCGCTTCAAGGTCAGGTTGCGCAACGTCAGGTTAATGACCGGATTTGCATTGGCCGGATCGACCAGGACAATGTTGACCCCTTTTGGTGCCGAGTCGCCCGGATCGTATTCCTGGGACACGAGGCTCAACGTGTTCACCACCCGGCTCAGCTCCATGCCGCTGAAATTCACACTCGGTAGAATAATGCGGTCCAATCTTTCCATCAGCGGGGAATCCGTCCGCGGCACAACTGCACCCATTACGGTCGGAGCCGCCGGCTCGGGCAGGCGCCAGGCGGATTTTACCTCCTCGATCATCTGTCCACTGGTGCGCGTCCGCTCGCCGGCGCCGGCCGGCTGGAGAGGCTCGGACGCGACGAGGGTCCATCCCGAAACGATCCAGACTGCTCCCAAAGCAAAGATAAGGGTTTTCATGGGAAATGGATCAGTGGTCGTTGGTCGCAAGGCGCTTTGTTTCCACCGGCGGCACCGATACGGGATTCGGACCGGTTTGGGCGCGCAGGGCATCGGCGGGTTGGCGCGTCCGGCCGTCGAGCACCACTTCCCGGTTGCTCCTTTCGTCGAGCAACGTCGCCAGAGCCGCGACTTCATAGACCGGACCGGACTCGGTTTCGGCCACCAGCACCTTACGCACTTCAAAGGACCGGAAGGTCAGCTCCAGATCGATGAAGCGATGCCCGACTCGCGCCAGCAGAGTGTCCGCCACCAACGGGCTGCGGAACGCCACCAGATAATCGTCGGGCGCGCC
>DATCRM010000003.1:0-2481 GCA_036568985.1 Lacunisphaera sp. | reverse complement strand
TTTGACGACGTTCAGGTCGGTCAGGGAGCCGGGGGCGGTCTCCGCGGCGGTGTCGCCCACGTGATTCAGGCCAACGAACACATTGAAATTCCCGTTCACGTGATAGTTCAGCAGGAGGTTCGAGGTCTCGTCGGGCACGTTGCGCACGCGGCGGCCGAGGGTGTCGCGCAAGCGCATGTTCGAGTAGCTCGCGATGACCGAGAGATCCTTGGTCACGCCGCCGCTGAGTTCGAATTCGATGCCGTCGTTGGTCTGATCCTGGAAGAGGATGGAGGGTTGGGACGGATCCTGGCCGCGGAGCGGATTGGGCGTGGAGATATTGTTCTGGGCGATCTTGAAGTGCGAGACGGTGAACGCGAGGCGCTGGTCAAAGAACTCGGTCTTCACGCCGACCTCGTGCTGTTTGCCATCGCGCCAGCGAGGGGGCGCGCCCCGACCGGCATCGGTTGCGTTCGCGTTGCTCGAGTAGCTGTAGTACAGCGAGACGTTCGACATCGGCTTGTAGAGCACGCCGCCCGAGTAGGCATAGTGGCTGCCCTTGAGCGTGCTCTTGTCGTTGTTGCTGTTGTGATCGACCGACCAGTTGTCGACGGTGATGCGGGTCACGCCGCCCGAAAGCGCGAGGCGATTCTGCATGAAGGAAGCGGTCGTGTAGCCGTAGAATTGGGTGGTCTTCTGCGATTCCGTAAGGTCCGTGTCGAGCCGGTCGTAGGCGGAGCGCGGGTAGTGCACCACGTCGGCATGAGGCACGAGGACGTTGACCGTGCCCTCGTAGATCTGGCGCTCCCAATTGTCGCCATGGCGGTTGCGATACATCCAACCGACGACCGGGGAAATCGTCACGCCATTGAGTTCCCAGCGGCCGGCAAAATCGTTTTGCACCATCGTATCGGTGTATTTGGCAACGGTGAGGTCGCCATAGACTGGAATGGCGGTGGGATCGGTCCACGGCACCGGCGTGGCGATGTACTGGCCGGAGGTGGTATCCTTGCTCCACTTCAGCAACGGCGTGTAAATGCCCGTGTAGGGATCATAGAACGAATTGCCGGAATTGCCGTAGTCCTGAGCGACGTCGTCTTCCACGAACTTGTCGGTGTTGGTGGCGGCGGCGACACGCATGCTGATGTTGTCCGTGAGGGAGGTGGTGAATTCGGCGTTGAACGCATCGACGATGTCGGAGCGCAGGGCCCAGGACGGGAACACGCCGTTCGCGCCGTCGTAGTGGAAGCCCGGAGCAAGCTTGTCCGGGGTGACATAGCCGCCCTGCGGAATCAGCGGGCTGGCCGGGAGCGTTGAGGAAGGAACGGCTGCGGTACCCTTGGATTTCCAATCCTGGTGGGTGTAACGGGCGATGATCTGCGAGTGATCGCTGATCCGCCAGAGCACGCTCGGGTTGACGTCCCAGCTCACGATGCTGCCGGGGACGAAGGAATCGGCATCCTGATAGGAACCGACAAAGCGGTAGGCCAGGGTCTTGCTGTCGCCGAACGGCGCCGTGGAATCGACGGTGGCCTTGTTGGCGAAGTAGCGGCCGTACTCGAACACGACATCATTCTCGGCCTTGAACTTGGGTTGCTTGGTGAGCACGTTGATCGAGCCGCCGGGGGAACCGGTCGGCGACAGGATGGCGTTCGGGCCCTTCACCACCTCGATGCGCTCGATCAGCTCGGGGTTGGTCTGCGCCTGGTAGGAGGTCGCGATGTTGTCGATCGTGCGGCCGGAATTCTCGAAGCCACGGAGGAGCATGCGATCGCCCAGACCGTTCGTGCCGGCAATGCGGCCCGCGCTGATGCCCGGCAGATACTGCGTGGCGTCCAGCAGCGAGTTCGCCCCGATGTCCCGCAGGAAGTCCAGCGTGATGATGTTGATCGTCGCCGGCGTGTCGATGAGCCCGGTCTTGATGCGGGCGGCGGAAAGCGTGTCGGTCGCGCGATAGGCGTTGGCCCGTTCGCTGGAAACGCTGAAGGTGGGGAGTTCCAATGTGGGACCTGTTGGAGCGGCTTCAGGTTTGGTGGCTTGCGCCGACAGGACGACGAATGGCGCGAGCAGTAGCAGGGCGCCACGAATACAGGTGGGTGCGTTCATGTTCGTTTTGGGTTCAGTGACGGGTGACAGACGTGGTGGCCGCACAGGCCGGATGAGCCGAGCGGCTACCTTGGCGATGCGCCATTTCCGGCCACGGAACGAGCCGACTGGCCGGTTAAGCGTTAGATTTCAAGCGGGCTTCTGGACGCGCGCCGGGAGCCGGGAAACGGAAGCAGAGAGCGAAAACCAGAGCGGCCCTGCGGTTACCTTATGCCTCATGCGCTCCACCTTTGCGACGACCGTTCTTACTCCGAGGCGAACTTCGATTGCCTCTTTCCAGTCTCATTCCGCTTTCTGGCGCGCCACGGCTGCGAGGTCCTCGCCGCCGTGCAGCACATGCAGACGGTAGCGGTAGCTTGTGGGCCAAACCGCAGCGAGGCGGTAATCGCCGTGCGG
>DATCRM010000002.1:0-21729 GCA_036568985.1 Lacunisphaera sp. | reverse complement strand
CCGGAACCAGGCAATCGGAGTTAACCACAGATGGACACAGATACACACAGATCAATCGGTTAAGCCGTGGACGTGGGGCGTGGTTTGATGCACTGCCCGGTGTTCTCCAAGACACTCTGTTGGGGAAAGGACCTCCTACGGAATATCTGTGTTTATCTGTGTCCATCTGTGGTTGAACTGAATTGTTCCGGCTTGATAGAGGGGAAACAGATCATCGCAACCGAAGTCCCCTCTATGAAGAGGGGTGCCCGACAGGGCGGGGTGTGTAGGGCATTCCCGCCTGCGCAATAATCCTGACGATGTCATCACGCTCCTTTGCTCACAAAAACTTCTTCGTCTTCGGATCCTCGCCGAGGCGCTTCAGCAGCGCCTTGATCTCTTGCGCCTTCTCTTTCGGGCAGACGAGCGTCGCGTTCGCCGTGTGCACCACGACCAGATCGCTGGCCCCTACCACCGCCGTCAGGTGGCCGTCGTCACTGACGACGATGTTGTTGACGCCGCCCTCGACCATCGCGAGCCCGCGCAGGACATTGCCGGAGGCATCGGGCGTGAAGTGCTTGGCAATCGCCGGCCAGGCGCCGACATCATCCCAATCGAAGGTCGCGGGCACGACGACGACGTTGGTGGACTTTTCCATCAACGCGTAATCCACGGAAATCCGTTGCAGCGTCGGGTAAACTTCCGTCAAAGCTCCAGCCCAGCCGCCGGACGATTTCGCCGCCGCCTCGAGTTTCGCCAAACCGGCATAGAGTTCGGGCGCATGCGCCTTGAACGCCGCCTCGACCACCGGCACGCGCCAGACGAACATGCCGGCGTTCCAGAAATAATCGCCCGAGGCAAGGTAAGCCTTCGCGGTCTCCAAGTTGGGTTTCTCGACGAAGCGTTTCACCGCCATGACCGGCCGGCCTCCCACGGTTTTCCAGCGATCGCCCTGCTGGATGTAACCGAAACCGGTCTCGGGTGCGGTCTGCTTAATGCCGAGCGTAACGAGCACATCGGCCGACTCCGCCGACTCGAAGGCCACCTGCAACAATGCGGCGTATTCCTTCACATCGTGGATGACGTGGTCCGCGGGCAGCATGGCGAAGGCCGCGCCCGGATTGCGTTGCTTCACCAGCAACATGGCGAGACCGGTCGCCGCCGCAGTGTCGCGGCCCATGGGCTCGCCGACGATGTTGGCCGGGGGCAGCCCCGGACAGGCGCTCCGGCAGCCTTCCAGCTGCGCCAGGGTCGTAAGGACAAAAATATTCTCGCGCGGCACGACCCCCGCCACCCGGTCCACGGTCTGGGCCAGCATGGACTTGTCCCCGACGATCGGGAGCAGATGCTTGGGCGTGGCGGCGCAACTTTGGGGCCAGAACCGCTCTCCGCGGCCGCCGGCCATGATGACAACAAAACGTTCGGGCATGCCCCTGAAGATTTGGGCATGCCCACATCCGTCAACGGCATAGTAGACGGAACCCGGCCTTCCGCCGCCGCCAAGGCTATGGCGGACAGGCCGGACGGTTTTTGCCGACACACGAAAACGCGTCCGGAGGCCGCGTTCTACCGTCCGGAGAGTTGCCATCGCTCGCCAATGCCTTTGGTTGACTCTCTCCATGGAAACACCGCTCGAAATCGACGTCGCCGCCGCGGCTCAACGCATGCGCGAGGGCGCTCTCTTACTCGATGTGCGCGAGCCGTTCGAGGTCGCCACCTGCGCCATCGCCGACAGCCGCCACATACCCATGCGCCAAATTCCGGAAAACCTCGCGGAGCTGCCCCGTGACCGCCTGATTCTCGCGCTTTGCCACCACGGCGGCCGCAGCCTGCGCGTCACCCAATTTCTGCGGGCCAACGGCTTTACCCAGGTCAGCAACGTCGCCGGCGGCATCGACGCGTGGGCGGCCGAAGTCGATCCCACCTTGGCGCGGTATTGAACCCGAGCACGGCGAGGTCGCCGTGGCTCCAATTGGAGCGCGGGCGACCTCGCCCGCGAATCTGGACCTCGTAAAAACAGCGCCCAACCACCTGCTTGACTAATACGCGCCCTTTCGGACACAAAGACCGCTCACTTACTCCACCTATGGGTCAACAACTCAACAAGCACATCAAAAAGAAACGCCGCATCGCTTACCACAAGCGCCGCAACGCCAAGATCAAGGCCGAGATCGCCAAGTCCAAGAAGAAGTAAGCGGCGCCACCCAGCCGGCTTACCTGTAGCGGCGGTCTATGACCGCCGTTTTCGTTTTGGCCTTTGTAGGAGCCTGCTTGCAGGCGATTACTGCATCCCCGGCCACGCGCCTAATCGCCTGCCAGCAGGCTCCTACAGCCCAGCACCAATGATCAAAGTCAGTCTCATCTCCCTCGGTTGCGCCAAGAATCTCGTCGATAGCGAGATCATGGTCGGACACCTGCACCAAGCGGGCATGGCCGTCATCCCCGAGGCGGAAAAAGCTGACGTCGTCATCGTCAACACCTGCTCGTTCATCGACTCGTCCAAGGAGGAGTCGATCGGCCACATCCTCGAGGTTCACCAGCACAAGGGGATGAAGAAACGACGCAAGGAACAGAAGCTCATCGTCGCGGGCTGCATGTCCCAGCGTTTCTCCAAGGATCTGTCGTCCGAACTCCACGACGAAGTCGACGCCTTCATCGGCCTCGACCAGGTTACCAAGGTGGCCCCGATCATCGAGGAGATCTACGCCAAGGAGCGCGGCAAGGGCGAGCCCAAGGCCGCACCGGCCGTCTTCATCGAGGGCAAGTCCACCTACATCCCGGACTACAACACGCCCCGTTTCCGGCTGACGCCGAATCATTTTGCCTACGTCAAGATCGCCGAGGGCTGCAATCATCCCTGTACCTTCTGCATCATCCCGCAAATCCGCGGACGGCACCGCAGCCGCACCGTCGACAGCGTCGTCCAGGAAGCCCGCCGTCTCGTCAAGGAAGGCGTGAAGGAAATCAACCTGATCTCCCAGGACACGACCTTCTTCGGCATGGACACGTGGGAGCAGCGCCCGAATCCCCGCACGCCGGTGGACTCCTCGCGCGGGACGGCCCTCACCACCTTGCTCCGCGAGCTCAACGCCATCGAAGGCGACTTCTGGATCCGCCTGCTCTACACGCACCCGGCGCACTGGAGCGACGAGCTCATCAAGACCATCGCCGAGTGCCCGAAGGTCGCCCGCTACATCGACATTCCGCTCCAGCACATCAGCGACAACATGCTCGAGCGCATGCAGCGCGAGACGAGCGGCGACTACATCCGCGACCTCATCAAACGCATCCGCGCCGGCATTCCGGGCATCGCCGTCCGCACCACCTTCATCGTCGGTTTCCCCGGTGAAACCGACGCCGACATTGCCGAGCTCTGCCAGTTCATCGAGGAGACCAAGTTCGAGCGCCTCGGCGTGTTCCGTTACTCGCAGGAGGAAGGCACGCGCGGAGCCAAGATGCCCGACCAGATTCCGCCCAAGGTGAAGGAAGCCCGCTGGCACAAGCTGATGGCGCTGCAGAAGCGCATCGCCGCCGAGGTTTCCAAATCCCACGTTGGCCAAACCCTCAAGGTCCTCGTCGAGGAGCCCGGCGTGGCCCGCGGCGAAGCCGACGCTCCCGACATCGACGGCCGTGTCTATGTCCCCCGCGAACTGCCGGTGGGCGAATTCGTGGACGTGAAAATCACCGGGTACCACGACTACGACTTGCTCGCCCTGCCCAAGGGTCAGAAGCCCGCCGAATTCAAAGTCGCCAAACAGGCGCAGTGAACCGGGCGTCGCGCCTTCGCATCCTCCCTCTGCCCTCGTAGCTATCGAAGGTAGAGCGGACCGGACGGTCCGCCGTGAAGATACTATCACGTTCGCGGCGCACCGGGCCGGTGCGCCCTGCCCGTCCATCCGGAAAACCGGCAGGACCATCCGTCCTGCCGGCGCTCATACATCATTTCATCAACTGCGTTCTTTCAGCCCGGATGCACGCGCTCACCGGGCGGAGCACGCAGCGCCTGTTCCGGCAGCGTGAAGTGGATGGCGGCGCCCAGTTCGGGCAGACCTTCCATCCACACCGTGCCGCCGTGGCGCGCCATAATCCGCCGGACGATGGCCAGACCCAGCCCCACCCCGGGATAGTCCGCATGCAGGCGGAAGAACGGCGTGAACAACTGGGCGGCTTCCTCCGCGGCGAAACCCACGCCGTTGTCGCGCACGATGAAGTGCCGCTGACCTTCCGTCTGGGACGGCAGCGACTTGAACTCGATGCGCGCCTTTTCCTTCCGGGAGGTGAATTTCCAAGCGTTCTGCACCATGTGACCGAGGGCGAGACGCAGGAGCGTGATGTCGCCCTGCACCTTCAGTCCTTTTTCCAGATCGAACTGGACCGCGCGATTGGGCTCGGTCAGCTGCAGTTCCTTGAAGCTGGCCAGCGCCAGGGCGCTGAGATTCACCTCCTGGATCGACAGCTGGACCCGGGAGATTTTTGCCAGCTCCATGAGATGCTCGATATGCCGCATGAGTCCGTCGGTCGATTCCGAGATGCGGTCGAAATAACGCCGCAGATCCGCGTTCATGCGTTCGCCCTGCTCCGCCTCGACGAGCGCGCAGAGGCTGCGCAAGCCGTGCAGCGGCACGTGCAGATCGCGCACGACCGCGGTGGTGAAGTTTTCCAGTTCAGTGTTAATCTGCTGGAACTGGAGCGTCGCGTCGGCCAGCCGGCAGTTGCGTTCGACGACCTGCCGGACGTTCTCGATGGCGACTGCCGTGGAATCCGCGAGCATCTGGAGCAACCGCTGCTCTTCCGCCGTAGGCTTGTGCTTGCGTTCGGCGCCCCAGTAATTGGCCAGCGCAGCGACGGGGTTGTCGCGATCGACGGGCACGACCAGCAGGCTCTTCACGAAAGTCGGCCGGTAGACGTCCAGCGAAATGCGGTCGTCGCGCGTGACGTCGGTGATGATCGTTGGTTTCTTGTTCAGCATGGTCCAGCCGGCGATGTCCTCGTTGAGCGGGAAATGCCGGCCCTTCCAGAGCGGACTGACGGCGTCCTCATCCGCGTAGAACACCTGCGTGCCTTCGCGCAGGATGATCGCGGCGCCGTCGGCCGCGGTCAGCCGCCGGGCCGCGCGCTTCACGATGTAGATGATCTCATGCAGGCTGCGGGCGAGCGAGAGATCGCGCGTGGCGGTCAGCAACATTTGCAGGGCGGCTTCGCCGAGCGCGATGGGCATTTCCTCCTCGTGATGCATCGGCACCACGCTGGAGCGGAGCATCGTCGTCAACCGGTCGAGCTGTGTCTTCGGCACAAAACCGGTCGCCCCGGCCTCGAGCACCTTCAGCGCCACCGATTCGTCCATCGTGCCCGAGACGTAGATCAGGGGAATTTCCTGCCGCTGCGCCCGCGCCACTTCCAATACCTTTAGGGGCGGGATACCGGGAATGGCGTTGTCGGCCAGGACGGCGTCAACCGGCGCGTCGTGCAGGGCTTTGCTGTATTGGTCCAGGGTGGAGACCACCCGTATATTGCATTTCAGACCGCCTCGTTCGAGCGACTTCCGCACTAGCAGTGCATCGGTCTCACTGTCTTCGAGGTGGATCACATTCAGTGTATCCATGGAGCACCTCTTGTTGTTGGTTGAACTGTATTTTACCGCCCCGATCACCCGGAATGAAAGCACTGAAGCGGATAACGCGGCGGTATAAGCTCCGCCCATAAGCCACGGCGTCCGAAAAAACAAATCCGGGCCCTGAGCGCTACAGTTTGGTGAAACCTGCTCTCTCCGCCGGTGCGGCCCGTTTTGACGCACCGAAAAATCCGCCGCCGGCCTCAAGGCTGATTCACGCGCGCCACGTAGCCCGGAATGATGCCGTCGAAAGAGCCGTTGGTAAAAAAGACCACCAGCCGCGATGCCTCTGTTTGAGGCAGAGTGTTGGCCACCAACTCCTCCAGCAGCGCCGGGTTCGTCGCCGCCGTGCGGGCATGCACACCCTGCACGTCGAGATGCTGGAGCACGGCCTCGACGTCGAACCGCTCCCCCTCCTTCAGCTTGTCAGCGCGGTTGACCGCCCCGATGTACACCTCGTCGGCCAGGCTCAGCGCCCGCGTGAAGCCCGCCTGCAGCACTTTCGTCCTCGCCGTGTTGCTGCGCGGTTCGAAGACCGCGCTCAAGACTGCACCCGGGTACCGTGCGCGCAGCGACTGGATCGTCTCCGCCAGCGCCGTCGGGTGATGCCCGAAGTCCTCGATCACCTTCAACCGGGGCGTGTCCACCAACAGCTCCTGCCGGCGCTTCACGCCGCGGAACCGGCTCAACGCCTCCAGCTTGAGCTGCGTGGGATCGTCCGGGCAGAGCGCCAGGGCCGCCGCCACCGCCGCCATCGCCGCGTTGCGCGCATTGAAGATGCCCGGCTGGTTCCACCGCACCGTTTGCGCGTCCTCGCCGCGCCAGGTGAGCGTGAAGGCCGCGCCACTCGCGCCCTCGCGGAAGTCGGTGATCCGGACATCGTTCGTCTCGCCGGTGCCGACGCGCACGGTCCGCGTCCAGGGAAAGGCGCCAAGCGCACGCAGGTTTTCATCGTCGCCGTTCAGCACGATCCAGCCATTGCGCGGCACGATGCGTGCCAGATGCAGAAAGGTCCGCTGGACATCCGCCAGGTCGCGGAAGATGTCCGCGTGGTCGAACTCGAGGTTGTTCAACACCGCGATGTGCGGCGCGTAGTGGATGAACTTGCTGCGTTTGTCGAAGAACGCGCTGTCGTATTCGTCCCCTTCGATCACAAAGGGGTCGTCCACCTTGCCAAGGTGGTTGCCGACCGGCGGATCCTGCGGCACGCCGCCGATCAGAAAACCCGGATCGCGCCCGTTCTCGCGCAGCAGGAACGCCGTCAGCGCCGTGGTCGTCGTCTTGCCGTGCGTGCCGGCGATGACGATGTTCCGGCGCCCCTTGAGGACGAAGTCGGACAGCAACGCGGGCAGCGACGTGAAGGCGATCGTGCGCGTATCGAGCAGCCATTCCACCTCGGGGTTGCCGCGGGACATCGCGTTGCCGATGACGACGAGGTCGGGAGCGAGCTTCGCCAGCCGTGCGGGATCATACCCCTCGTGCAACGTGATGCCCGCCGTCGACAACACGGTGCTCATCGGCGGGTAGACGCCGGCGTCGGCCCCGAGTACTTCGTGCCCGGCCGCCCGCGCCAGCAGCGCCGCGTTCCCCATCGCCGTGCCGCAAATCCCCATGAAGTAAATTTTCATCGTTCGATGCGGACAGAGTAATGGGGACTAATGGGCGTGAGTAAAGACCCACGGCGCAGGTGCCAGCCCTCTCCAGCCGGATCTATGCAATAGAATGTAGGGCCGCCGCTTGTCGGCGGGCCATTTCACGAGCGAAAACCGGCCCGGCGACAAGCGCCGGCCCTACACTCGATCTGGTCACCGCATCTTTGCTCGGGAACTAGCAACCCGCGGACCGCCGGGTGCCGCGCCGGTTTAACCGCGAATTGATGATTTTCGCCCCGCACCCGGGAAGAACGTCGAGGAACCATCCCGCGCCGGCTGGGTCCGTCCTCCACGGGCAGTCGCTCTGAAACGCAAACCTCGACCATGCCATGAATCGCCAAACCAAGCACCGAGCAAACGGCAGATCCGGCTTCGTCGACGTTTCCAGGCTTCATGCCGGAGGCTAGCCATGAAGGCCCTGCTCGTCTCGGAAGCCGGCATGGACCCCGTCTTGGGCTTCGTCGAGCCGTTCGTGCACTTCCTGGCGGACCAAGGTATCGAAGTCCACTATGCCTATGGGGGCCAAGGCAACGACCGGCTGCAGTCACTCGTTGATTTTGTCCATAGCCGGGGTGGCAAGACCCTCAACCTGGCCATCGGCAACCGGCCGGCCCTCCTGGATTTTCGTGCGCTGCGCGATCTGCGCGCGTTCGTCGGGTACGTCCGGCCGGACGTTATCCATAGTCATGGCGCAAAGGCGGGAGTCCTCGCCCGTGCGCTCCCGCCGCTCGGGGTGCACACGCCCCAGATCTATCAACCGCATGACTATCCCGGCATGCGCGAGCGCCCCTCGCTTCACCGCGTGTGTTCCGACGTGATCGAGCGCCTGCTGGGACGCTGGAGTACCACCGTCAACATTTCCGCCGACGAGCACGCTTATGCGGTCCGACGTCTCCGCCTCCCCGCCATCCGCACCGTCAGTTTCACCCACGGGATCGATACCGGCCATTTTCACCCCGTGTCGGCCACGGAAAAGGGCCATCTGCGAAGCCGGCTGGGCCTGCCGACGCAGGGCCGTATCCTGGGCACCTTGAGCGCATCGGTCCCGCAGAAAGACCCATTGACCATCTATAAGGCGTTCGCGGCCGCGCTCGCCCACGAGCCCGATCTCTTCCTGCTCCACGTCGGCTGCGGCGAACTCGATGCCCAGCTCGACCGTTTCATCGCCCGGAGCTGGCTGGTGGGACGCATCATCCGGGTGCCCACCCTGCCCAACCCTGTGGATTTCCACCGGGCCATCGACGGTTTCATCCTGGCTTCCGGCGACGAGGGCCTGTCTCCGGCCGTGATGGAGGCGATGTCATGCAATCTGCCGCTTTTTCTCAGCGACTCCCCAGGGCATCAGGAGTTGCAGAAACTTCCCCTTACCCATCTGCGGGTGGCGCGCACCGGAGATTTCCTGTCCTTTGCCCGCGCCATCCTCGCTTGGTGCACCGAAACCCCCGCCCTCTGCAACCACCGCGCGTGCGCCGTCCAGTATTTCGACAGCCGCGACACCTATGCGAACATCCTGTCGCTTTACCGCCGCCTGCAACCGGTGACGTGGATCGATGCCACGCCGGCGCCCGCCTTCACATCAAGCTCATCGGGTCCACGTCAAGCACTTGGGTGACGTCCTCCGGCCAGTTGACCGTGGCCTGCAGCTTCACGAGCGCGGGCACCACCTTCGTCGCCGAGGCACAGAAATACCAGATCTGGTAGCGATACTCGTCCTTCACCTTCTCGATGGGCGATGGCGTCGGCCCGCGAATCTCGACCGCGGATCCGAGCGCCTTCTCGACCTCCTTGGCCCAATGCTGGGCGAAGAACTTGATCTTCTCCGGATTCGGCCCGCGGAAAAGGTGATGGATGAGATGCCGGTAGGGCGGATACTGAAATTGCTTCCGCACCCCGAGCTCCGCCTCGGCGAAGCCGGTGAAATCGGAGCGTTTCGCATATTGGATCGCGTCGGCCTTCGGCGTGAAGGTCTGCACGACGACCTCCCCCGCCCGATCGCCCCGGCCCGCCCGGCCCGCCACCTGCACGAGCAGCTGGAAAGTTCGCTCGTTGGCCCGAAAATCCGGCACATGCATGGAGAGGTCCGCGTCGACGAGCCCGACGAGGGTGACGTTCGGAAAATCCAAGCCCTTGCCGATCATTTGCGTGCCGATGAGCACGTCGATCTTGCCCGCGCGAAATTCTGACAGGATTTCCCGAAACCGGTGCTTCTTGGACATCGTGTCGGTGTCCATCCGCTCCAGCCGGGCCCGCGGCAACACGCGGCGCACGGCTTCCTCCACCCGCTGCGTGCCGAGTCCCCGCCAGCGGATGTCGGGCGCGGCGCAACTCGGGCACACCGCCGGCGCGCCCCGCTGATGCCCGCACAGGTGGCACTTCAATGTCTCGTCGGCCCGGTGGTAAGTCATCGCCACGCTGCAATGCGGACACTCCTCCACGTGGCCGCACTTCCGGCACTGCATGCTCGACGAGTACCCGCGCCGGTTGATGAAAAGGATCGTCTGCTCCTTCCGCTCGAAGCGCGCCTGCATGTGATTCACGAGCAGACGCGAAAGCGTCACCAGCCCGCGCTGGCGCATCACCTCGATGCGCATGTCCACGATCTGGATGTCGGGCATTTTCTTGTCGTCGATGCGCTTGGTCATCACGTCGAGCCGGTATTTGCCACCGCGCACGTTGGCGAACGACTCCAGCGAGGGCGTGGCCGAGCCGAGCAGACAGGTCGCGCCGGCGAGCTTCGCCCGGTAGACCGCCACGTCGCGCCCGTGGTAGCGCGGGGTCTCGTCCTGCTTGTACGCCGGCTCGTGTTCCTCGTCGACGACAATGAGCCGCAGGTCCTGCACGGGAGCGAACACCGCCGAGCGCGCGCCGACCACGACCCGCGCCCGGCCCGAGGCCAGCGCCGTCCAGCCGTCGAGCCGCTCGCCTTCGCCGAGATGGCTGTGCCAGACCACGGTCTGGTATCCGGCCGCCTCGAACCGGCCGCGCAGACGCGACACGGTCTGGGGCGTGAGCGCCACCTCGGGCACCAGGTAAATCGCACTGCCGCCCGCGGCCAGCACCTGCTCGACGGCGCGCAGATAGACCTCGGTCTTGCCCGAGCCGGTGACGCCATGCAGCAAGTGCACGGCGAATTTCCGCTTCCCGATGCTTTCCGCGACGGAGCGCACGACCGAAGCCTGCTCATCCATCAGCTTCGGGGGCAGGCCCGCGACCACTTCACCGCCGGTCCAGTGGTCGGCATAGGCCACGCGCTCGACGTGGCGCACTTCCTCGCGCACCACGCCGCGCTTCACCAGCGCCGTGACCACGGCGGCGGTGACGCCCAGCCGCGAGAGCACAAGGGATTTTTTCGCCGGCCGGAATTGCTGGGCCAGGAACTCCACCAGCCGGGCCTGCTGCGGCGCCTTTTTGCGCAGGGCCGCCAGCTCGTCGGCCACGACCACCCGGGCCAGCGCGAGATACTTCTCCTCCTTCAACCGCGTGCCGTCGCGCACAGCGGCGGGAATCATCGCCTCCAGCACCGCTTCCATGCGGGCGGCGTAGTAAACGTGCATCCACCGCGCCAGCCCGATCAGGTCCGGCGTCAAGGCGGGGTAATCCTGCATTACCCCCGTGACGGCCTTCAGTTTTTCCAACGGCACATCGGCGATGGCGTCCACTTCCAGGACGAGCCCGACCAAGTGGCGGTTGAGGATCGGTACCCGCACAAGCGACCCGCGCCGGACGTCCGCCCGCAGGTTCTCCGGCACTTGGTAGTGCAGGAGCTTGTCGAAACCCGCCAGCGGCTGAACACCCACGATCATGCGCGCACCAGTGCGCGAAGTTAGGGGTTAGGAGTCAAGGGTTAGGCGAACCCGCCAATTCCGTCATTCTGAGCGAAGCGAAGGATCCAAGCGAATCCACGCCTGCGCTCGGGGAACATGACGGCCCCTTGGATTTTTCGCTACGCTGCTTTTGGGCTTCCGCCTTCGCCAAGGCTTCGGCGGACTCGGCAGGAGACGATAGGGCTGTTCTTTGATGGTCGCACCCAAAACGGTTACAGATTGGCCCTGGGTCTGAGAATGGCGAACCGGTCCCCAAGCCGCCCAACCATTAACTATTAACTGCGCAGCCAAAGCCTGCGCCTAATTTCCTTTTGACAGCTCCCGCCGGCCGGGACGACATACCTGCCAGTGAGTCACGAATCCGTCCGCGAAAAATTCACCGCCTACCTGACCGAGCAAGGCCACCGTGTGACCAACCAGCGCCTGGCCATCTTCGACGCCGCCATGGCCCAGACGGAGCACTTCACCGCCGAACAGCTTCTCGTCCATGCCAAAGCCATGGATGACTCGGTATCGCGCGCCACGGTCTATCGCACCTTGCCCCTGATGACCGAGAGCCACGTCCTGCGGGAAGTGGACATCGGTACCGGCGAAAAATTCTACCGGCCGGCCGTCGAAGGCGGCAACCAGGTCGCACAGGTCGTCTGCATGGATTGCGACAAGATCTTCGAGATCAGCGCGCCCTTCATGGAATGGTACGGCAGCACCGTCTCGCTCAAGCTCGGCCTGAAGCCCGTCTCGCAGCGCCTGCAAGTCAGCGCGCAATGCATCGCCTACCGCAGCAACGGCCGCTGCCCCAACCGGACGAAGAAGTGACAGGCACTTTTTTAAAATCCAAATCCCAGACGCCAGAGCCAAACAAATGCTGAACCAACCCAACCAAGCGTTTCGGTTTTCGCCATTCGGCTTCGTTTCTTTGGCGTTTGGAGTTTTGGCCTTTGGAGTTTTCTAAGTATGTCCAAGTCCTCCCGTCCCGATCCGCAGTTTGAAATCGAGTTCTTCGAATCCGTGCACCGCCGCTGCCCGGACTACACGGAGGTCGTCGGCCTGCTTGGCGGGCTTTACACGAAGGTCGGACGGATCGCCGACGGCCTGAAGATGGACCGCAAGCTCGTGCGCCTCGACCCCGACAACGCCACGGCCCACTACAACCTGGCCTGCTCCCTCGCCCTCTGCAAAAAACGCCCCGACGCCCTCCGCTCCCTCCGCAAGGCGGTGTCCCTCGGTTACGATGACGTAGACTGGATGCTTCAGGACCCCGACCTCGAGACGCTGAAAAACGACCCCGAGTTCCGCCAGCTCCTCAGCCAGCTCAAGCCGCAGAGCTGAAAGTTCTCTCATCACGTCGACAACGACGGGGGCTCGATCTCGCCGACCAGCCCCGCCCTTCCCTCTTCCCGTCCGCGTCAGGTCTGTGTTCTCGGCAGCGCCGAACCGGGGTCGCCGGCCTATGAGCAGCCGCGGCGGCGGGGTGACGCATGGGGTCTGGGCTGACCCTATCCAAATCCTTCAACCTGCTCATCGCAAAATCCGCTCGCTACTCTCGACACGGACCCCTTTTCCGACAGTCTCGTTTGGCAATGAAGACCCTGCTTGCGGTCGTTCTCGTATGCCTCGCCTGGTGTGGGTGCAATTCTTCGCCCACACCGTCGGCACGCATTGAGATCACCACGACCATAGGCCGGAAAGAGGTTGCGACGCGGCGTTACACCATTGAGCAGATCGAAAGTGGATCGGCCGCCGTTGAAGCTCGCGCACAGAATCCTTTCGGTATTCAGCATCCGGTTTACCCGAGCAAAGAGCAGCTCGCCAGTTTGAGGCAGCATCTGAAGCACGGTGGTGATGTCTGGTATTTCCAAGGATTCGATAGCGGCTGGGCGGTCATCAAGAACCGCGAAGTGCTTTGGGTCGTTGTCACCACTCACGAATACTGATGCTCAATAAGCCGAACGAGTAGGAATGAGAAGGCGTAACGAGAACCGTGCGTGAGCGCGGGTCTCAATATGTCTGATGAACACCAAAACACACCCAAGGATCGATCTTATGCCGTTACCAAAAGAAGCCGCGTGGTTTCCTGCGAAGACTCATGTCACCTTGAATGTTGAACTGCCATGAAACCTAAAATCGCGTTTATCTTGGTTATGATCGTGACGATCGCATGCGGCGCTTCCGAGGTTCCGCAGGTGGATCTGGACTACACGCCTTTGTTTGATCGTTTCATGAGCGAGGCGACCCGTGAAGAAGCCAGCGATGCGGCGACGGCTGAATTGAGGACCCGATTGCCTGAATTCAGGATGAGTTGGGCGAATGAGGGACCGAAGCTGCTGAAAGCGGCCATGGATCTGACCGACCGGCCGTTTAAATTTGCCGAGACCAGAGCCGCACTGGTCGTAAGCCGCGTCCCCTCGTTGAGTCATCCCTTGATCATCAGCATGCCTGAGTTTCTGAGAGCAGTTCGTGGTGATCGCGCGCAGCCGGACGAAATCTTCGTTGATGCTGTATTTCATGAAATTCTTCATCGGTACATTGCCGACATCCTGGGGCAGCGCGAAACCATCCTTTTGAAAAAGTATTCGGCCGAAACGATCGTAGTCCGAAATCATCTTCATCTTTTCGCGCTGCAAGAACAGGCTTACGAAGAATTGGGGATGAATGATGTTTTCGAACGGGCGGTCGCAGCGGAAAAGCAGCTCAAGGGTGCGACCGCCTTCGCCAGAGCCCGCGAGATCGTGAAAATCGAAGGCGCATCGGCTTTCGTGTCGGAATTGAAAAAAACAGGCAAACCGAACCCATAGGGAATGCCCCTGGCGCAGCGTTGAACCCTCGGACCCTCGGCGGCCAAACCAGCTAGAAGGGTTTAAGTTGAAGTGCAGGCGCGTCGGAGTGCAGCGACAACATGGTCACCGAGGGCCACGCTTTTGGCTCAAGCGCAGCTACAGAATTTGTGAAACCGCTCTACGGTAAGCTTCGCTGGTTTCTGTTTTTCGTGGCCATTCCTTCTTCGGAATGGGGCAGGAGAAGACTCGCTCGCCACGGCTGCGCCGCTTAGGCGCGTTCGCCTTTGAGCACCGTTTCGACTGCGTGGGCGAAGTCGGCGACGTCGTAGGGCTTGGAAATCATGCCGCGAAAACCGTGCGCCTGGTAGTTGGCCAGAACGAGGTCGTTCGAATAGCCGCTGGAAACGATGGCGCACACGCCGGGGTCGAGCCGCTGCAATTCCTCCATGGCTTGCCGGCCGCCCATGCCACCGGGGATCGTGAGGTCGAGGATCACCAGATCGTAGGGTTCGCCGGCCGCGCGGGCCCGGGCGTACTCCTGCACCGCCGCCGCGCCGTCTCCGACCCCGGTCGCCCGGTGGCCGTAGCGGCGGAGAATCGAGCTGGCCAGCGTGCGGATAAACTCCTCGTCGTCCATCACCAGCACCCGGGCCGGGCCGACCGAGGCGCCCGTCCGGCCGCCGGTCCCGGGCATTTCGGTGCGGGACATCGCAGACGCCTCGGCCGCGGGCAGCCAGATGTGAAAAGCGGTGCCCCGGCCGATCGTGGATTCGGCCGTGATGTGGCCGGCGTGCTTCTTCACGATCGAATGCACGGTTGCGAGGCCGAGGCCGCTGCCGTGTTTCTTGGTCGTGAAATAGGGATCGAAGATGCGCCCGAGATCGTCCGTCGGGATGCCGGGGCCATGGTCGGCAATGTCGAGTCGCACGTAGCGGCCCGGGGCGAGCACGCCGCCCAGCTCGGCACCCACCTCGCGATTGGAAAGCGCAATATCCACCACCCCACCCTCCGGCATGGCCTGAATGGCGTTGATGACGATGTTCTGCACGACCTGGCCGATCTGGCCCTTGTCGACATTCGCGGGCCAGAGGTCATCCGGAAGATCGAACTGGCAGCGCACCTTCGAGCCGCGCAGGGCGAACTCCGCCACCTCGCGCACGATGTCGGGCAGCGACACCGCGGCGCGAATCGGCGCGCCACCCTTGGCGAAGGTGAGCAGTTGTTGCGTGAGATCACGGGCGCGGCTCGCCGCCTTTTCCGCCTGCTCCAGGGATTCCGTCGCTTCCGAGGTGAGCCCGGGGTCGTCCCGGACGAGCGAGATGTTGCCCATCAGGACGGTCAGCAGATTGTTGAAGTCGTGCGCGATGCCCCCGGCGAGCAAACCGAGCGATTCCAGTTTGCCGGCTCGCGCGAGCTCGGCCTGCAGGCGCGTCTCGCGTTCCAGCTGCTCGCGAATCTGGCCCGTCTGCGCGCGCACCCGGCGACGCAGCACGGTGTTCCAGCCCAGGAAGAGAAACGCACCGAACGCCAGCATTCCGGTAAACGTCAGGATCCGACTGCGCGTCCACCACGAAGGTTTTTCCACCACCACCACGTCGGCCGGCGAACGCAGCCGCAGCGTGAATGCGGCGGGCCGCCCGTTCTGATCGTATTCAACCTCGTGCACGCCGATGAGCCGCACCTGCGTGCCGTGTTCGAGCTCCGCCAGGTCGCTGCCGGGCGAGGCCAACACCGCCCGGAAAATCACGGTCTCGGCCTGCAAAGTGAACTGCATGGTGCCGCCTATCCGAACACTGTCGAGCAGCGTGCCATTGATCGCGACCAGCTTGCCGTCGAGCGCCACGGCCGGCGGGAAATGCGGCTCCAAGTCCTGCGGGTTCGGTTGCCCGCCAGCTCCCGTGCGACGGACGACGGCCTCGCGCAGGGCAATCCGCCCCGCCTGCCGGCCGAGGAATCCCACCGCTTCCACGCGGTCACCGGAATGCAACGGGATGGCGTCGCGCGAGGCGATGAGCAGGTTGTGCCCGCCCTCCTCGATCCAGAGATTGTTGCCGGGCGTGTGATGCAACACGACGCCCGCGACCCGCACCCGTCGGTTGAAACTATGCACCGTCTCGAACTGCCCGAGGCTCGCCAACGGTCGCAACGGCACGGTGAAGGGGTCGACGGGAGCCGGCTCTTCGACCTGCACGTAGCTGATGCCGGGCACCCAAAGCCGGATGCCCGTGAGCTTGCGTTGCTCATCGGCCTCGGCCGCACAAACGCCGTGGAGTTGGATCACCGATCCCACCATCGCCGAAACGTCTTCCGTCGCGGGCAGGATCGCGGTGAAATCGCTGGTGGCCGTCGCAAGTTCGAGGTGATTCCAGACGCCTTCGCGCTGAATCCGGCGCAGGTAGCCCCGCATCTGGACCCATTGGGCCTCCTCGACTCCGGTCAAGGCGTGCTCCACCGATATCTGATCCGCCATGGGCAGCACCGCCTCGCTGACCCGCGCAAAACGCCTGGCCACCACCATGGGCGCGAAAGCCCCCATGGCCGTCACGCCCTCCACCTCGACGTTGCGGCCGGGTGAGCGCAACAGGGAGTCGGAACTTCCGCGCATGATACAGATCCCGCCGCTCGAATCGGTGATAAAGAAAAAGGGCGCGGAAGGATGCGACCAGGTAACGACTCCGGTCAACCGCACCGGCCGGCCGGCCGCAGCCTCCTGGGCCGGGAGCGCCATCACATCGGCCGCCGTCCCCAGCGTTCCCTCCGCCGGCGCCGTCGCCGAAACGGCCGGCTTGGCATAGGATCGAAAGATGGCATTTTCCAACCGCCAGGACGGCCCGGACGCGACGGGATTACCGACCGCTTCGATCAGGTCGTTGACGGCCAGCGGTCGCAGCTGACCGGTCATCACGTCAATCTGGCCACTCCCGTCGCGAATGCGGATGAAGTGGCCCGTTTCGCGTGCCACGACCGACCCCACGACGCGCACCCTCTCGTCCGCCGGCCGGCCCAACAGTCGGCCGATCGGGGTTATCGGCAGGTTGAAGCCCGGATCTTCTTCGAGCTGGCCGAGGACGGTGATCTTCGCGCCAACCGGCATCATCAGTTCGAGAGCGGACATAATGCCGTCGGGTCCGACCTTGGGATTATAGACTCCCTCCAGGTAAACCTTCTTGTCCAGGAGATCGGGCGTGGGCGCGGCGGGGTCCATCTGTACCCAGCATCGCGCGGAGTACCCGTCGATCGAGATTGCCAGTTGCAAGTGTCGCTCGTCGACGCGGCGAACCCAATCGATCAAACCCTCCGCCGAAACATACTTGCAGGTAAAACGGGCGTGTTGGGTGACTTCATGCGTGACCGAGACCGGTTTGATCGGCTTGCCCACCCGTGCCGTCACCACCGCATGGTCAAACGAAATATCTGTGATGGGCGGAAGGACCTGGCCTCGAGCCAGGATCGCTTCGCCAGCCTTGAAGGGATAGGGATTGCTTCCATACGGCACATAGGCGCCGTTACCCTCCTCGTCCTGCACAAAGAGCACGCGCCATTCCGGATCGAAAAAAGTCACCGTGCAGGCCAGTTCGAAGTCGATCGGCAGCGCCTTCCTTGCAGCCGGCAACTCCCAGTATTGCCGGATCGACGTAACCAGCGGACCATTCGACTCAACGACATCCGCCGGAGCCGGGGTTTGCCCGCCGAGCCCCGCCGGCATCAGCGCAATCAGCCCAAGCGCCAGCAACGACCGGAATATTCGCGGCGGCAATGAATCGGCTACGCTTCTACGCCGAGGCATCATGATGAAATCAACCAAATCAGGGAGGGGGGATTCCCTCAGTATCGGAACAAATGACCGCAGAGAAAGCTGATATTTTTTCGCCAGCCACCGATGGAGCCGATTGTCCCTACCGGCGGTCGGAGATCCCTTTTGGAGAGAGCTTCTACCGTGAGCTCAGCCGACCGGGTGCCCGCCTCGTCCGCCATAGCCTTGGTGAGGGCGGAAGGACGGGGTGTGGATTGAATGCCCGTCCACGTGAAATATTCCGGCTAGCACACTTCCAGATCCGCGCTGGCTGCAGCCCTCAGGCGTTCGATTCCAATCCGTACGATTTCATCGGTCGGACCCTCGACCAGCAAACGCAGCTTCGGCTCAGTGCCGGAGTAGCGGACAAGAATGCGGCCCCGAACGCCCAGCTCGGTCTCGAGGGCGTGGATGGTCGCCGGCAAGGCCGACAGATTCTCCAGCGACTTTTTCTCGCGCACTTTCAGCGCGAGCGAAAGTTGGGGATACTTCGCCAGACCGCGCCGCAGCTCCGACAGAGGTCGTCCGGTGGCCTGCATGACCTCGATCACCCGGAGCGCGGCCACCAAGCCGTCACCGGTCGGCGAGACATCGGCACAGATAACGTGCCCTGAGGATTCTCCGCCAAGCGACGCCCCGTCGGCGCGCATCCGCTCCATGACGTAACGGTCGCCCACCGGCGTGCGAACGACCCGTCCGCCCGCCGCGACGACCGCCGCCTCGACCCCGAGATTGCTCTGCACGGTGACGACCAGGAGATTGTTCGCCAGCCGGCCCCGGGCGAGCGCATGCAGGGCCAGGATCGTGAGGATCTCGTCGCCGTCCAGGACCGTGCCCTGTTCGTCGCAAAGGACACAACGATCGCCATCGCCATCGTGGGCAATTCCCAGGCGGGCACCGTGAAGCTTCACGGCTTCGCTCAGCTTCTCCGGATGTTCGCTGCCAACGCCGGCGTTGATGTTCTGTCCGTCGGGCGCAGCCCCGATGGCAAGCACGGTGGCGCCGTAGGCGCGCAAGGTGTCACCGCTGGTCCGTACTGTGGCGCCGTTGGCCGTATCGAGAGCGATCTTCCATTCGTCCAACCGATCCGTCAGCAGGGAACTCATCGCCGCCACGTAGTCGCGAACCGCCTCAATACTCTCGACCGCAGGCGTGGCGTTGCCGGTTCGATGCGCGGGCAATCGCGCCTCGATGCAGGCTTCCTCCTCGTCGGTAAGCTTGATGCCCTGTGATCCGAAAAACTTGATGCCATTGTCGCCGGCCGGATTGTGCGACGCGGTCACCACCACACCCAGCGCGGCTCCCCGCTTGCAGACGGCGCGGGACACCGCCGGTGTCGGCAGGACCCCGAGGGAAACCGGCTTGTAGCCGCCGTGCGCCAGACCGGCGGCGAGCGCCGCTTCCAGCGAAGGACCGGAGGCGCGCGTATCCCGGCCGATGAGCACCGATGCCCCCTTGGGCTGGTTAGTGTCGTGCAACCAAACCGCGGCCGCTGCCCCGAGGCGCCAGGCAAATTCCTCGTTCATGACGGGACCGCCGTAGACGCCGCGCACCCCGTCGGTGCCAAAGTATTGCCGGCTCACGAGCGGTAAAACTCCCGGGTTGCCGCGATCTTGGCCTTCACGGCGCCGCCGAGCAAAAGCTCGCGGGCCGGTTCGATGCCTTCGCGAATACCGGGCGTGCGGCCGGTCACGTGAAGCCCGGCGGCGGCGTTGAACACGATGGTGTCGACCAATCCGGCCGGACCCCGGCCGGCGAGCAGCGCATCGACGGTGGCGAGATTGGCGGTGACATCGCCCCCCACGAGTTCGGAAAAATCGGCCGTGGGCAAGCCGAAGGCTTCCGCCCCCCAAGTGCCGCGCGTGCCCCGCAGACGGCCGACGCCCTGAATGCGGTTCGGCGTCGCGGTGGTGAGCTCGTCGATACCGCGCCCCTCCGCAATAATGCCGTGGGCCACCAAACCAGCCGGCTGGCCGAGTTCCTCGAGTGTTTGCGCCAGCTTGTCGACGAGCGGCAGCGAATAGACGCCGAGGAGAATGTGCGCGGGACGCCCCGGATTGATGAGAGGACCGAGGATGTTGAACACCGAGCGGCGGCCTTGCGCCGCGAGCAGCTTGCGCACCGGGCCGATGTGCTTGAAGGCGGGATGGTAGTTGGGCGCAAAAAAGAAGGCGTAGCCGAGCTGCTCGAGGGCGCGGCGGGATTTTTCCGGCAGGGCTGCGAGGTCCACGCCCAAACCGGCGAGCAAGTCGGCGCTCCCGCACTTCGAAGTAATGCCGCGATTGCCGTGTTTCATCACCGGCACGCCGGCACACGCGAGCACCAGCACGACCAGGCTGGAAATATTGAAGCCGCCGGCGTGGTCGCCCCCGGTGCCGACGATGTCGAGGGCGCGCGGCGCGATGGACTCGACACCGGGATTCACCGCCAGCGCGCGGAAGGCGACGGCAAAACCGGCGATTTCGACGGGCGTCTCGCCTTTGTCGGCGAGGGCCAGCAGAAATTCCGCCTTGGGCTCGTCCGGCACCTCGGGGGAACCGAGGGCCGTCGCGGCGGCTTGCACGGCATCGGGGGAAAGATCCTGACGGGCCCGGAGTCGGGCGGTGAGCTCGGAAAGGACGGCCATGGGTGCTGCGAGGAGAAGGAAAACCGGCCGGCGCGCAAAGCATAAAACTCGACAGTGCCGCACGATTCTGGGAGCACGGGCACGTGTTTGTCCGCCTGCGCCAATTTTTGCCCGCCCTGCTCTGCCCATTCGCACTTGCCCTGTCTGCCGCCGCGGCAGAGGAGGCCGCGCCGGCGGCGCCCGTTCCCGTCGCCGAACTCGGCGTGAACGACGCCATTGTCCTCGGCGTCGTTGAGGGCGTGACCGAATTTCTGCCGATCTCGTCCACCGGCCACCTGATCGTCGCGAACCGTTTCCTCGGGCTCGAGTCCGAACAACAGCTCACCGACAAGGCCGGTCAACCGCTCTGGCACAAACCGCCCTCCGAGAAACACCCCGGCGGCGTGCCGCTGACCATGAAACTGGCCGCGGACACTTATGCGGTGGTAATTCAGGTGGGAGCGATCGCGGCGGTCGTGTTTCTTTACTGGCAGCAGCTTTTCCTGATGCTCGGGGGCCTGTTCGGCCGGAGCAGCGCGGGCCTGCGCCTCCTCCGCAACATCGCGCTCGCATTCCTACCCGTCGCCGTCGTTGGCCTCCTGTTGCACGGATTGATCGACCGATACCTGTTCTCCATCTGGGCGGTGATTGTGGCCCAGGTCGCGGGCGCTTTCCTGATGCTCTGGGCTGAACGCTGGCGCGAGGCCAACGCCGGCGTCGGACGCGCCCGGGGCGATGCCGCGGACCTGACCCCGCGCAAGGCGGTCGGCATCGGCTTTGCCCAATGCCTCTCGCTCTGGCCCGGTACCAGCCGGTCCATGGTTACGATCGTGGGCGGTTACCTTGCCGGCTTGGGACCGGCCAAGGCTGCGGAATTCAGTTTTCTGGTTGGCCTCCCGACCCTCGCAGGAGCCGCTCTTTACAAGGGCGTCCAGTCCGGTCCGGCCATGATCGAGGTGTTTGGCTGGAGCAACGTCCTGCTCGGGGCCGCCGTGGCCGCCGTATCGGCTCTGATCGCGGTGAAGTTTCTCGTCCACATTATCTCGCGACATGGGCTGGCCTTCTTCGCCTATTACCGGTTGGCGCTGGCGTTGGTGCTGGTGCTGACCTACCTCCTGTGAGCACCGGAGGCGGACTGCGACTATAACTCTTGACGGCCTCCGGAGCCGACCTTACCACCCTCGTCTTTATACACGAAAATTCGTCCGTTTTTACAAAGCGGACGCACTACCAATCCCTCTTATGGCCAATCCGAAACGCAAACAATCCAAGCGCCGCAGCGCCAATCGCCGTGCGGGCAATGCCTATATCGCTCCCCAGTTCGCCAAGGACACCGATGGCGGCGCCTTCCGTCCGCACCGCGTGAATCCCAAGACCGGCATGTATCGCGGCCGGCAGGTCCTCGACGTCGAGGTTTGATTCAACGGCAGCCGGATAGCATTTTCGCCATCCACTCCGAACCCGCCAGTCCCGGGACCGGCCTCGCCC
>DATCRM010000001.1:0-3004 GCA_036568985.1 Lacunisphaera sp. | reverse complement strand
AGTCATAGCTGACTTCGATCTGGCCGCGGGTTGTTACGAGCAGGTTTAATTCGCCTTGCAGGGACTGGTCGGGCGCGTCGGGGCGCACGTAGCGCCCGCGTACTTTGAGCGCTATGCCTTTGTCGGTTTTTCGGGCTGAGGTTTCCAGTTCAACCACTCGATCCAGATAAGTGCCAGTCCAGGTAAGTTCATTTTTCTTGCGCATGAACTCGCCTTCGGTGAAACGGCGGCCGGCGTGAGGATAAAGACCGGCGGCTAGCAGTCTGCCGGTGGAATCCTGCAGCGCAATTTCCCCCGTGGTCCGCGCGAGGTGCATTTGGAAACCAGGATGGGTCACGCGGATCTCGGTGGCGGACTCCTCAAGGCCGAGCGACGCCGCGGGGCCCGAGGCCACGAGCACGTCGGCACGGGAGGTGCCGGCTGGCAGCGTGTCGAGCCGCATGATGCGTTCGTGGAAGCTGGCGGCCTTGCCCTCGGCGCAGCGCAGCTCGAGGGTGAAGACATCGGTGCCGGGCTCGGCCGGCAGCGCGAATGGGATCGTGACCGTCTCCTCGGTGCGGGCCGCCGCGTGCAACGGAATTTCTCCGCTTTCGATCGCGGCGCCGTTGCATTGCAGCGACCACGCCAGGGTGATGCCGGTCAGGGCGCGAAAATCGAAGCGGTTTTCAACCTGAAGTGCGATGCGGTTGGCGCCGGGGCGGGCGGCGAGATTTGCGGCGGTGATCTGCACCGGTGAATAGACTTTGCGCGCCTCCCAATAGTCCGTTTGCGGTGTGCGGTCGGAATAGACGATACCGTCCATGCCTAGATTACCATGCGTGGCGTAGTAGTGCTCCGCGTCGGGCCAGACATTGAGGCCGAGCTCATGCGAGGTGGCGGGGGTCTCGCCGGGCCGCGCACGGCGGAGAATGCCCTGGTCCTGGAACATCCAAATGGCGCCTCCGGCGAGTCGCGGGCTGGCTTGGATGATGGCCCACTGCGCCTGGATTTGATCCGTGGCCAGGCCGAGCGCATGTGCGTATTCGGTGAAAATCACGGGACGTGTCAGCCGAGTGGCATAATCCCGGACCGTGGGCGTCTTGGGATAATGAGGGGCGTAGATCTCAATCTCGGGCGGGATTTCCTCGTAGCTGTTGGCGAAATAGGAGCCAATTTGCGGGAAACAGACGGGACGCGAGGGATCCAGTTCCCGTACGCGGTGCGCCGTCGCGAAGGTGAGCGGTGTATTGTCGTTTTCATTGCCGACACTCCAGATGATCACGCTCGGGCGGTTGTGATCGCGACGCACGGTGGCGCGGGCGCGGGTATAGAGCGATTCCTGATAGGCCGGATCGGTGAGATGTTTTTCGCCGAAACCGAAAGGCACTTCGTCCATGACGTAGAGACCGAGTTCATCGCAGAGCTCGATCAGCCGCGGGTGGGGAGGGTAATGCGACGTGCGGACGAAGTTGCAGTTGGCGGCCTTGATGAGTTCGAGGTCGCGGCGCATTTTCGTTTCGTCGGTGGCGCGCCCGGTGTCGGGCCAGAGGTCGTGGTGGCAAACCCCGCGGAGCTTGATCGGCCGGCCGTTGAGTTGGAGGACGCCGTCGACCACGCCTACTTCGCGCAGGCCGATCTTTTCCACGATGCGCTGGCCGGAGGAAAGGTTAAGTTCGAGGGTGTAGAGATTGGGCGTCTCGGCGGTCCAGAGGCTGGGACTGGGCACTTGCAGAACGGCTTCGGCGACCGTCGGTTTGTCCATCGCAAAAACGAGGGTGCCGGCAACCTGGCCGTTGGGCGCGAGCAGCCGGCCGCTGGAAGCAGCGGGACCGCTGGTGACAATGTTGACGGTCAAAGTGGCTGAGCTGTCGGGGTTCAGTTTTGTGCGGACGGTGTAGTCCGTGAGATGTTCCGCCGGCAAAGCGAAGAGCGTCACGTCGCGGTAGATGCCGGAGAGCGCCCAGCAATCATTCACGTCGAACTCCCAGCCGTGGCTGCGGGTGGTGACGTCTACTTCGAGTACGTTGTCGACGCCTGGCTTTACGTAGTCGGTGACGTCGAAGGTAGCCGGGTTGTAACCGCTGGCCCACGAACCGACGGCATGGCCGTTCACGCGCGCCTCGAAACCGTAGAGCACGCCTTCGAACAGGAGGAAAATCCGTTGTCCTCTCCAGTCCGACGGGACGCGGAAGCTGCGCCGATAAAATCCCATGCCGGCGGGCAGTTCCTCGGTGCCGTAGCATGGCTCGGCGAAGCCCTGCAATTCCCAGTGGCCCGGTACCGAGATGGTGGCGTCGAGGTTGGGTCGGGCGGGTTTCTCTCCAGCCACATAGGCGAACTCCCATTTTCCATTAAGTGATACGGTGGACGGGCCGGAGCGGACGGGGTGGACGTCCACGGGCTGAGCGGGCAGGGAAGCGATCAAAGCCAGCAGGGTGAAAGTGACCAAGACAAGGAACCGGCTGGAACGGGGTGACAGCATGAACTGACGCAATCGGCGTCCGCGCCGGCGGGCAAGTATTCGATGGATAAATCTCCGGCCCGCTGCAGGCCGGCGAGACCAGGCGTATTTCCAGCTGCAAACGTTCGCCGCACTTAACCATGAAAGCATCGATCGGGTTGTTACAGGGGCCAACCGAAGGCTCGCTAGTGTCACCCCCATGTTGTCTGTATTCCTGCGCATTCAGTCGGTTGTGCTCGCTACTGTGACGGTAGCCGCGGCGACCGCTCCGAACATTCCCGCCGTGGTTGCCCGCGCCGACCTCGACTACGCCACACCTGCGACAAGAAGCGAGGAGGGTATGCCGGTCGGCAACGGCCGGATGGGGAGCCTGGTCTGGACTGCGCCCACCGCGCTCAAGTTTCAGATCAATCGCGTGGACGTGTTTGCCATGCATGCCTCGTCGGTCAGCTTTCCGCGCGCCGATTCGGATTATGCGGCGGGCTGCGGGTATGTGGACGTCAACCTGGCATCTGCCGGCGGCGACGTATTCGTCGGCGCCGATTTTCACCAGCATCTGTCGCT